>NZ_JAMYUM010000015.1:0-166546 GCF_040322975.1 Mesorhizobium sp. M0074
CAGAACACGATCCGCCATCCCGAATCTCCCTGCTTCGACCATCATCACAGAATCACCAATCGGCTTCTGTGCAAAGGTCTCACAAGGGGAGAAGGGAGAACCCCAAGCGTGCGGCCTGCTTGCGTCATCGTTTCGGCTGGCGTAATGAGGCGCCGCCAACGGGTCTCATCCGCTGGACCGCACGGCATCGATCGAATGCCATATCCTATGACAGAGTCGAGATGCCGGAGATATCCATCGTCATTCCTTGCCGGAACGAGGCGGCGAACCTGCCGCTTCTGCTCGACGAGATCGGCGCCGCGATGGCCGGGCGCGACTTCGAGGTCATCGTCGTCGACGATGGCTCGACCGACGACACGCCTTCGGTGCTTGCCGCACAAGCAGCGCTTCGCCGGTTTCCGCTGCGCCATCTCAGGCATCAGAAATCCGCTGGCCAGTCGCTCTCGGTGCGTTCGGGCGCCTGGGCGGCGCGCGGCGATATCGTCGCCACCATCGACGGCGACGGCCAGAACGACCCCGGTTATATCCCAGTGTTGATAGACGCGCTGCGGCAGGCTGGTCCCGATGTCGGGGCCGCGCAGGGACAGCGTCTGAAGCGCCGCGACAGCAAGATCAAGCAGCTGGCGTCGCGTTTCGCCAACGGGCTGAGAAAGGCCATCCTGCACGACGAGACGCGGGATACCGGCTGCGGCCTCAAGGCGATCCATACCGACATTTTGAGGAAATTGCCGTTCTTCGACGGCACCCACCGCTTTGTTCCGGCGCTGGTCATCCAGGAGGGCTACCGCGTCGTCCATTGCGACGTCGTCGATCGCTCCCGCCGTCACGGCAAATCGAATTACGGCATCTTCGATCGCGGCCTGCAGGGCGTGCTTGATCTTGCCGGCGTCTGGTGGCTGCGCCGCAGGCGCCGCAGAATGCCCAAAGTAGAGGAAATCAGGCATGGGTAACGTGCTTCAGGAATTGGCGACCTGGCTTCACGATGTTTTCGTCAAGCAATTCGATGCCTGGGTTCTGCTCGGCTTCGTCGCCCAGTTCTTCTTCACCATGCGCTTTCTGGTGCAGTGGGTGGCGTCGGAAAAGGCCAAGCGCAGCGTCGTGCCGATCGCCTTCTGGTTCTTTTCGCTGTTCGGCGGCGGCCTGCTGCTGATCTACGCCATCCAGCGTCAGGATCCGGTGTTCATCGCCGGCCAGGCCATGGGCCTGTTGATCTATATCCGCAATCTCTGGCTGATCGCCAACGAGCGCAAGGCGGCGATGACGAAGGTCGATTGAGCCCTCGACCGGCCTGAAACCGGTCGAGCAAGCAATCCAGATTACTGGCCGTCCAGCCCGCCATAGGACCTTACCAGCCGGACCATATCGGCCGAATCGGCAGTCTCGCTCTCGAGCCCCTCGGCGACACCGACGCGGTCGGCGGCCGGGCGGTTCTGGCTGACTTTCCATTTGCCGCTGATTTCGGTGATTTCGATCTCTAGGCCGACGATGCCTTTGATCTGCGACTGGATGAAGGGTGCCGGCGCGTCGGTCACCGCCCACGGCGCCGAGCGGCTGCCCTCCTGCGACATCGTCAGATCGGAAATCTGCTCGGCCAGCCAATCCTGGTCTTCGATCACCGTGACGATGCCGCGCACCTGGACGATGGCGTAGTTCCAGGTCGGTACCACCTTGCCGGTTTCACGCTTGGTCTCGTACCAGGACGGCGTCACATAGGCATCGGCGCCCTGGAAGACGACCAGCACCCGCGCCAGGGGATTGTCGGCCAAAAGCCGCCATTGCGGATTGGCCTTGGCCAAATGGGCGCGGAGCCTGCCGTTCGGTGGCACATCCGCGTCTAGAAGAAAGGGAATCGCGTTGGCGACCGGCCCCTCGACGCCGTTCGACACCAGCAGGCCAAGCGGATGCGCCCGGATCAGCCCGTGCAGGACGTCCTGCCGTGTTTCCTGGAAGTGAGGCGGTTGGTACATCGCCGATTATCTCAGCCGCTTCGGCCGTGGGTCGGACAATTCCCCGGCCAGCCGGCGATCGAGGTAGTCGGCGCATTCCTCGATCAGAAGCTCCGCATGGTTGGCAAAGAAATGGTTGGCGCCGGGCAAGGTCTTCTGGGTGATGGTAATGCCCTTTTGCGTGTGCAGCTTGTCGACCAGCCCCTGCACGTCCTTGGGCGGCGCGACCTTGTCGGCGTCGCCGTGGATGATCAGGCCGGACGACGGGCATGGCGCCAGGAACGAGAAATCATAGGTATTGGGCTGCGGCGCGACCGAGATGAAGCCCTCGATCTCCGGCCGGCGCATCAGAAGCTGCATGCCGATCCACGAGCCGAACGAATAGCCGGCAACCCAGCAGCTCTTGGAATCCGGATGCAGCGACTGCACCCAGTCGAGCGCCGCGGCGGCGTCGGACAATTCGCCGGTGCCGTGGTCGAACTCGCCCTGGCTGCGGCCGATGCCGCGGAAATTGAAGCGCAGCGTGGTGAAATTGCGCTTCTGGAACATGTAGAAGAGGTCGTAGACGATCTTGTTGTTCATCGTCCCGCCGAACTGGGGGTGCGGGTGCAGGACGATGGCAATCGGCGCGCTCTTTTCCTTCGAGGGCTGATAGCGACCCTCCAGACGGCCGGCCGGACCGGTGAAAATGACCTCAGGCATGAAATACTCCACTTGGTATAAATTTGCGCGGCGCCCGGAACAACTCTTCCTCTGGCCCCAGTCTTCCTCTGGCCCCAGTCTTCCCTAGGCCCCAGTCTTCCCTAGGCCTTGACGCAGGGCGAGCGTCTTTCTAGAAGCTAGTTTAGAATTGTTCAAAACTGGGCGGCCAAAAATTGTGGCTCGGGCACCCGCGCCGCAAGCCGCGTAAATAGGACGTCTTGCCTTGCAATTTCAAGGAAATAACGCGCTATCTTCGCGGAACGGCTTTTGAAGGGACCAGTTGGACGGAAATGGCCGGAGCACGCGCCTATCTCGACTACAACGCCAGCGTGCCGCTGCTTGCCTCGGCGCGCGCGGCCGTGGTCGCTGCGCTCGACGTCGCCGCCAACCCGTCCTCGGTCCATGCCGAGGGCCGCGCTGCACGGCGGCTGATCGAGGATGCCAGGCGCGACGTGGCGCGACTGGTCAGCGCCAAAGCCGAGCATGTCGTATTCACCTCCGGCGCGACGGAAGCGGCCTCGACGCTGCTGACGCCGGACTGGCAGATGGGGCGCGGTGCTGTCCGTATGAGCCGGCTCTATGTGTCCGAGGCCGATCATCCGTGCCTGCTGAACGGCGGGCGCTTCCCAGCGGCGCAGGTGACACGGATCGGCGTCGACGCCGACGGCGTCGTCAGGCTCGACGTTTTGGCCGAGGCTCTCGTCCAGCATGACAAGGTCGAAGGCTTGCCGCTGGTGGCCATCCACGCTGCCAACAATGAAACCGGCGTGATCCAGCCGGTCGGCCGCATTGCCGAAATCGTCAAGGCGGCGGGTGGCATCCTGGTTGTCGATGCCGTGCAGGCGGCCGGCCGCATTCCGCTCGATATGTCAGCGGGTTACGCAGATTATCTGATTCTCTCGTCGCACAAGATCGGCGGCTCAAAGGGCGTCGGCGCCATTGTCGCGGCGTCGGACCTGATGATGCCGAAGCCGCTGGTCAGCGGCGGTGGCCAGGAAAAAGGCCATCGCGGCGGCACCGAAAACCTGGCGGCGATTGCCGGGTTTGGCGCGGCGGCGCGCGAGGCGTCTGCCGGCTTGCAAACGATCGAAACGGTGCGGCAGCGTCGCGACGAAATCGAGGCGATCGTGAAAACGCTTGTTCCGGACGCCGAAATCTTCGGGATCGGCGCGCCAAGGCTTGCCAATACGACATTCTTCGCTATTGCCGGCATCAAGGCCGAGACGGCGCAGATTGCCTTCGACCTGGCCGGTGTGGCGCTGTCGGCTGGATCGGCCTGTTCGTCGGGCAAAGTAGGGCCGAGTCACGTGCTGAAAGCCATGGGTTATGGTGACGGCCTCGGCGCGTTGCGCGTGTCCGTCGGCCACGCGACCAGCGCTGAAGATATCGAGCTGTTCCGTTCGGCGCTGGCGACGATCGTCGCGCGCCAAGCCGGTAAGGAAAAGGCAAGCAGGGAACGAGCCGCCTGAGCGCGGCAGACGAAATGTAGGGCCTTGCGGCCTGGTAGAGCCGTGCGTTCGCATTTGGCCGGGTGAATTTCCGGCATGAACGCACTATATGAAACTTACGCCGCCTCCGGTGCCTGATGGGCGCTCGTTTGCGGTGCCATAGTTTGAAAACTGCCGGGCCTTGACCCCGGCGTGGATGGAGAACGCTGATGCCTGCTGTGCAGGAGACGATCGATCGAGTTCGAAAGATCGATGTCGACCAGTATAAATACGGATTCCAGACCGAAATCGCGATGGACAAGGCCCCCAAGGGCCTGAGCGAAGACATTATCCGCTTCATTTCGGCGAAGAAGGACGAGCCGTCCTGGATGCTGGAATGGCGCCTGGAAGCCTATCGCCGCTGGCTGACGCTGGACGAGCCGAAATGGGCGCGCGTCCACTATCCCAAAATCGATTTCCAGGACCTCCACTATTACGCCGCGCCCAAGAGCACGCCCGGGCCGACTTCGCTCAGCGAGGTCGATCCCGAACTGCTGAAGGTCTATGAGAAGCTCGGCATTCCGCTCAGGGAACAGGAAATCCTCGCCGGCGTGCAGAAGACCGATGCGTCGGAGCTCGAGGAAGCCAGCGACAACGTCTACAAGTCGGGCCGCGTCGCCGTCGATGCGGTGTTCGATTCCGTCTCTGTCGTCACCACTTTCAAGAAGGAACTGGCGCAGGCCGGCGTCATCTTCTGCTCGATCTCGGAAGCCATCCGCGAGCATCCGGAACTGGTGAAGAAATATCTCGGTTCTGTCGTGCCGACCTCCGACAATTTCTACGCAACGCTGAATTCGGCCGTGTTCACCGACGGTTCGTTCGTCTTCGTGCCCAAGGGCGTGCGCTGCCCGATGGAACTGTCGACCTATTTCCGCATGAACGAGAAGAACACCGGCCAGTTCGAGCGCACGCTGATCATCGCCGAGGAGGGGGCTTACGTCTCCTATCTCGAAGGCTGCACGGCGCCGCAGCGCGACGAGAATCAGCTTCATGCCGCGGTGGTCGAGCTGATCGCGCTCGACGATGCCGAGATCAAATATTCGACGGTGCAGAACTGGTATCCCGGCGACGCCGAAGGCAAGGGCGGCATCTACAATTTCGTCACCAAGCGCGGCGACTGCCGCGGCCATCGCTCGAAGATTTCGTGGACGCAGGTCGAGACCGGTTCGGCCATCACCTGGAAATATCCGAGCTGCATCCTGCGCGGCGACGATTCCAGCGGCGAGTTCTATTCGATTGCCGTGTCGAACGGTTATCAGCAGGTCGACAGCGGCACCAAGATGATCCATCTCGGCAGGAACACGTCGAGCCGCATCATCTCCAAGGGCATTGCCGCCGGCTTCTCGCAGAACACCTATCGCGGCCAGGTCTCGGCGCACCGCAAGGCGACCAACGCCCGCAACTTCACCAATTGCGATTCCCTGCTGATCGGCGATCAGTGCGGCGCACACACCGTGCCCTACATGGAAGCCAAGAATTCGACCGCGCAGTTCGAGCACGAGGCCACCACCTCGAAGATTTCCGAGGACCAGAAGTTCTATGTCATGCAGCGCGGCATTCCGGAAGAAGAGGCGATCGCGCTGATCGTCAACGGCTTCGTCAAGGACGTCATCCAGCAACTGCCGATGGAGTTCGCGGTCGAGGCGCAGAAACTGATCGGGATCAGCCTCGAGGGGAGCGTTGGGTGAGTGACGATGAGGCAGAGGACGGTCCGCCGTTGGTCGCACGCGTTCACCAGTTTGACAGGCATTCTGGTGAGCTACCCGACAACTATCGGGCCGACCTCGATGAGCAGATTTGCGGAGAATTGGCAACGTCGCTCGGGAACTACCTTCGAAGCTTTGCTGCCGAAAGGAAAGTTGGCGTCAGGATCGAAGTCGAAGCCAACCGAATTAGCGCTGGGCGCGAAGACGGCACGGAGTTGATGATCACCGTCTACGGCCCTGAGATTTTTGAAATCACCAGGTGGCCGAATCCCGCCGACGCCGTCGAGGACGGAAGTATGCGATTTGACTTGGCACCTGAACTTGAAAGCGACGTCGCCGTTGCCCTAGCTCGGCGATATGTAGTTAACGGAACGATAGAGCAAGAGAATGCTTGAAATCAGAAACCTCCATGCCCGTATCGTCGACGACGGCACCGAGATCATTCGCGGCCTGAATCTTTCGGTGAAGGCCGGTGAGGTCGCCGCCATCATGGGGCCGAACGGCTCGGGAAAATCGACGCTGTCCTATATCCTTGCCGGGCGCGAGGATTATGAGGTCACCGAGGGCGATATCCTCTACAACGGCCAGTCGATCCTCGAAATGGATCCGGCCGAGCGCGCCACCGCCGGCATCTTTCTCGCCTTCCAGTATCCGATGGAGATACCGGGCGTGGCGACGATGGAATTCCTGAAAGTGGCGATGAACGAGCAGCGCAAGGCGCGCGGCCAGGAACCGCTGAAGATCCCGGAATTTCTCAAGCGCGTGAAGGAAGCGGCGGCCTCGCTCAACATGGACATGGCGATGCTGAAGCGGCCGCTCAATGTCGGCTTCTCCGGCGGCGAGAAGAAGCGTGCCGAGATCCTGCAGATGAAGCTGCTCGAGCCAAAGCTCTGCGTGCTCGACGAGACCGATTCCGGTCTCGATATCGACGCGCTGAAGATCGTCGCGGACGGCGTCAACACGCTGCGCTCGCCGGACCGGGCCATCGTCGTCATCACCCATTACCAGCGCCTGCTCCAATACATCGTGCCGGATACGGTGCACGTGCTCTACAGGGGTCAGGTGATCAAGTCGGGCGACAAGTCGCTGGCGCTCGACCTCGAGGCCAATGGCTATGCCGGCGTGATCGGGCAAGCCGCGTGAGATGCCAGCAGGCCCGGAAGGCAAGCCAAATAAGGCGATACTGATGAATATGCACACGACACCCCAGCGAACATTGGCCGAAACGGCGCTGATCGACGCCTTTGGCGAGCGGCTGTCGCTGCTGCCCGGCGACGGCGCGGTGATGCTGAAGCGCGACGACGCCATCGAGGCGATCAAGGGCGGCCTGCCGACGCGGCGCATCGAATCCTGGCACTATACGGACCTGCGCCGGCTGCTGACCTCGGTGCCGGACTTCGATCCGGCAGCGGTTGCGAAAGCCATTGCGCCGATCGTCGAAGGCTCCTCGGTTTTGCCGGTGCTGAACGGCGTTTCGAGCGCCAAGCTCGCTAGCATCGAGGGCGTTGTCGTGCAGCGCCTGTCGGAGAAGCTGACCGACGGCAGCGCAGCACCTGGGCTCGATTCTTATGGCAGCGACGACGCCATCGGCGCGCTCAACACCGCCTTTGTCGCCGACGGCTATTTCGTCGACATCGCCGACGGCGCCCAACTGGAAAAGCCGCTTGAGCTGCAGAATCTGCAGGGCGGGGGACAGACGCATGTGCGGCTGCTGACGCGCGCCGGCGCCGGCGCCAAGGCTGTTATCGTCGAGCGCCAGGCAGGCGAGGGGGCGGCGCTGGTCAGCGCGGTCAGCCAGCTTGTGCTTGGCGAGGGCGCCGAAGTGACATGGCTCATCGTGCAGGAGCAACCGGATACGGCGACGCACCTTGCCCAGTTCAAGGCGCATCTCGGCAAGAATTCGAAGCTGACGCTGTTCGTCATGAATGCCGGCGGCAAGCTTGTGCGCCAGGAGGTCGTTGTGAAGACGACCGGCGAGGGCGCCGAATTCACGCTGCGCGGCATCAATCTGCTCGCCGGCGACACCCATACCGACGTCACCATGGTGCTCGACCACGCCGTGCCGCATACCGCATCGACCGAAGTCTTCCGAAACGTGGTGACCGGCAAGGCGCGCGGCGTCTTCCAAGGCCGCATCAACGTCCACCAATATGCGCAGAAGACCAACGCCAAGATGGCCTGCAACACGCTGCTGTTGTCGGACGACGGGGAGTTCTCGACCAAGCCGGAGCTCGAAATCTTCGCCGACGACGTCGTCTGCGGCCATGGCGCGACCGTCACCGAGATCGACCACAGCCATCTGTTTTACCTGATGGCGCGCGGCGTCGACGAGAAGACCGCGCGCGGCCTGCTGGTCAAGGCCTTCGTCGCCGAGGTAATCGAGGAACTGGACGACGAGGCCATCGTCGAGGCGCTGGAAGCGAGACTCGACAACTGGTTCGTGGCGCACGGATAAAGTGGATGAGGGCCTGGCGCTTCGGCCAGCACCCCTCATCCGACCGAGCTTCGCTCGGCCACCTTCTCCCACAAGGGGAGAAGGAAACGCGCCTCTCCTTCTCCCCTTGTGGGAGAAGGTGGATTGGCGCGAAGCGCCAAGACGGATGAGGGGTGTTGGAAGGAACGCGGCAGCGCGGCAAGGACTTCGAGATGGACCAGAAAGTCGAAAACATCCCCTATGACGTCGAGGCGATCCGCCGCGACTTCCCGATCCTGTCGCGGCAAGTCTACGGCAAACCGCTGGTCTATCTCGACAATGGCGCCTCGGCGCAGAAGCCGCAGGCGGTGCTCGACGCCATCCAGCACGCCTATTCCCAGGAATACGCCAACGTCCATCGCGGCCTGCATTTCCTGTCCAATGCCGCGACCGACGCCTATGAGAGGGCTCGCGAGACGGTGCGCCGTTTCCTCAATGCGCCGAGCACCGACAATATCGTCTTCACCTCGAACACCACGGCGGCGATCAACACGGTCGCCTATGGTTTCGGCATGCCGAACATCGGCGAAGGCGACGAGATCGTGCTCTCGATCATGGAGCATCATTCCAACATCGTGCCGTGGCATTTCATCCGCGAGCGGCAGGGCGCCAAGCTGGTCTGGGTGCCGGTCGATGATCTCGGCGTCTTCCATATCGAGGAATTCGAGAAGCGGCTGACCGACCGCACCAGGCTGGTTGCCATCACCCATATGTCGAACGCGCTGGGCACGGTGACGCCGATCAAGGAGATCGTGCGCATCGCGCATGCCCGCGGCATTCCGGTGCTGGTCGACGGCAGCCAGAGCGCCGTGCATATGCCGATCGACGTGCAGGACCTCGACTGCGATTTCTTCGTCTTCACCGGCCATAAGGTCTATGGCCCGTCGGGCATCGGCGTGCTCTACGGCAAGAAGGATATTCTGGAGCGCATGCGCCCGTTCATGGGCGGCGGCGAGATGATCGAGGAGGTGACGCAAGACATCGTCACCTACAACGACCCGCCGCACCGTTTCGAGGCCGGCACGCCGCCGATCGTGCAGGCGATCGGACTTGGTGCGGCGCTCGAATACATGGAAAAGATCGGACGTGAGCGCATCGCCGCGCACGAGGCCGATCTGAAGGATTATGCGCATCAAAAACTGCGCGCCATCAACTCGCTGCGCATCTTCGGCGATGCGCCCGGCAAGGGCGCAATCATCTCGTTCGAGCTGCAGGGCATCCACGCGCACGACGTGTCGATGGTCATCGACCGGCAGGGCGTGGCGGTGCGCGCCGGCACCCATTGCGCCCAGCCGCTGTTGAAACGCTTCGGCGTAACATCCACATGCAGGGCATCGTTCGGCATGTATAATACCAGGGCTGAAGTCGATGCTTTGGCCGATGCGCTGGAAAAGGCGCGAAAGTTCTTCGGGTGACGATCATGGATGATGCCAGCCACACCGCCGAAAGCACGGCACTGGATATGACCACCAATGCGGCGGTTTCCGGGTCAACGATTCCCGCCGACGAACTGGCGCGGCTGACCGACGACATCGTCTCGGCGCTGAAGACGGTCTATGACCCGGAAATCCCGGCCGACATCTATGAGCTCGGCCTGGTCTACAAGATCGACATCGAGGACGACCGCTCGGTCAAGATCGACATGACGCTGACCGCGCCGGGCTGCCCGGTGGCTGGCGAAATGCCGGGCTGGGTCGAAAACGCCGTCGGCGCCGTCGAAGGCGTCTCCGGCGTCGAGGTCAACATGACCTTCGACCCGCCCTGGTCGCCCGACCGCATGTCGGAAGAGGCGCAGGTGGCGGTTGGGTGGTACTAGCATCCGACCAGCCAGAGGCTGGCGCACTTGCGCCGGGTACAAAACTTCACCATTTTAGGTGAGGAATCATTCGGCAGGCCTTGAACCTGCGCGCATGGAGAAGGAAAACATGGGACGCTTCGCCGTCATCACGATGACCGAAAAGGCCGCCGACCGGGTTCGCGAGATCGTTGCGACCCGTGAGAATGCGCATGGCATTCGCCTTGGCATCAAGAAGGGCGGCTGCGCCGGCATGGAATATACGGTCGATCTGGTGACCGAACCCAATACCAAGGACGACCATATCGAGCGTGACGGCGCCCATGTCTATGTCGCGCCGGAGGCGGCCCTTTTCCTGTTCGGCACCGAGATGGATTTCGAGCAGACGACGCTGCGCACCGGCTTCACCTTCCGCAATCCGAACCAGAGCTCGGCCTGCGGCTGCGGCGAATCGGTCGAATTGAAGCCGGCTGATCTGAAGGCACTGGCCGAAGCACGCGCTTCGGCCTGAGAATTTTCTTTTCCTTAGTAGGATTTCGCGAGACCCCCTCATCCGGCCGCTTCGCGGCCACCTTCTCCCCGAGGGGAGAAGAGGTCGCGAACGGTTGAGCCAGTCTCTTCTCCCCAGCGGGGAGAAGGTGGCCCGAAGGGCCGGATGAGGGGGACTGCCGAAGCTAATCCACCCACATCCCCGTTCGCTTGTGCCAGTCTGCGATCGACTCCTCCGGGTAGACGTCGAACACCTTGTCACCCTTGCCGATGTCGGGCTCGACCCAGTTCGCCTTGTATTTCAGCATCAGATGCACCTTCTCCGGCGGTTTCGGCAGGTCTGTGTCGATCGCCGAGGCAAACGGATGCACCAGCTCCGGCCAGGTCGGATCGTAGAGCCAGAGTGCCGTCCCGCATTTCGTGCAGAAGTTCCGCTCGCCCGTCGAGGTCTCGCGTTGCGGGTGCTCGTCGTCCTCGATCTCGGCGCGGTAGACGCCGAGATGGCGCTTGCCCTGGATTTTCAGCGTTTCGTAATCGGCGCCGAGATTGATGGCAAAACCGCCGCCGCCCTGCTGCTTGCGGCAGATCGAGCAGTAGCACAGCATGAACGGCACCGGCGTGTGGCTTTCCACCTCGAAACGCACGGCATTGCACCGGCAGGACCCTTTGAGCAGAAGCGGCATGAAAAACTCCGAGGAAATTGATTCTGAACTTGTCAGGATGGTGCCGGTTGCGTCGATGACAAGGGGAAATCCGGGTGACATGATCGCCGCATGGACAACGAGCGCATAGAAGAGCTTTTCGAAGGCCTCGGCCCGGTCAGCATCCGCAAGCTGTTCGGCGGCAAGGGCATCTATTTCGACGGCGTCATCGTCGCCATCGTCATCCGTGGCGAATTGATGCTGAAGGCCGACGCCGAAAGCGCCCCGGATTTCGAAGCGGCCGGCTGCCGGCAATGGACCTATACCGGCTCGCGCCACGGCAAGCTCGTGTCGATGCCCTATTGGAGCGTTCCCGACAGCGCCTTCGACGATCCCGACGAGATGGCGATCTGGGCACGCCGCGCCTACGAGGCAGGACGGCGCGCCGGCAAATAGGCTGCGTCATGCTTCGGCAATTCCGGGCCGCACTTCATGCCAGGTCCCGCGCCTCGGGCACGAGCGCCAGCGCTTCGGCAAAGCCAGCGCTGGTGAAGGCGGCACTCTCGACGACGAGCATAGCTGCGGCAATGCCTTCGCGCAGTGCCGCGCGTAGCGTCAGGCCGCGCAGCAGGGCAGCGATCGTGGCGCCTGCCAATGCGTCGCCGGCGCCGGCAGTATCGGTCCGCTTTTGTAGCGGCGGTGGCGAGATCAAGAACGCGCTCAATTCGTCGAAACCGAGCACTGGTTCGTCGCCGGCGGTGATCACGCCGCTTTTCAGCCCGGCGCGTATTAGGCCGTCGACGATGCCTTGATCGTCAGCATCGATGCCGACGTCGGCGAGCACGCCGGCCTCCTGCCGGTTCATGAAGGCCAGCGCCAGACGGTCGAGCACCGGCATCAGCCGCGCCGCCTTATTGGGCGAGACCGCAAGCGCAAACACCGGCTTGTCGGCGGCGAGTGCCGCCAGCCGCCCCAGCGCGGTCGACGGCAGGTTGGCGTCGCACAGCACCGCGTCGGCCGAACCGATCGCTTCCCGCACCTTGGCGCGGCGGATCTGCTTGGGAAGCGCCAGCTCGTAGAGCACCATGTCGGCAAGGCCGGCGATCAGCCCGCCGTCGCTATCGATCAGCATCGTATGGCTTGGCGTTGCTCGGTCGAGGAACACCGCCGACAGGTCGGCAATGCCGGCCTCGGTGACGGCGCGTAAAACCGTGTCGCCAAGGGCATCGCCGCCGCGCACCGAAAGCAGCGAGGCCGAGGCGCCGCGTCGCACCGCACAGCGCAAGGCGTTGAAGACGGCACCGCCGACATGCTCGCGCATCGTGCCGGGGTTGGAAGCGGCCGGCACGAAGGCGCCGGCAACCCGGCCGCGCCGCTCGATATAGGCGCCGCCCACGGCCAGGATCGTCGGGGATTTGATCATGCCGTCAAAATGCCCTTTAGCTGTTGCCCGGGGGAGACTAGGTCGCCGGGCGGAACCCTGCAATCGCGGGTCCGATTCGGTTGGTGACGGCAACGGCGCCGCATGCGAGGCGAGACACATCGGAAGCAATAATTGCGAAACAAAAATAGAACAAATAGGGATATGCGTTATTTTTCAAACCCTTGGTGCTCATTGACAAATGAGAACAAATGAGGTACATTCTTTTAAGGATTGCGGGATTGTCCGGCCTCCATTGACGACCACGGGGTGATGTATCATGGCTCAGAATTCTTTGCGGCTTGTAGAGGACAAAGCGGTGGACAAATCAAAGGCTCTGGATGCGGCGCTGTCGCAAATCGAGCGTGCCTTCGGCAAGGGCTCGATCATGCGGCTCGGCGCGAACGAGCAGGTCGTCGAGATCGAAACGGTGCCGACCGGCTCGCTTGGGCTGGACATCGCGCTTGGCGTCGGCGGTCTGCCGCGCGGCCGCATCGTCGAGATCTACGGGCCGGAAAGCTCGGGCAAGACGACGCTGGCGCTGCACACGGTGGCCGAAGCCCAGAAGAAGGGCGGCATCTGCGCCTTCGTCGATGCCGAGCACGCGCTCGACCCGGTCTATGCCCGCAAGCTCGGCGTCGATCTCGAAAACCTTTTGATCTCGCAGCCCGATACCGGCGAGCAGGCGCTGGAGATCTGCGACACGCTGGTGCGCTCCGGCGCCATCGACGTGCTGGTGGTCGATTCGGTGGCGGCGTTGACGCCGCGGGCGGAAATCGAAGGCGAGATGGGCGATTCGCTGCCCGGCCTGCAGGCCCGCCTGATGAGCCAGGCACTGCGCAAGCTCACCGCCTCGATCTCGCGCTCCAACACCATGGTCATCTTCATCAACCAGATCCGCATGAAGATCGGCGTCATGTTCGGTTCGCCCGAGACGACGACCGGCGGCAATGCGTTGAAATTCTATGCCTCGGTCCGCCTCGACATCCGCCGCATCGGCTCGGTCAAGGATCGCGACGAGGTCGTCGGCAACCAGACCCGCGTCAAGGTCGTCAAGAACAAGCTGGCGCCGCCCTTCAAGGTGGTCGAGTTCGACATCATGTATGGCGAGGGCGTCTCCAAGACCGGCGAGCTGGTCGATCTCGGCGTCAAGGCGGGCGTGGTCGAAAAGTCGGGCGCCTGGTTCTCCTACAATTCGCAGCGTCTTGGCCAGGGCCGCGAAAACGCAAAACTGTTCCTGCGCGACAATCCCGACACGGCGCGCGAGATCGAGCTGGCGCTACGGCAGAATGCCGGGCTGATCGCTGAGAAATTCCTTGAGAACGGCGGCTCCGAAAGCAGCGACGACGGTTTCGAGGACGACGCCGGGGTGATGTAGGGCAGGCGACGCCTCGCTGAGCCTCAGCCAGGTTTCGATTTGATGTTTTGATTTTGAGTTTGCGTAATCGATGCGTTTCGAACCGCCGGCCCAGGGCCGGCGGTTCGCGTTTGACGGCGAGGCAGACGCATTTCAAGGCGCTGGTGAAAGCCGGGATTTGAGCCCATTTGGTGTTTCTGGACAGGCTGCGGTGCGACCGCTAAAAGGCCATGTCTATTTTCCGCCGGCAGCCGGCGGTTCTCTCGAAAAGGCAGTATTCATGAGTGGCGTCAACGAGATCCGGTCGGCATTTCTCGACTATTTTCGCAAGGAAGGTCACGAGGTCGTCGCGTCAAGCCCGCTGGTGCCGCGCAACGACCCGACGCTGATGTTCACCAATGCCGGCATGGTGCAGTTCAAGAACGTTTTCACCGGTCTGGAGAAGCGGCCGTATTCGCGCGCCACGACTGCCCAGAAGAGTGTTCGCGCCGGCGGCAAGCACAACGACCTCGACAATGTCGGCTACACCGCGCGCCACCTGACCTTCTTCGAGATGCTCGGCAATTTCTCCTTCGGCGACTATTTCAAGGAGCGGGCCATAGAGCTTGCCTGGAACCTGATCACCAGGGAGTTCGGGCTGAAGAAGGACAAGCTGCTGGTCACCGTCTACCACACCGACGACGAGGCGGCCTCGTACTGGAAGAAGATCGCCGGCCTTTCGGACGATCGCATCATCCGCATCGCGACTTCGGACAATTTCTGGGCAATGGGCGACACTGGACCTTGCGGGCCGTGTTCGGAGATATTCATCGACCGTGGCGAGCATATCTGGGGCGGCCCTCCCGGCAGCCCCGAGGAGGATGGCGACCGTTTCCTTGAATTCTGGAACCTGGTGTTCATGCAGTACGAACAGGTGACGAAGGAGGAGCGCGTCGACCTGCCGCGTCCGTCGATCGACACAGGCATGGGCCTCGAGCGCATGGCATCCATCCTGCAAGGGGTTGAAAGCGTCTTCGAAACCGACCTGTTCCGCCACCTGATCGACGCTGCGTCGTCGGCGCTTGGCAAAGGTCCGGATGCGGACGCCGTCGCATCGTTGCGCGTCATCGCCGATCACCTGCGTTCGTCCTGCTTCCTGGTCGCCGACGGCGTGCTGCCGTCCAACGAAGGACGCGGCTACGTGCTTCGTCGCATCATGCGCCGCGCTATGCGCCACGCGCAGTTGCTCGGCGCCCGCGATCCGCTGATGTGGCGCCTGGTGCCGGCACTGGTCCGCGAGATGGGCCAAGCCTACCCGGAACTGGTGCGCGGCGAACAGATGATCACCGAAACGCTGAAGCTGGAAGAGACGCGCTTCCGCAAGACGCTGGTGCGCGGCTTGGGCTTGC
This sequence comes from Mesorhizobium sp. M0074, assembly GCF_040322975.1. Classification (NCBI taxonomy): domain Bacteria; kingdom Pseudomonadati; phylum Pseudomonadota; class Alphaproteobacteria; order Hyphomicrobiales; family Phyllobacteriaceae; genus Mesorhizobium; species Mesorhizobium sp. M0074. The sequence goes on from NZ_JAMYUM010000015.1 coordinate 15,405, forward strand.
TTTCGGAGGCGACGGAAAAGCTGGCCTCCGGCGACATGCTGGATGGCGAGACAGCGTTCAAGCTCTACGACACCTATGGCTTTCCGCTCGATCTGACGCAGGACGCGCTGCGCCAGCGCAACATCTCGGTCAACCTTGCCGGCTTCACCGAGGCGATGGAGCGGCAGAAAGCGGAGGCGCGCAAAAGCTGGGCCGGCTCCGGCGACGTGGCGACCGAGACGGTATGGTTTCCGGTGCGCGAGAACGCCGGCGCCACCGAGTTCCTCGGCTATGAGACCGAGCAGGCGGAAGGCCTCATCCAAGCGCTGGTCAGGGGCGGCAAGACCGTCGACAGCGCCGGCAAAGGTGACGCCGTTGCCGTGGTTGTCAACCAGACGCCGTTCTATGGCGAGTCCGGTGGCCAGATGGGCGACACCGGCGTCATTTCGGGCGACGGGTTCTCGATCGAAATATCCGATACCCAGAAGAAGGCCGATGGGCTTTTCGTCCATCTCGGCAAGGTGGCTAACGGCACGGTCAAGACGGGCGCGACCGTCGAGCTGAAGGTGGACCACGCGCGTCGCTCCAGGCTGCGCGCGAACCATTCCGCCACGCATCTGATCCATGAGGCGCTGCGCGAGGTGCTGGGTACCCATGTGGCGCAGAAGGGCTCGCTGGTCGCGCCCGAGCGTCTGCGCTTCGACATTTCGCACAACAAGCCGATCTCGCCTGGCGAGCTCGAAGAGGTCGAGCGCATGGCAAACGAGATCGTCGTTCAGAACGGCCCTGTAACCACGCGGCTGATGTCTGTCGACGACGCCATTGCCGAAGGCGCCATGGCGCTGTTTGGCGAGAAATATGGCGATGAAGTGCGCGTCGTTTCGATGGGCACGGGCTTGCATGGCGCCAAGGCCAACCGGCCTTATTCGGTCGAGCTATGCGGCGGCACGCATGTCAGGGCGACCGGCGATATCGGCCTGGTGCGCATCGTGTCCGACAGCGCGGTCGCTGCCGGCGTGCGCCGCATCGAGGCGTTGACCGGCGAGGCGGCCAGAAAGCATCTCGACGAACAGGACAAGCGGTTGAAGGCGGCCGCCGCCGCGTTGAAGATTTCGCCGGCCGATGTGCCGGCCCGCGTCGAGGCGCTGCTGGACGAACGCAAGAAGCTCGAAAAGGAGCTGATCGAGGCGCGCAAGAAGCTGGCGCTGGGCGATCGCTCGCCAGCCGGTGTGCCTGCGGAAAACGAAACCATTGCCGGTGTCGGTTTTCTCGGCAAGGCGGTATCGGGCGTCTCGCCAAAGGATCTTAAGCCGTTGGCCGATGCCGGCAAGAAGTCGCTCGGCTCCGGCATCGTCGTCTTTGTCGGCGCCGGCGAGGACAACAAGGCGAGCGTCGTCGTCGCCGTCACCGATGATCTGGCCGGCCGCTTCAACGCCATCGATCTGGTGCGCGTCGCGTCCGCGGCATTGGGCGGGCAGGGCGGCGGCGGGCGACCCGATATGGCTCAGGCCGGCGGCCCGGACGCCTCGAAGGCCGAAGACGCGATCGCTGCGGTGAAAGCGGCTCTCGAAGCGGCGTGAACCTGCACCGGGGGCGGCACGGCCGAAATGGCGCGCCGCCCAGCGGATATCTTTGAGAGCCGATATGCCGACGCTGACGATGTATCAGGTCGATGCCTTTGCCGAACGGGCCTTCCAGGGTAACCCTGCCGCCGTTCTCCTTTTAGAGGAATGGCTGTCGGAGCAGGTAATGCAGGCCATCGCCAACGAAAACAATCTTGCTGAAACCGCGTTTGTGCGGCCGAATGGCAAAGGTTGGGATTTGCGCTGGTTCACGCCGGTCCATGAAGTCGACTTCTGCGGCCACGCCACTCTTGCGGCCGCCCATGTACTGGCTACGGAATACAATGGTCAGGGCGAAATGGCCTTCGCCACCCGGGTCGGCGAGCTGCGGGTTTCCCGGTGGGAAGGGGGCTATCAGCTCGATCTGCCTTGTTTTCCGCCGCAGCCCATCGAGGAAGAGCTGAACTCGGCGCTGCAAGCGATATTGCCTCAGCGGCCGGTTGCGAGCTTCCGCAATTTCGAGAACCTGTTTGTCGAGCTTGCCGACGAGACAACCGTGCGATCTTTCGTTCCCGATCTGCTCAGGATCGGACGTTTTCATTCTCTCGGCCTGGTTATTACCGCGCCTGGGCGAGCCCACGATTTCGTCTCCCGTTACTTCGTGCCCGGGGCGGGCATTCCCGAGGATCCGGTTACCGGCTCCATTCATGCGACGCTGGTACCTTATTGGGCTGAAAAACTCGGCAAGACGCATCTGTCGGCATTCCAATGCTCGCAGCGCGGCGGGCATTTGCTATGCAAACTGGCCGGAGATCGCGTGCTGATCACAGGCCGTGCGAAGACCTTTATGAAGGCGGAGATCTACCTTCCCGATTAAGCGGCTTGGCTCCGGTTCCTCGCCCCCACGAAGTGGGGGAGAGGTGGCCGCGAAGCCGCCGGAGAGGGGGGCTGCGCAATCAAAAGGCGCTTTAGGAATGCGCCGATTTCCCCTCTCCGTCTCGGCTTCGCCGAGCCACCTCTCCCCGCAAGCGGGGCGAGGAACCCAGGTCGTGCGAAGTTGCCGCGCCTCGCGGCGGTTTCACCCTGCCTTTTCGGTTTTCGCAAAATTCGCGCGTTGAGTGATGCGCGCATACCAATCCCGAATCTCGGCAAACTCGGCCAGCAGGGCTTGTCCCTCGGCGACCTTGACGAAATAGCCGATGATCGGTGCGGCGTGCAGGTCGGCCAGCGTCAGGTCCGTCCCCAACAGCCAAGGCCCTTCGGCTTTCAGCGAAGAGAGCGCCTGCAATGCCGTTCTCGCCTGCCGCAACCCGTTGGCGATCACGGCTTCGTCGGGCGGCGTTTTTTCCAGCCGCTCGACAGCGACATCCCAGACCATGGTCCTGTAGGCGTAGGCGTCGAGCAGGCCGGTGATCTGGTTCAGGCGTGCTCGAGGCCGGGCTTCGACCGGTTGCAGCGCCGGGCCGCCAAAGGCTTCGTCGACATAACGGGCAATCGCGCCGGTCTCGTAGAGGCGAAAGCCGTCATGCTCGAAGGCCGGAATGCGGCCGAACGGCTGGTGCTCGAAATACCAGCCGGGAATGCCGTCCGCGGCAAAGACGTCGACGGGCACGAGCTCGTAGCCGACGCCCTTTTCCTCCAGCACCAGCCGCACGATGCGCACATAGACGCTGTAATCCGCGCCGTAGACGACGGGCTTGCCCATGTCGGTTGGGCTCAGGCCATCGCCTTCTGCAAATTCTCGTCGATCTTGTCGAGGAAGCCGGTGGTCGAAAGCCATGGCTGGTCGGGGCCGATCAGCAGCGACAGGTCCTTGGTCATGAAGCCGGACTCGACCGTCTGGATGCAGACCCTTTCCAGGGTCTCGGCAAAGCGCTTCAGTTCGGCATTGTCGTCGAGCTTGGCGCGATGAGCGAGGCCGCGCGTCCAGGCAAAGATCGAGGCGATCGAATTGGTCGAGGTCTCCTCGCCCTTCTGGTGCTGGCGATAGTGGCGGGTGACGGTGCCGTGCGCGGCTTCCGCCTCGACGGTCTTGCCGTCCGGCGTCATCAGCACCGAGGTCATCAGGCCGAGCGAGCCGAAGCCTTGCGCCACCGTGTCGGACTGCACGTCGCCGTCATAATTCTTGCAGGCCCAGACATAGCCACCCGACCATTTCAGGCTCGAGGCCACCATGTCGTCGATCAGCCGGTGCTCGTACCAGAGCTTCTTAGCTTTGAATTCTGTTTCGAACTCCGCCTCGTAGACCTCCTGGAAGATGTCCTTGAAGCGGCCGTCATAGGCTTTGAGGATGGTGTTCTTGGTCGAGAGGTAGACGGGGTAATTGCGCAGCAGGCCGTAGTTCAGGGAGGCGCGGGCGAATTCGCGGATCGATTCGTCGAGATTGTACATGGCCATGGCGACGCCGGCGCCGGGTGCGTCGAACACGTCGTGCTCGATCACCTGGCCGTCCTCGCCGACGAATTTGATCGTCAGCTTGCCCTTGCCGGGGAAGCGGAAGTCGGTGGCGCGGTACTGGTCGCCGAAGGCGTGGCGGCCGACGATGATCGGCTTGGTCCAGCCGGGCACCAGCCGCGGCACGTTCTTCATGATGATCGGCTCGCGAAAGATGGTGCCGCCGAGGATGTTGCGGATGGTGCCGTTCGGCGACTTCCACATCTTCTTCAGCTTGAATTCCTCGACGCGCTGCTCGTCGGGCGTGATCGTCGCGCATTTCACGCCGACGCCGTATTTCTTGATGGCATTGGCCGAATCGATGGTCACCTGGTCGTTGGTGGCGTCGCGGTGCTCGATGCCGAGGTCGTAATATTCGAGCTTGAGGTCGAGATAAGGGTGGATCAGCTTGTCCTTGATGAACTGCCAGATGATGCGGGTCATCTCGTCGCCGTCGAGTTCGACGACCGGGTTCGCCACCTTGATCTTCGCCATGGAAAGAATGCCTCGCTTTTGGGGAACGGAACGGCCTTGCCCGCACGGCTGCCGGCCCTGGGATGCGGCCCGTATATCAAAGGCTTTTTGGCCGCGCAAACGGCGAACCGCGCCGTAGTGCCGGCATTCCTTGCGAAAGCTTCATTTTCGCCGCCAAATGTGGCAGGGGACTGCGAAATGCCGCAAACAGCAGTTCACTGACAACCATGGCCGCTACCCAGGATCCCGACAACCCTCTTGCCTCCGGAACTCCAGCGTCCGGACCGGCGATCATCCTGGTCGAGCCGCAGCTCGGCGAGAATATCGGCATGGTTGCGCGCGCCATGGCCAATTTCGGCCTTTCCGAGCTGCGGCTCGTCAATCCGCGCGACGGCTGGCCGAGCGAGAAGGCGCGTGCCGCCGCAAGCCGCGCCGACCACGTCATCGATGCCGTCAAGGTGTTCGATGACCTGGCCTCGGCGATTGCCGATTTGAACTTCGTCTTCGCCACCACGGCGCGCGCGCGCGACAATTTCAAGCCGGTGCGCGGTCCGGTCGAGGCGGGCAGGGCGCTGCGCGCGCGGCAGCGGGCCGGCCAGCGCACCGGCATCCTGTTCGGCCGCGAGCGCTTCGGCCTCTATAATGACGAGGTCGGCCTTGCCGACGAGATCGTCACCTTCCCCGTCGATCCAGCCTTCTCCTCGCTCAACATCGCCCAGGCGGCCCTGCTGATGTCCTATGAATGGATGAAGTCCGGCCTGGAAGACGAGACCAGGACCAACTTCTCCGGCCCCGAAATGCCGCCGGCCACCAAGGACGAATTGCACGGCCTGTTTGTGTATCTGGAAGGTGCACTCGAGGCGCGCGGCTATTTCCGCCCGGCAGCGAAGAAGCCGAAGATGGTCGACAATTTGCGCGCTGTGCTGACCCGCCCCGGCTTTGCCGAGCCGGAGCTCAAGGTGCTGCGCGGCATAATATCATCGCTGGACAGGTTCTCGCCGGCCATGCCGCGCGGCGACGGATCGCCCGGCGACGATCCAAGGCGGCTCCCGGCGGCCGCGGCACGCGCTGCGAGGGCGAAAGACAAAGACTAGCCTCGGAACTGCCCATACCTCACCAGTAACCGAATGTTATTTGGTGTGATCCATTGTCTGGAAAACGATGGATCCTTTCGATGTTCAATTCAAATATCGGGCGTCTTCGCTTTTTTTTCTATTCCGCGGCCTTGCTGGTTGCGGAAATCGTGACCTTTGTGCTGTGCGTCGTGCTGACCATCGGCATCGAGGGTTTGGCCAATTCAAAGCCCGGACCTTCCAGGGAAGGGCTGGCCGCGGCTGTTCTCGTTACCTCGCTGGTGATCGTTCTGTTCCGCGCGAATTTCGCCTGGCGTCGAAGCCGCGACGCGCAAGGGTCGAGTTGGATCCTTTGGTCGTATATCGTGTTCTCGACCCTGTTCGCGATCCTGCAGGCCGGCACTGTTCTTGTCGTAAAATTCGACGGCGAAGATTCGCATTCCGGCCTCAACCTGCTGGGATTAGCTCTTGTCGGGCTGTGGGCCGTCATCTTGGCGGGCAAGCCGGCGGGCGGTGGCTCTGCGGATATGGCGTCATCCCTGAGTTTCGACGATTTCGACCCGCCCGGGCCGCTGCGCGGCGCCGCCGCGCTCCATTCAGCGTCAGCCGCCGGCGCGACGGCCCTGGCTCCAGCCTACGCCACGCGGGCCGCGCCGGTGCCGTCGAACCACCCTGCATCTCAACCTGCATCTCCGGCGAACGGCCGGCCGCGGCCCGGCGGCTTCGGCAAGCGGGGCCTTGTGTGATCGTCTCGCCGCATCAAGGCCATGATGGTTCCAGATAGAAGCGTCAGAGATAAAGCCATCGCCGACGCAAAGGATGGGCCCGCCTTCTCTCTTTCGAGCCCACGTGATCCCAGCCCTTAGTGAATTCAATGACGATGACCGATCCATCAAGCGCCCGTCCGATCCTGATGTTCGATTCCGGCATTGGCGGCCTCACCGTGCTGCGTGAGGCGCGCGTGCTGATGCCTGACCGCCGCTTCATCTATGTCGCCGACGACGCGGCGTTCCCCTTCGGCGCCTGGGAGGAACCGGCGCTGAGAACACATATCCTGGAGTTGTTCGCCAGGCTGCTCGACCGGTTTTCGCCGGCCATTTCGGTCATCGCCTGCAACACCGCCTCGACACTGGTCATCGATGCTTTGCGCGAGAGGTTTCCCGGCCATCCTTTCGTCGGCACCGTGCCGGCCATCAAGCCGGCGGCGGAACGCACGCGCTCAGGTCTGGTTTCGGTGCTGGCGACGCCCGGCACCGTCAAGCGCCAGTACACGCGCGATCTGATCAGCAAATGGGCGCAGAAATGCCATGTCCGCCTGGTCGGCAGCGACAGGCTGGCGGGATTGGCCGAAGCCTATATGCGCGACGGTTTTGTCGACGAGGACGCCGTGCGCGCAGAGATCGCGCCGTGCTTCGTCGAGCATGACGGGCTGCGCACCGACATCGTCGTGCTTGCCTGCACCCATTATCCGTTTTTGGCCAACCGCATGCGCAAGACAGCACCGTGGCCGGTCGACTGGCTCGACCCGGCCGAGGCGATCGCACGCCGGGCGCTGTCGCTGCTTGCCGATACCGAGGCCGCTTATCGCAGAGAGGCACTGCCGGAAGGCGCCGACCTTGCGTTCTTCACCTCGAACAGCGCCGATTTTCCGACGCGCCGGCTGATGCAGGGATTTGGCCTGACGATATCCTGACCGCAAGCAATTTTCGCTTTGGGAACATCACACCAGACAATGCGTTTTCCTCTCATCGGAAACGGGAGAAACCATCATGCCAGCCACCTCAAAAGCCCAGCAGAAAGCGGCCGGCGCGGCATTGTCAGCCAAGCGCGGCGAGACCAAGAAGGGCGCGCTCAAAGGCGCGTCAAAGGGAATGTATAAATCCATGAGCGAAAAACAGCTCGAGGAATTCGCCGAGACCAAGCGCAAGGGCCTGCCGGAAAAGAAGTCGAAACACTGATCGACTGGCCATTCTGACGGCGGATGCCGGTCAATAAAAGGCCCGCGGCTGAGCCGCGGGCCATGAAGTCTCAACGGGCGAGGACGAAAATTACCAGTTCCAGCCCCACCCGCAGCGCCGCACTTTGTAGCGGATGACCTTGCGATGACCGTGGCGCCACACCACCTTCTTCTTGACCACGATGCGGCAGACCTGGTGATGCCTGTGCCCATGCCAATGCCGGGCCTGCGCCGGCTCGGGCGCGACCGCCATCGTGCCGGCCATCACCGCGGCTCCTACCAACGTAAGGAAGAACTTCTTCATGCGAATTCCAGCTCCTCTGACTTCAGTCCCTTCCTGATGCCGCTGGCGCAACCTCCCGCCACATCCGGCACGTTCTACAACCGTAACACTATCCGGTTCGGCGATTCGCGCCAGCCAGAAGCTTGACAGCGGTTAAATCTCCGTTTAACCAGCCCACCAACACCGGGCCGCAATGCCCGGTGGTTTTCTTTATGTGTGCAAGACGTTTGGGAAGCCGGTTTTACTTTCCCTATGTCTTGTTTGAAATGACGTGTCCCGTGGGTTTTCCGTCGCGTTGCGTGGAAAACCCTGTCAGGTCTCGAAAACGGAGGCCAGAGGAGGGCGCGTTTCCTTCACCCGGACCATGAGGTTCCGGGTATGTTGTTTTGAAAGGGAATGCGATGAGCAAGCGCGAATCCGCGAAGTACAAGATCGACCGCCGTCTTGGCGAAAACATCTGGGGCCGCCCGAAGTCCCCGGTCAACAAGCGTGAATACGGCCCCGGCCAGCATGGCCAGCGCCGCAAGGGCAAGCTTTCCGATTTCGGCCTGCAGCTGCGCGCCAAGCAGAAGCTAAAGGGCCACTATGGCGACGTTTCGGAAAAGCAGTTCCGCAAGGTCTATGAAGAGGCGGACCGCCGCAAGGGCGACACCTCGGAGAACCTGATCGGCCTGCTCGAATCGCGCCTCGACGCGGTCGTCTACCGCGCCAAGTTCGTGCCGACCATCTTTGCGGCGCGCCAGTTCGTCAATCACGGCCACGTCAACGTCAACGGCAAGCGCGTCAACATCGGCTCGTACCGCTGCAAGCCGGGCGACGTCGTCGAAGTGCGCGAGAAGTCGAAGCAGCTGGTCATCGTGCTGGAATCGGTGGGCCTGGCCGAGCGCGACGTGCCCGATTATATTGAAGCCGATCACAACAAGATGACCGCGGCCTTCACGCGCATCCCCGGCCTGGCGGACGTTCCGTTTGCCGTGCAGATGGAACCGAACTTGGTCGTCGAATTCTATTCGCGCTGATCGTCGCGTTCGTCGCGATACAATCGAAGGCCGCCCGTCGAGGCGGCCTTTTCTTTTTTCGTTCCTTTTCCGCGGCGTGATTCCGAAATCGATTTCGATTTTCGGTCCGATGCGCTACTGCGGGCGGCAACAGGATCTTGGGGCCGACGCGCCGTGAACATGCAGCCAGACGCCGAAACGCTCGAACCGGTCGCCGACGCCGAAGGCGGCTTTCATCCTCTGTTTGCCGATGTGCCGTCCTCCGTCGAGTTCAACAAGCTGCGCAAACGGCTGTTGCGGCTTGCCCGCCAGGCGATCGACGATTTCTCCATGGTGAGGCCCGGCGACCGTTGGCTGGTCGCTCTGTCGGGCGGCAAGGATTCCTACGGCCTGCTTGCCGTTCTGCTCGATCTCAAATGGCGCGGGCTGCTGCCGGTCGAGCTGTTAGCCTGCAATCTCGACCAGGGCCAGCCGAACTTTCCCAAGCACATATTGCCCGATTATCTCGATAGATATGCCATTCCGCATCGCATCGAATATCAGGACACCTATTCGGTGGTCACCGACAAGCTGGCCGAGGGCAGCACCTATTGCTCGCTGTGCTCGCGGCTACGGCGCGGCCATCTCTATCGCATTGCCCGCGAGGAGGGCTGCTCGGCGCTGGTGCTCGGCCACCACCGCGAGGACATACTGGAAACCTTCTTCATGAACCTGTTCCATGGCGGGCGCCTGGCCGCCATGCCGCCGAAGCTGCTCAATGACGAAGGCGATGTCATGGTGCTGCGGCCGCTCGCCTATTGTGCGGAAGCCGATCTCGAGAAATTCGCCGGCGCCATGAAATTCCCGATCATTCCGTGCGATCTGTGCGGTAGCCAGGAAGGCCTGCAGCGCAACGCCATGAAGGCGATGCTCGACGACATCGAGAAGCGCATGCCCGGCCGCAAGGACACGATGATCCACGCCATGACCAATGTGCGGCGTTCGCATCTGCTCGACAGGAAGCTGTTCGATTTCGCCGCCCTCAACGAAACCCTCACCACCAGGCGTCCCGATGACATTTGACGATAGCGCGATCGACTGGCTTGCCGACCTTCTGTCGGAAGCCGCCGTCGCCGAGATCATGCCACGCTTTCGCCGGTTGAGCGAGGGCGACGTCCGTCGCAAGACCTCGGCCGCCGATCTCGTCACCGAGGCCGACGTCAATGCCGAACGGCTCATCACCGCCAGGCTGCGCCAGCGTTATCCCCACGCAATGATCGTCGGCGAGGAGGCCTGCTCCGACGACCCGACGCTGCTCGACGGTCTCGGCGATGCCGAACTCGCCTTCGTCATCGACCCGGTCGACGGCACCTTCAACTTCGCCTCCGGCGTGCCGCTGTTCGGCGTCATGCTTGGCGTCGTGATCAAGGGCGAGACGGTCGCCGGCATCATTCACGATCCCGTCGGCAAGGATTGGCTGATCGGCGTTAGTGGCGCCGGCAGCCATATCCGCCATGCCCATAGCAATCTGGAAAAGGTCCATGTCGCCAAACCGGCGCCGATGTCGGAAATGACCGGTGCGGTCTCATGGCACTATGTGCCCGAGCCGGACCGCTCACGTTTGGCGCGCAACCAGACCAAGTCGCTGTCGCAGTTCAACTATCGCTGCGCCGCCCACGAATACCGCCTGCTGGCCAGCGGCCACGGCCATTTCGTCGTCTACAACAAGCTGATGCCTTGGGACCACCTGGCCGGCGTGCTGATCCATGCGGAGGCGGGCGGCCATGCCGCGCGCTTCGACGGCAGCGCCTATCTGCCGTCGCATGTCGGAGGTGGCCTGCTGGTCGCGCCGGACCGGGAGAGCTGGCGGGAGCTGCGCCGCGAGCTCTGGGCGGAATAACTCTTCGCTGCCAAAGTTGTCCAATCTTGTGCGAAACCGGAGATCTCGAATGAAACCTCGGTCCGCAATTGTTGCAACGGCCTTTGCCCTTGCCTTGGTTGCCGGTGTCAATGAAGCAAGAGCTGGGGAACGCGCATGTCGCAGTCCCGACTCCGTCGACACCATAGACGAGATGTTCTCCGCGATCTTCGCCTGTTGGAAGCCGCCGCGCGGAAGCGCGGGCATGACCCTGACGCTGCAGTTCTCAATTCGCCGAAACGGCACGCTTATCGGCAAGCCGCGCGTCACCTACTCACATCTAGGGGACGATGGTCCGCTCAACCGGGCCTTCGTGGCTTCCGTCCTCGAGGCGCTCGACAAGGCTCTTCCACTGCCCGTTTCGGACAGTATGGGTGGAGCAATCGCAGGACGTACGCTGTTCCCTCGCTTCACCGCGGTCAGTGAGGGTGCATCCTAGGCGCACGCGCAATGGGCATTAAACCGGCGGGTTATGCGGCTGGAACAGTCTGCCGCGCTCGGCCAGCAGGATCATCAGCAGCGCCGCCACCGACACGCTGCAGAACCCGGCGGCCAGCGGCGTCACCGTGCCGTTGAAGGCTTGGCCGATCAGCGTGCCGAGAATGCCACCAAGAAATGTCTGCATGAACCCGAGGATCGACGACGCAGTGCCGGCCAGGTGCCCCAGTGGCTCCATGGCGAGCGCGTTGAAGTTCGCGCCCAGCGCGCCGAAGGGGACCATGGCGCAGGCAAAGAAGGTAATGAAGAGCCAGAGCGGCATCTTCATTTCGATGGAAACGACCAGCCAGGCAAGGCTGATGGCCAGAAACAGCAGCAGCGCGCTTTGCGACAGACGGCGCATGCCGATGCGGCCGACGAGGCGCGAGTTGAGGTAGTTCGAAAAAGCAAGCACGCCGGCAACCCCCGCGAAGATGACCGGGAACATCTCGCCGACATTGAACACGCTGACATAGATCTGCTGGGCCGAGGCGATGAAGCCGAACATGGCGCCGAAGATGAAGGTGCTGGCGAAGGCATAACAGAGCGCGATGCGGTTGGTGAGAACGATGCGGAAGCCACCGATGATGGAGGACAGCGTCAGCGGCCGGCGATATTCGGGGTGTAGTGTCTCGGGCAGGCGCAGCAGCGACCAGGCGGACACGATCAGCGCGCCGGCTGCCATGGTGACGAAGATCACATGCCAGGTCGCAAACAGCATGATGAACTGGCCGATACCGGGCGCCACCACCGGAATGGCCATGAACACCATGAAGATCAAGGACATGACTTCGGCCATGCGCCTTCCGTCGAACGTATCGCGCACGATCGAGACGGCAATGACGCGCGTCGCCGCCGCGCCGATGCCTTGCACGGCCCGGCATAGCAGAAGCGTGGTGAATGACGGGGCGATTGCCGCAGCGCCGGCCGCCAGGACGTAGATCACCAGCCCTGCGACAAGCGGCGCGCGGCGCCCGAAGCGGTCCGAGATCGGCCCGAAGAACAGCTGTCCGCCGCCAAAGCCAAGGATATAGGCGGTGACCACATATTGCCGGTGGTTTTCATTTTCGATGCCAAGCGAAGCGCCGATCTGCTGCAGCGCCGGCAAAATAATGTCGATGGCCAGCGAATTGAGCGCCATCAGCGCCGCGCACAGCGCAATGAATTCCCAGCGCGGAATAGGCAAGGTGCTTGCCTTTTGCTGCGCTTGTGCTTGCTGATCCACGGCCAGTCCGATCCTCAAACGAAAATGCGCCGGCTGGCCGACGCATCCATTCGTTGATTGCCCGGTAGCGGGCAGAACTTTTTTGCCAAGGTGGGGGCTGCCCCGGCGCTTAGCGCATGACCCCCGAAAATCGCAGGCGGAAGGTCATACGCAGAAACAGAAGTCAGGCGGCGCCTTTGACGCTGACGCCCTTTTCGACGAGGAAGGTCTGCAATTCGCCCGCCTGGAACATCTCGCGGATGATGTCGCAGCCGCCGACGAACTCGCCCTTGACGTAGAGCTGCGGGATGGTCGGCCAGTTGGAATAATCCTTGATGCCTTGCCGCAGTTCGGCCGACGTCAGCACGTCGACGCCCTTATAGTCGGCGCCGATATAGTCGAGGATCTGCACGACCTGGCCGGAAAATCCGCATTGCGGGAAGCCGGGCGTGCCCTTCATGAAGAGAACGACGTCGTTGCCCTTCACTTCATTGTCGATGTAGTCGTTGATGCCGCTCATGGAATACCCTTTCATGCCTGTGGGAGTCAGGCTCGAACATTACCCTTCAAATAAACCCATGGGTTGCGCGAAACAAGATGTTTGCCGCCTTGCCACGCAAATGGCGCAAAGGAACGTCTGATCTTGGGCCAAGAGCGTTGGCCACCATCTTTCCCGAGGCGCGATGAAAAGACGATATCTCGCCGGGTTCCTCCTCGCCGTTCTGTTCGCCGCACTGTCCTTGATCTGGTGGGCCAGGTCGCCGAGACAGCCATCTCTCGTCGTCGGCGGTGAATTACCGGCGCCGTGCCGCGATACGAGCTTCGAGGCGGTCGCCTATGTCGTCTGCGAAATCGATCTGCGCCGCTATGACGTCGGTGTGTTCCACACAGGCCCCGACGGCAAGGCTTTCGGTTCACTGGACAAATTCGACAAGGCGATGGCGGATCAGGGCCGGACGGTGCTGCTCGCCATGAACGCCGGCATGTATCACCAAGACCTGACCCCAGTCGGCCTTCTCGTCGAAGACGGCCGGTAGAAGGCGCCGATCAACGTCGCCGGCAGCGGAGGCAATTTCTTCCTGAAACCGAATGGCGTATTCCTGGTCCGCAAGGACGGCAAGGCGGCGGTCATGGAGACAAGCGCCTATGCTGCGACCAGACTGGACGTGATGTTTGCCACGCAATCCGGCCCGATGCTGGTGATAGACGGCCGGCTTCATCCCCGCTTCGAGCAGAACGGCACATCACGCTATATCCGCAATGGCGTCGGCGTGCGTGACGAAAATACGGTCGTGCTGGCGATCTCACGCTCTGAAGTCAGCCTCGGCAGCTTCGCACGGCTATTCCGGGATGCGCTCGATTGTCCCAACGCGCTTTTCTTCGACGGGGTCGTTTCGGCGCTGTCGAACGGCGAGCGGATGATTGTGGGTGGAAAGTATCCGGCGGGGCCGATCATTGCCGTGACCGGTAAGAAGCTTGCGAGCCGGTAACTGCAAGAGAGCTCAGTCCGGCACGCTGGTCTGCAGGGCAAGCGCGTGCAGTACGCCGCCCATGTTGCCCTTCAGCGCGTCATAGACCATCTGGTGCTGCTGGACGCGGCTTTTGCCGCGAAAGCTTTCGGCCACAACCTCAGCCGCATAATGGTCGCCGTCGCCGGCCAGGTCGCGAATCGTCACCTTGGCGTCCGGAATGCCTTCCTTGATCAGCCGTTCGATGTCGTGGGCGTCCATTGCCATGTGAGGATTCCTTGTTCAGGTCGTGATCTCATAGATATGGTCGAAATGGCGGATGAACCACAGGGAAAGGGGCCCACTCGATCACATCACGGGTCCACGACCTCATTTGCCATGAAGCGAGGGAACCAGGATTCGTGGGCGGCGGTCAATTCGCTGACCGGTATCGCACGCGCCTCGCCCAGCTTCAGTTCGCTGCCGCCGGTCGAGCCGATCCACGGCGCAAAAACGCCGAGCTTGTTTTGCTGTTCGCGAATGGCGTCCCATTGCTCGCTCTGCGGGTCGATCGACAGCGTCAGCAGATAACGGCCCTGGTCCTCGCCGAACCAGATCGGGATCGGATCTGCACCGATCAGGCCGGGAATGGTCGCGCCGATGCCGGAGGCCATCGCCATCTCGGCCAGCGCCACCGCGATGCCGCCATCGGAAACGTCATGCGCCGCGGTAACAACACCGGAGGCGATCAGTGCCCGCACATGGTCGCCGACCCGCTTCTCGTGGCCGAGATCGACCGGCGGCGGCGGGCCGTCGGCGCGGCCAAAGATGTCGCGCATATAGACCGACTGGCCAAGATGCGAGCCCCATATCGTCGGCGCGCCGACCAGCACGATCATCTGGTCTTCGGCGGCAAAGCCGATGCGCACCATTTTCGACCAGTCGGCAATCAGACCGACGCCGCCGATGGTTGGTGTCGGCAGGATGCCCTGTCCGTTGGTCTCATTATAGAGGGAGACGTTGCCGGAGACGATCGGAAAGCCAAGCGCCCGGCAGGCATCGCCGATGCCTTTCACAGCACCAACCAGCTGGCCCATGATCTCGGGCCGTTCCGGATTGCCGAAATTGAGATTGTCGGTGGCCGCGAGCGGCAGAGCGCCGGTGGCGGTAAGATTGCGCCAGCATTCGGCAACCGCCTGCTTGCCGCCCTCGTAAGGGTCGGCCTCGCAATAGCGCGGCGTCACGTCGGAGGAGAAGGCGAGCGCCTTGGTCGAATGACCGTCGACGCGCACGACACCGGCGTCGCCGCCGGGAAGCTGCAGGGAATTGCCCTGGATCAGCGTGTCGTACTGCTCCCACACCCAGCGGCGCGAGGAAAGGTCCGGTCCGCCCAGCAGCTTGAGCAGTGCGTCGGCCACATCGGTTCGCGGTGCATCGCCGGCCAGCGGCGCCGGCTTCTTCGGCTCGACCCAGGGACGGTCATATTCCGGCGCCTGGTCGCCGAGATCCTTGATCGGCAGATTGGCAACCTCGTCGCCCTGATGCAGCACGCGAAAGCGCAGATCGTCGGTGGTCTTGCCGACGATGGCAAAGTCGAGGCCCCATTTGTGGAAGATCGCCTCGGCCTGTTTTTCCTTTTCGGGGCGCAGCACCATCAGCATGCGCTCCTGGCTCTCCGACAGCATCATCTCATAGGCGCTCATGCGCTCTTCGCGCACCGGCACCTTGTCGAGGTCGAGCTCGATGCCGAGGTCGCCCTTGGCGCCCATCTCGACCGCCGAGCAGGTGAGGCCAGCGGCACCCATGTCCTGGATGGCGATAACGGCGCCGGACGCCATCAGTTCGAGGCAGGCTTCGAGCAGGCATTTTTCGGTGAAGGGATCGCCAACCTGGACCGTGGGCCGCTTCTCGTCGATCTTGTCGTCGAACTCTGCCGAGGCCATGGTGGCGCCGCCGACGCCGTCGCGCCCGGTCTTGGCGCCGAGATAGACGACCGGCAGGCCGACGCCCTTGGCCTCGGACAGAAAGATTGCGTCCGTCTTCGCGAGGCCCGCGGCAAACGCATTGACCAGGATATTGCCGTTGTAGCGGGCGTCGAAATTGACCTCGCCGCCGACCGTCGGCACGCCGAAGGAATTGCCGTAGCCGCCGACGCCGGAAACGACGCCGGCAACCAGATGCCTGGTTTTGGGGTGGTCCGGCGCGCCGAAGCGCAGCGCGTTCATCGCCGCGATCGGTCGCGCGCCCATGGTGAAGACATCGCGCAGGATGCCGCCGACGCCGGTCGCGGCACCCTGATAGGGCTCGATGTAGGAGGGGTGGTTGTGGCTCTCCATCTTGAAGACGACGCAGTCGCCGTCGCCGATATCGACCACGCCGGCATTCTCGCCCGGGCCCTGGATGACTTGCGGCCCGGTGGTCGGCAGCGTGCGCAGCCACTTCTTCGAGGATTTGTAGGAACAATGCTCGTTCCACATCGCCGAAAAAATACCGAGTTCGGTAAAGCTCGGTTCGCGCCCGACGAGGTCGAGGATGCGCTGGTACTCGTCGGGCTTCAGCCCGTGCGCGGCAATGAGTTCCGGAGTGATCGGCACGGAATTGGAAATGGTCATGATCGGCAATTTATGTCCTTGGGATCGAGTCCCGTCTTATCGCAAGCTTTGCAGCCGATACACCCCGTCGGATGACTAAAACGACGGAAAGCAACAACTGGCCGCAAGTAGCGAGAGATCGCCACTCGACCCGCCGGTTTCAAGCCGGTTCAGGAAAAGCTGTCGTAGCCGGCGCGGCCTTCGTCCAGAAGCCGCCGGATCACTGCGACGCCGTGCGCAATATCGTCCCGCTGTCGCGGCTGCGAGATGCCAAACCGCACGCCGTGAAAAGCCTGTTCGGAACGTCCCGCCTTGAACTCGTCCTCGTCGTCGATGAGCACGCCATGTTCGAGGCAAGCCTGCTTGAAAGTGCCGGAAAGCCATGGGTCGGGCAAGGTGAGCCAGACGAACGGCACATTATCCAGCGCCTTGAACTCGAAGCCGTCGAGTGTCTCGCGTACGATCGCGATGCGTGCACCGATCTCGGCAATGCTGCGTTTGCGCATCTCAGCGGCCTGACCGGACAGCACCAGCCGGCTGCCCACCTCCGCCAGCAGAAAGGGCAGGCCGCCCGTCATCATCTTGTGGGCAACCCGGATGCGGTGACGATAGGCCGGCGGGCAAGCGAGCCAGCCGCCGCGAACACCCGCCGCAACCGATTTCGACAGGCCGCCGGCAACGATGGTCCGTTCGGGAGCATATTCGGCCATTAAAGGCGTTGGGTCATCGGTCAGTCCGCCATAGAGATCGTCCTCGATCAGGACGACGTTATATTGACGGGCGACATGCGCGATTGCCTCGCGGCGCGATGCCGACAGCGTTGTCAGCGTCGGGTTCTTGGCCGTCGGCATCAAAAACATCATCTTCGGGTGCTTTTGTGCGCAGACGCGCTCGAAATCCTGGGGATCGATGCCCTCGTCGTCAGTCGCCACCAGTGCGGTCCGGCGACCGATCAGGCCGGCACTGCGCGAGATCTGCGAATAGGTGAGGTGCTCGAAGACGACATAGTCGCCGGGGGCGGTGAGCCCCGCAATGGTTGCCATCACTGCGGCGTGGGTGCCGAGCGTGGGAACGATTGCATCCGCCGCCGGGCGATAGGAATTTCGCGACAGCCAGCGCCTGCCCGCTTCGAACCAGCGGTCCGGGAAATCACGAGTATAGCTTGAAATCTCATGCGGATGGTCTTGCGCCGTGCGTGTCAACACGTCAGCGACGATGGCACCCTGGCCGACATCCGGTGCGGCCGTGCTATCGAAGCGCAGTTTGTCGCCGGGCGCATCCATATAGCGCGTGCCTTGTTCGACCGGCCCCAGGAAATCCGGCTTTGCGCTCTCCGACTGTTGAGCGATAACATAGGTTCCGCGGCCGACCTCGCCGCTGACCAATCCCCGCTCGCGCAGCAATTGATAGGCCCTGCCGACCGTGCCGACAGTCGTGCCGATGTCGTATGCCAGATCGCGCTGCGGCGGCAGCTTTGCCCCTGCACCGATCAGGCCGCGGTCGATGTCCGTCTCGATGGAATCGGCAAGCCGCTGATAGAGCGGGCCAGTGCCGGCTGTAAGGTCTGGAAGCCAAGTTGTCATGGTGACAATTTTTTACATTGCACCGAAATGAGAGTCAATACATATGAAGCGGGCTGTACAAAAGGGCACAATTGCAATCTTGGCAGAAAGAAAATGGGTACAATAGAGACAATCCGCTACGCGGCAGTTGAATTGCAGGTGCAGGTGGCGCGCCCGCCGGGCAGGCCAACCTATGTCAGTCGGCTGGTGCGTACGCTCAGATCCTTCGCGAGGTGGATCGACGGGTTAATGGATCGCCGGCGCAGCCGGCTGGTCCTGCTCGAGATGACTGACGACCAGCTCAAGGACATCGGTATCTCGCGTTGCGATGCCCATCGTGAGGGGCTGAGGGCGTTTTGGGACTGAGAGCAGCCGGATGCTCCGTCTCGAACGTCGCGTGGCATATCGGCGGTTAGACGAGAGCGTCAATATCGACATCGGAACCAACGAGATCTTCTTCATCACTGAGATACCATCCTCCTTCGTGCCCTCACAGCATTCGCTCGCGACGTCTCCAGTGAATAGCGGTATTGCTGAAAACAGCTAATTCCCTTATTTTGGGGATAACGAAGGAGATGACCGTGGCAAGTTTCACCCTCACAGATCTCGGCAACAAATCCGGCGAGGTTGTTGAGGCCGCGTTCCGCGGCCCTGTTGACATCACCAAGCGCGGCAAGCGCAAGTTCGTTCTCCTGACGGCAGAGCAGTTCGACCGCATCACCAGTCGCAGCGCGCAACGGGCACACCGCGTCGAGGATCTGTCGGCCGAGGAACGCGACAGGCTTCTAACCGGCCTCGACGCAGTCGCGCGAGATGATGTTCGGGATGACTGAACCCGGCCACGGACAGATCATTCTCTATTCCTATTTGTGGGCAAGGGAATATGACCGGGGCGAGGAAAGCGGACGCAAGGCGCGGCCGACTTGCGTTATGCTGATCGTTGCCGGCAAGAATGGCCGCAAGCAGGCCCTGCTCTTTCCAATCACGAGCCAGCCGCCACGACCTGGCGCGCACCATGTTGAGATTCCTGAGACCGAGGCCCGCCGCGCCACCCTCTTTACCCCAGCCTGGGTTATCGTCGACGAATTCAACACCGATGATCTCGCGACGAGCTGGGCGCTCGAAGATACCAAGCCGCTCGGCCAATTCACGCGCAAGTTCATGTCACGGATCGCTGGCGAAGCTGCTGCGGCGATCCGTGCAGGCGCCGCGCGAACCGTGCCAAGACGCTAAAGGCTGCCGCGGCGGGAGAGCATCATCGCGGATGAACGCCCGCCGCCCTGATCCGCGTGACACCGTGGTCCACAAGCACCGCCACGATGCACAGCATCAGAAAGAGCCCGGTGATGGCCAGAGCCGAGACGGCGACGCTGGTCGCGCCGTTCTTGGCGAGATCGAGGAACGGGTAGGGCACTTCACCGGCAATCGGCGCCCGCAGCAGCGCGTAGGCCAGATAGGCGATCGGATAGATCATCCACCAGGAGATGTCGCGCCACCGCGTCGAGCCGTCGGCGCCTGCCACAAGCCACCACAGCACGAACAACACCGGCGTCACATAGTGCAGGAGCACATCGCAGAGCAGGAACAGCCCTTGCGGCTGCCAAAGCTGCGCCAGGACCGTTGCATAAACGATGAGGACCAGCGTTATGGCGACGGCTACGCCCGCCCGCATCCGTGGCGCGGAAAAGGCCGGAAACCAGGCATAACCCGTCGACGACAGCAACGAGGCATGGACGAGCACCGCGCCGATGTTGGTCAGGATGGTGAAGAAGCTGAAATAGAAGACCAGCGAGCCGGCAAAGCCGCGGCCGGCTTCCATTGATGCCGGGACGGTGATGCAGAGCTGCAGGACGAGCCCGGCCAGGCCGACAACCAGACCGGTGATCTGCAGCACGCGACCCATTGGGCTAGGCAGCAGCGCCGCAGGCCGGATTGCCCGCCTGCCAGCGGGCAATGTCCGAGCCGATGCGGGCGCCGAGCGGTTCCGCCATCAATGGGCCGAACACGTCGACGCGGCTCGAATTGCCTTGCGCCTGCACGACCAGCAACGGCTTTCCACCATAATGTTTGGCCGGCACCAGCAGGAAGCGCGGCGTGCCGCTGAACGAATTCAGCTCGTTGGCCATCTGGTAAGATTTGAAGGCAGGGTCCTTGCTGGCGATCCAGCATTTGTGGGCAGCTATTGCCACCTGCTCCATGGCAAGCAGTGACGCACTCTTGCCCGCCGGCGCCGGCGCGCTCTTCGGGCCTGACTGGCAGGAGGCGAGTACAAGCCCGGCGGCAGTAGCGACGGCGAGGCGCGTGGTCGTCGGTCTCATGTTCAAGCGGCGCCCATCTCGAGTTCGGACAGAAAGATCTTCAGACCGTCTGTCATCTCACCCCAGACGCGCGACAGCGCCGGATGCTGCAAGGCTATTTGCTCGTAGGCATCGAATTTCGGATAGGCGTCAAGCAAATCGGGGCGGCCCATCGTTGTCCTGAAATTGTTGAAGACGAAGCGGGTCGGCGTCAACCACGCATCGGCAAAGGAGATGTCGTCGCCGAGCGCGAACGGGCCATGCGCCATGCGGGCCTCGATTGCCGCAAGCCCGTGATGCAATCGGGCGAACTGTGCCTTGATCTCCGCCTCGTTGCGCTGCGGCACGAAATGGAGCTCGAACAGCTTCATCGTCGGGGCGAGCACGTCGAGGTCGGTGATGCGGGCGAACATGCGCACCAGCGCCCGGTCCTTCGAGTCCCTCGGCAGCAGCGCCGGCTCGGGAAAGCGCTCCTCCAGATATTCGGCGATGACCACCGATTCGACGATCGTTTCGCCGGAGCCGGTGATCAGCACCGGAATCCGGTTCAACGGCGAGATGGCACGAAACGCCTCCGGGATGGGAAACCCCGGCGGCGGTGCAATGAGCTTGAGCGGCACGTTCTTGATGTAGGCCAACGCCCGCACGATCGACGAATAGGGCGACAACGGCCGCGAATAGAGTTTCATGACCGTGGCTCCAGGAGGAAAATTGAAGGCATCAAGCAGCGATGCCCAGCGCGCTTTCGAACAGCGCCCGGCCGTCGCTGCCGCCATGCGCCGCTTCGATCAGGTTCTCGGGATGCGGCATCAGGCCGAGCACGTTGCCGCGGCCGTTGACGATGCCGGCAATGTCGTTGATCGAGCCGTTGGGATTGGTGCCTTCGGCATAGCGGAACACCACCTGGCCTTCGCCTTCGAGGCGGGCCAGCGTTTCGGCATCGGCAAAATAATTGCCGTCATGGTGCGCCACCGGCGCCCGGATGATCTGGCCCGGCTGGTAGCGGCGGGTGAACATCGTGTTGGCATTGGCGATCTGCAGCTTCACCTGACGGCAGACGAATTTCAGCGAGGTATTGCGCATCAATGCGCCCGGCAGCAAGCCGGCCTCGACCAGGATTTGGAAGCCGTTGCAGACGCCGATGACCGTGACGCCCTTGGCCGCCTTTTCGGCCACAGCCCGCATTACTGGCATGCGCGCGGCAATGGCGCCGCAGCGCAGATAATCGCCGAACGAAAAGCCGCCGGGAATGGCGATCAGGTCGACATCGGGAATTTCGGTGTCGGTCTGCCAGACGGTGACCGGCGGCGTGCCGGAAATCTTGGTCAGCGCCGCGATCATGTCGCGGTCGCGATTGAGGCCTGGGAGCAGGACGACGGCTGATTTCACCTCAGGCGATCTCCACCGCGTAATTCTCAATCACTGTATTCGCCAGAAGCTTGTCGCACATGGCTTTCAGATCGGCCTCGGCCTTGGCGCTGTCGCTCTCGGCCAATTCGACGTCGAAAACCTTGCCTTGCCGCACCTGGCCGACGCCGCCGAAACCCATTCCGGACAGCGCGTGCTCGATTGCCTTGCCTTGTGGGTCTAGCACGCCGTTCTTGAGGGTTACGGTAATGCGGGCCTTGATCACGCTGGACATGCTCCTGTTCACCTGTTGAGCGGGCAAGCCGTCAGTGCGGCTTACCTTTGACACCGTCGGTCGATGCGACGAGCACCGGCCCGGCCGGACGCGGTGGCTCGTTCTCGTTCATGATGCCGAGACGGCGGGCAACTTCCTGATAAGCCTCGACCAGCCCGCCCATGTCGCGGCGGAAGCGGTCCTTGTCGAGCTTGTCCTGCGTCGCCACGTCCCACAGCCGGCAGGAATCCGGCGAGATCTCATCGGCAACGACGATGCGCATCATATCGCCTTCGAACAGGCGGCCGCATTCGATTTTGAAATCGACCAGCTGGATGCCGACGCCCATGAACAGGCCGGAAAGGAAGTCGTTGACGCGAATGGCCAGCGCCATGACATCGTCGATCTCCTGTGGGCTCGCCCAGCCGAAGGCGGTGATGTGCTCTTCCGATACCATCGGATCGTCGAGCGCATCCGCCTTGTAATAGAATTCGATGATCGAGCGCGGCAGCACGGTGCCTTCCTCGATGCCCAGGCGCTTGGCCAGCGAGCCGGCGGCGACGTTGCGCACCACCACTTCGAGCGGGATGATCTCGACTTCCTTGATCAACTGCTCGCGCATGTTGAGCCGGCGGATGAAGTGGGTCGGAATGCCCATCCGGTTGAGATGATTGAAGATGTGCTCGGAAATGCGGTTGTTGAGCACGCCTTTGCCATCGACGATTTCATGCTTCTTCTTGTTGAAAGCGGTAGCGTCGTCCTTGAAGAACTGGATCAGCGTGCCAGGCTCCGGTCCCTCATAAAGGATCTTGGCCTTGCCTTCATAAATGCGGCGGCGATTTTTCATCTGATTTTTCTCTGGATTTGCGGGCAGGCGGCAAGCGACCAGTTCCTGTCCGTCTGCCTAAAATAAGATGGCGACGGTGGGGTTCAATGCCGGTGTCTATCCCAATCGCACTGTTTGCTCAATCGGCAAATCCTTTCAATCAACCGCTTTCGGGCACCGAAATGCCGCAGCGCAGCAAGCAATGTAGCATATTGACCGGCCGGCGCCCTTTTGGTTTGTGCTCCGGCAACACATATTGGCACAACGAATCGGATTTCACGGAGGGATGCCATGAGCAGCATGAAAGACCGCGAAGAGGGCTTTGAGCGCAAATTCGCATTCGACGAGGAACTTCGGTTCAAGGCTGCGGCACGCCGCAACAGAGCGCTCGGCCTGTGGGCTGCCGAAAAGCTCGGCAAGTCCGGCGCCGATGCCGACGCTTATGCCAGGGAAGTGGTCGTCAGCGACATCGAGGAAGCCGGCGATCACGACGTTTTCCGCAAGATACGCAAGGATTTCGATGCGGCCGGCATCGACCAGTCGGACCATCAGATCCGCCGCACCATGGATGAATTGATGGCGCAGGCGATCGAGCAGATCAAGAACACCTGATCCTTCCACCGATACCGATCGAATGCTGGACCAATCGACCGCCCGGCCTAGCCGGGCGGTTTTTCTTTGCCTTTGCAGCCGTTTCCGGCTGAATTGCTGTAACCAAAGAGGAAGCCGCCGATGTCCCTGAAGTCACGCCTTGCGGCCGACGAAACGCTGTTCACCGCATGGTCCGGCGTGCCGGATGCCCTGACGGTCGAGATACTGGCCAGGCAAGGGTTCGACGCGGTTACGCTCGACATGCAGCACGGAGGCCACCACGAGGACAGCGTGCTGCGCGGACTTATGCCGGTGCTGGCCGCCAACAAGCCGGCTTTGGTGCGCATTCCGGTCGGCCGCTTCGACATGGCCAGCCGCGCGCTCGACTTCGGCGCCGAGGCGGTGATTGCGCCGATGGTGAATTCAGCGGCGGACGCAAAGTTGTTTGCCGCCGCCATGAAATACCCGCCGCTCGGCGAGCGCTCCTGGGGCCCGACCTATGCCTTTCCGCGCCACGGCAAGGGCGACTATGCCGACTGGCTGCGCGACAGCAACCAGCGCACCATGGCGTTCGCCATGGTCGAAACGCGCGCCGCGCTTGATGCACTCGACGGCATCCTCGATACGCCGGGCATTGACGGCATCTTCCTCGGCCCGTCGGATTTCTCGATCGCCTGGTCGAAGGGCACCACCGTCAGTTCGACGCTGGAGAGCATGATGGGGACCGTCGCCTCGATCGCCGAGCGCACCCGCAAAGCCGGCAAGCATGCGGCGATCTATGTGATGGAACCGGCCATCGCCGGTCGCGTGGTGTCGATGGGTTACCGGCTGCTGGCGATGGGTTCCGAGCATTCGCTGATTTCGCTTGGGGCAAAGACCCTGCTGAACAGCGTCAGGGATTCGATCGGTTCCTAGAGCAATTCCAGGAAAAGTGTGAAACGGTTTTCCGTCCGGAATTGCGTCAAAACAAAGAGATAGAGCGGTTCGCCGTTTCCGTGAAACGGTGAACCGCTCTAGAGATCCGTCAGGAATTTCGCGAACGTCATCGAGCCTTCAGGCCAGGGGCCGAAGCCGGAATCCGCGTTGAGATGACCGGCATCCCCGGCGTCGATGAACAGCGAGCCCCACGCCCCGGCAATGTCCTCGGCGACGCCGAAGGCGCAGAACGGGTCGTTGCGGCTGGCGATCACCACCGACGGAAACGGCAGCGGGTCGCGCGGATAGGGGCCGAAGGTCATCAGGTGCCTCGGCTTTATCTCTGGATTGGCGACATCGGGCGGCGCCACGAAGAAAGCGCCGGCGACCGGCCTCTCGAACCGAGGCAACGCTTGAATGACCGCCGCGACGCCAAGCGAATGGGCGACGATGACGACCGGCCGCTCGGCCTCGTTAACCGCCTTGGCGACACCGGCCGTCCAATCCTCGCGCACCGGCTTCGACCATTCCGCCTGTTCGACGCGGCGCGCTGTCGATAGTTTCGACTGCCAGCGGCTCTGCCAATGATCGGGGCCGGAATTGGTGTAGCCCGGCACGATGAGAATATCTGCTTCCCTGACTTTCATGGCGCGCATGTAGCGAGAGGCGCTGTCGGGTGCAACCGGGTATGAACTCAACAGCGACACGCAAACGGCCGCTCACGAGCCCGGTTCTGCTCGCTATTGTGAACACCCTGTTCGCTTCTTGCGCTCTTGTGTGAACGATCGCGATCAACGATCTGTCGCCAGGAAAGAATGGCTGTTCCGAGATTTTGGCACGGACATGGCGTAGAATGATTGATGGCGCCGGATTGTTCTGTTGGAAGCTTGTCGAGCGCCGCCTGAACGGAGCACTTTGATGAGCGAACTGCCTTTTGCCGCGACGACCCCGGTCAGCGTTGCCCGCGTCGGCTTGCGGGCGCGCGATGCAGACAATCTCGCTGCCTACTATCGCAAAGTCGTCGGTTTGCAGGAACTGAGCCGCGCCGGCGGCACCATTACGCTCGGCGCAGTCAATCGCCCTTTGCTCGACATCGAAGCGGATCCGGCCGCGAAACCCGATGACCCGCGCAGCGCCGGTCTTTTCCACACCGCCTTCCTGCTACCCAGCCGGGCCGATCTCGGCCGCTGGATCAACCATGCCATCGCCAACAAGATCGGCATCGAGGGCGCATCCGACCACCTGGTCAGCGAGGCGCTCTATTTGACCGATCCCGAAGGCAACGGCATCGAGATCTATGCCGACCGCCGTCCGCAGGACTGGAAATGGAACGGTGACAAGATAGCGATGGCGACGGAGCGGCTGAACATTCCGTCGGTCGTTGCCGAGGTGCCGGCCGGCGACACCGGCTGGCAGGGCGCGCCGGAAAACAGCATTATCGGCCACGTCCATTTGCGGGTCGGCAGGCCGGAAGAAGCCGAAGCATGGTGGCATCAGGAGTTCGGTTTCGACACAGTGGCAAAGTACGGTGGCGCGGCGGTGTTCCTGTCGTCCGGCGGCTATCATCACCACATTGGCGCAAATGCGTGGCAGAGCGCGGGCGCCGGTCGCCGCGATCCCGCCCGCTCCGGCTTGGCCTGGGTCGAGATGCGCTCGGACAATGCCGCAAGCGAGACCACCCGCGAGGATCCGTGGGGCACGGTGATAAGGACGGTTCCCGGTAAGGCGTAGGTTAGAGGTTTGCTTTTTCGAACAAGCGGCCAAGCATGAGCAGGCCCGCTGGCCATACGCCGAGGCCGGCCTCGTTCCCCATATGGCCAAGATCGCCGGCATCGGCGATATCCGCGCCCCAGGCGGCGGCAAAAGCGGTCGCCTTGTCGAAGGTGACGCGTGGGTCGCTGCGGCTCGCCACCACCAATGTCGGGAAGGGCAGGCGCTTCAGCGGCATCGGCGCGAATGGGCGCACCGCGTCGAATGAGGGATCGGCATCCTCGACATTGGTCGCGGCAACCAGGAATGCCGCCGCGACCTTGTCGAGTTGGCCTTGACTGGCGCCGGCAGCCCACTTCACCGCCGTCGCCACCGCCAGCGAATGCGCAAGCAGCACGACGCGCCGCGGTGCGGCGGCCACCGCGGCATCCAACTGGCCGATCCAGTCTTCAGGCTTAGGCCGGTCCCACTCGGCCTGCAGCACGCGGGTCGAATTGGGGAACACCCGGCACCAATGCGACATCCAATGATCCGGCCCGGAATTGCCGCGCCCGGGCAGGGCAAGGAAATCGAAATCTCCGGCCGACGAAATCATCAGGCTTCTCCGAACACTCGGCTAAAGATCGTATCGACGTGCTTGGTATGATAGCCCAAGTCGAATTTCTCGCGGATCTCGGCCTCGGGCAAGGCTGCGACAACGTCCTTGTCGGCCAGAAGTTCCTCAAGAAAATCAGCGCCTTGCTCCCACACCTTCATGGCGTTGCGCTGCACCAGCCGGTAGGCGTCCTCGCGCGAAACGCCGGCTTGCGTCAGCGCCAGCAGCACGCGCTGCGAATGCACGAGGCCGCGGAATTTGTTCATGTTCTTCAGCATGTTGTCGGGGTAGACGAGCAGTTTGTCGACGACGCTGGTCAGGCGTGAGAGCGCGAAATCGAGCGTCACCGTCGCGTCGGGCCCGATCATGCGCTCGACCGAGGAATGCGAGATGTCGCGCTCGTGCCAGAGCGCCACATTCTCCATTGCCGGCAATGCGAAGGAGCGCACCATGCGGGCAAGGCCGGTGAGGTTCTCGGTCAGCACCGGGTTGCGCTTGTGCGGCATCGCCGACGAACCCTTCTGGCCAGGTGAAAAGTACTCTTCTGCTTCGAGTACCTCGGTGCGCTGCAGATGGCGCACCTCGATCGCCAGCCGCTCGATCGACGAGGCGATCACACCGAGCGTGGCGAAGAACATCGCGTGGCGGTCGCGCGGGATCACCTGCGACGACACCGGCTCCGGCTTCAGTCCGAGTTTCTTGGCCACGTATTCTTCGACATAAGGGTCGATATTGGCGAAGGTGCCGACCGCACCGGAGATGGCGCAGGTGGCGATGTCCTCGCGTGCATGCACCAGCCTCTCGCGGCAACGCGAGAATTCGGCATAGGCCTGCGCCAGCTTGACGCCGAAGGTGGTCGGCTCGGCATGGATGCCGTGGCTGCGGCCGATGGTGATGGTGTCCTTGTGCTCGAAGGCGCGGCGCTTGAGCGCCGCAAGCAGCCCGTCAATGTCGGCCAGCAGGATGTCGCTGGCGCGGGTGAGCTGCACGGCAAAACAGGTGTCGAGAACGTCGGAGGATGTCATGCCCTGGTGGATGAAGCGGGCATCCGGCCCGACGAATTCGGCGAGATGGGTGAGAAAGGCGATGACGTCATGCTTGGTGACCCGCTCGATCTCGTCGATGGCTTCGACATCGAATTTTGCCGCCCCGCCTTTCTCCCAGATGGTCTTGGCGGCCTCCTTCGGGATGACGCCGAGCTCGGCCAATGCGTCGCAGGCGTAGGCCTCGATCTCGAACCAGATGCGGAACCGGGTTTCGGGCGACCAGATGGCCACCATTTCCGGCCGGGAGTAGCGAGGGATCATCAGTCGGTCCTGACTTGCGAGAGCATTTGCCCGCGTCCTAACAGAGGCAGGCGAAATGCTCAACGTTGCTGGCGCGCAAACCAGACGCTGGCGACAGCGAGCGCAACGAAACCGAGCGGAAAATACAGCCGGATGCCGAGGACGACGAACTGATAGAGTGCCGTCAACATCGTGAACACGAACTGGAAAACCCAGGTGATGGTGAGCGCGGGTGCATGCCATTGGACGTAGTAGGAGCGGTATTGCAGCCCAAAGAGGCCGCCGGTGAAGGTAATTGTCGCGGCGAGAAGGCAGACGAAGGCGGCGGCGACGGCGATTTCCCAGTGGCGTCCGAGCAAGACGAGCCGCGCCATAAACAGCCCAACCGGGAAGGCCAGCGCGCCGCCGGCAGCATAAAGCAGCGAGACGAAGCGGATCTTTACCGGGGTCTCCCAATCGTACAACAGCAGATTGAGCAGCGCGCTGGCGCCCATCGCCATGGCCCACAACAAGGCACCGGCAAATGCCGTGCGCAGCGGCGGCAAGGAGCGGCGGAGACGATGCCGGGCGCGATAGCGCATGGCGGGGAACGTCACAGGCGACCGGTTACCGCGATCCAGCGATAGTCCGGCCCTTCGAAGCCGTATTGGCGCACCGCGATCAGCACGGCATAGGCGCTGAGGCTATCCAGCGAAAATGTCTGAACCGCGCCGATCTGGTAGCCATTCAGACAGCCTCTGCTTTGCGGGATCGATTTGTCCTCGTGAATGATCCTCGTCTGGCCGCCATCCTTCGCCTCGATGCGCAGCAGGCGAAAGCCATTGATCTCGCCCTGGCTCTGGCAGCGTTCGGTGTCATTCATACCGATCTGGTCGAGCCGGAACTCGAGCGGATCGTCGACCGGCGAGAAGATCGGGCGCGGATTGACCACCATGCGGAGGGATCGGCAGAAAGCTCGGTCACCGGGTTGAAGCCGGCGGTGATGCCGCGATTTGCCGTGAGTTCCGCCTGACTGACGATCGCTTCGCCCCTTTGCCGGGCCTGCAGCCGCGCTGCGGCCACCGTGGCATTCTCGTCGTCGAGCCGGACACGTATCGGCGAGCCCTTCAGGAAACTGTCGTCGGCCGTCTCGATATAATAGCGGGCCGCATAGGGAAATCCCGATCCGTCCTGGACGCCGTATTCCTCGAAGGCAAAGATCCCGCCATCACTGCTGAAGCCGAGGATCTCAAGCTCGGCGACATCGCCTGCGTAGGCGGCGGCCAAAGTTGCAAGCGGGGCAAGCAGGCAGACTGCAAACAGGGCAAGATTTCGCATGGGGCTTTCCATTCCGGTGGTCGACGCCGTTAAATTCCTATCACGATGCCGTCAAAAGATCGTGCTGACTGAAACACAAAGTCGATGCATCCAATCCGGCCGTCGTTTGTTATTGTCGGCAGCTTCACCGCATCGTGCCTTCCGAAAATCAGGATCGATTTTCGGAAGGCACGGTGCATTGATTCAAAATGTTTAGAGTGTCCTTTGCGCGTTCAAAAGGACGCGCGGCGCTCTAAGGGAGACCCCCATGACAGATGCAGCCAAGATTCGCGAACGTATGGAAGTGATCGGCGCCGACGGCGTCCATGTCGGTACCGTCGACAAGGTTGACGGAGATCGCATAAAGCTGACCAAGCGCGACAGCGGCGAGGGCGCTCACAGGGGCCATCACCACTTCATTCCTCTCAGCCTTGTCGCCGAGGTCGAGGGCCAGAAGGTGCGGCTGTCGGCAAACTCGGATGTTGCGGTCACGTTCGAGGAAGAAAAATCCGAACCCACCTGATCATAATCCAGTCTGATTACGGCTCACCCGAATGAGCGTTGCGCGTTCAGCGCGACGACCAGACCGGGAACAGATCGCCCTCGGCCGGCGTCGCGGCA
Source organism: Mesorhizobium sp. M0074 (assembly GCF_040322975.1). Lineage (NCBI taxonomy): Bacteria > Pseudomonadati > Pseudomonadota > Alphaproteobacteria > Hyphomicrobiales > Phyllobacteriaceae > Mesorhizobium > Mesorhizobium sp. M0074. Next base: position 45,101 of record NZ_JAMYUM010000015.1, read on the forward strand.
AAGACGGCGCGGCTGATGGCGCGCGCCATCGTGGCGCCGGCCGCGGCGTAGAGATCGACGGCATCGTTGGGTGCGAGCTCGATGCCGCTCTTGCCCGTTGCCAGCGCGAAGACCAGATCGCCGTCTGCGGGCGTGTGCGTCGGCCAAATGGCACGGACAAAGCCGTCATGCGCCGATATCGCCAGGCGTTTGGCGGCGGCCTTCGTGAGTACCGCATCGGTCGCGATCACGGCGATGGTCGTGTTGGCGCCGGTTTCCGCCTGCTCTGCCGCATGCTTGTCACGGAACTTCAGCAGGACCTTTCTGGCATCGTCAGGCATCGGGTAGGGATAGCCTAACCCGCCGAACTCGTCGCCGATCTCGAACGGCGCCGCCCAGAAATGGCGGGTCCCGGCGACCGTCACCGAGCCGGTCGGGTTGACGGCGGCGAGCGCGCCGATGGTGACCCCGCTGTCCAGCACCGTCGAGGCCGAGCCGAGCCCGCCCTTCAGGCCGGAGCTCAGCGCGCCGGCACCCGCGCCGGCGGTGCCGAGCGCAAAGTCGATCGCGGCGGCTTGCGCGGCTTCGTAGCCGAGGTCGCGGTAAGGCGGATACCGGCCCCAATCCTTGTCGCCGCCATTGCGCAGATCGAACAGGATCGCCGCCGGCACGATCGGCACGCGAAAGCCGCCAACCTCGACGCCGATGCCTCTTTCGCGCAACGCCGCCTGCACCCCCGACGCGGCGTCGAGGCCAAAGGCCGAACCGCCCGAAAGCACCACGGCATGGATGGCGTGGATCGAATTGTGCGGCTCGAGCAGGTCGGTTTCGCGGGTGCCCGGCGCACCGCCCAGGATTTGCACGCCGGCCACGGCCGGCTCGTCGCAGATGACGGTGGTCACACCGGATTTCAGCTTGGCATTCGCCGCATTGCCGACACGCAGGCCGGCGACGTCCGTGATGAGATTGCGCGGACCCGTATGGAACATCCCTGTGCTGGACATCATTGGCTCTCCGCCGGCACGAAACGGCCGCCGTCGAAACGGTAGGCTCGATAAGGATTTTGCGTCAGGTCACCTTTTTCGTCAAAGCGGATCGGTCCGATCGCCGTGGTGAAGTCATGCGCGGTCAGCACGTTGGCTAGCCTCTCGCCGGAGCTTTGCGGCAATGCTGAAGCCGCCTTGGCGATCTCGACCGCGGCATAGGCGGGAAGCGTGTAACCTTCCGGCACGATGTTTTGTCCGGCAAAGCTCTGCAACACCTTGGGGTCGGCGACATCGGCCCATTCGGGCGGCGCGATCATCAGCGTGCCGACGGCATAAGGCACGTCGCCGAGCGGCGCGCGCAACGCTTCGCCGCCGGCAAACACCATGCCGGTATTTAGCTGGCCAGCATCCCGGCCCATAATGGCGACATCATCGCCGTCGCCGCCGGCAAAGACATGCGTTGCGCCGGCTTTCTTCAGCCGGCCGATCAGGCCGATCTGGTTGTCGAGCTGCGGCCGGAACGTGTCGACGAACACCGGCTTCAGAGCCGCTTGCTCGGCGGCTGCCCGAAACGTCTCGGCCATTTCGCGGCCATAGATCGTGCCGTCGTCGACTATGGCGAACAGCTCGGTCTGCCATAGGCGGGTGAGGATGGCAGCGACGGCATTGCGCTCGTCGTCGCCGCGCGGCCCGAGACGATAGATCGGCCATCCGGTCTTGGCGCGCCGGTCGGTCAGGCTTTCCGTGCGAACGCCGACGGTGATCACCGGTATGCCGGCATCCTTGAGGATCGGCAGAGCCGCCTCGATTGCGTCGGTGCACAAAAACCCGATGACGACGTTGACCTTGGCCGCGGTGAACTCCCGCGCGGCGGCGGCGCCACCGTCGGCCGTGCAGGCGTCATCGATCGTCTTGATTTCGGCATCGTTCGCTTCAGCCGCCATTGTCGCGCCGGCCTCGATCTGTTTGCCGAGGATCGCCGACGGCCCCGACAAAGGTGCCGCGACGCCGACCAGCAGCGTCTCGGCATTTGCACTGCAGGCGACCGAGAGCCAGGCCAGCACCGCTATCGTGGTTGTCCAAGGTCGCATGCGAGCGAAGAATTCCTCCACGCCGGTCGCGTGGTTGCCGGCGCCAATGCCGTCAAGACCTAAAGGCTGGCCAGCTTTGGCGCAACACGCGAATTCGGGATATAGGTCAAGCACTTCGCTTGTGGCCTGCAATATCCCCCCATATATAACGGTTGGTTCTGACTAGTGGAAAATCATCGGTGCTGAAGAAGAATGACATCGGGCCGCAGGCCTACCGCGACGCGATGGCCCATTTTGCTGGCCATGTGCATGTAGTCACCACCGATGGCCCTGCCGGCAGGCGCGGCGCGACGGTGATCGCGGCCTGCTCGGTGTCGGACACGCCGCCAACCATCCTGGTTTGCCTCAATCGTGAAAATCCCAAGAACGAGCCGTTCGTGGAAAACGGCAAATTTGCCCTGAACACGCTGGCTTCGGATCAGGAGCCGCTGTCGATCGCCTTTTCCGGCATTACCGGCCTGCCGGTCGAGGAGCGTTTCGCGTTGGCCGAATGGGATGTGATCTCGACCGGTGCGCCGACGCTGAAGGGCGCGCTCGCCGTCTTCGACTGCGAACTGATCGACTCCAAGGATCTGGCCACCCACCGTGTGCTTTTTGGCAAGGTTACAGGTTTGCGCATCGGCGATAATTTGCGGCCGCTGATCTATCACAACCGCGGCTACCACGCTTTGTAGAGGCTTTCAGATGGCCGCGCCCGCGAAGACAGAATGACCGAGTTGAAAACCGCGTCCGGCGCCGCGGATGATCGACGAGGCGCTCGATCTGTTGACCCGTGCGGACTATGTGGCGGACCGGTCGCTGGCAACCGTGCTGTTTTTCATGCGTTCGGTCGACCCGCGCCGGTGGATCGAGGCTCGCGTGAAGCGCGTCGCATAACCACATGTCTGCCAGGGAGAAAATCATGGAACACAGTATCTATCTCGATGAGGCCCGCGATCCGCTGATCATAGCGGAGGGCTGGATGAAGGACGGCAAGGATGTCGCCATTGCCACCGTGGTCGAGACCTGGGGCTCGGCGCCGCGCCCGGTCGGCAGCCACCTGGTGATCGACGCCGAAGGCAATTTCCACGGCTCCGTCTCGGGCGGCTGCGTCGAAGGCGCCGTGGTCACCGAGGCGGTCGATGTTATCGATAGCGGCACGGCCAAAATGCTCGAATTCGGCGTCGCAGACGAGACCGCCTGGCAAGTCGGCCTGTCATGCGGCGGCCGCATCAAGGTCTATGTAGAAAGATTGGGTTGATCTCGAATGGATCCCTATGCGCTGAAGACACTCAACGCCGAACGCCGCGCCCGCCGCGCGGCAATCCTGGTCACCGATCTCGGCGACGGCCGCGACCGTGTCGTGCGCGAGGGCGACCGGGTAGCCGGCGAACTCGGGGCGGCCATCGCCAAGGCATTTCGCACGGGCAATTCCGGTTCGGTCGAAGCTGAGGGACGGACCTTCTTCCTCAACGCACATCTGCCGCAGCCGCGCCTGGTAGTGATCGGCGCCGTCCACATCAGCCAAGCGCTGGCACCGATGGCCCGGATCGCCGGCTATCCCGTAGAGATCATCGACCCGCGAACGGCCTTTGCCACGTCCGACCGCTTTCCCGACATCGCGCTGCATGCCGAATGGCCAGAGGATGTGCTGAAGCGTCAGCCGCTCGATAGCTATACGGCGCTGGCTGCTCTCACCCACGATCCGAAGATCGACGATTTCGCGCTGAAGGCGGCGCTCGACGCCGGCTGCTTTTATGTCGGCGCGCTCGGCAGCCGCAAGACCCACGCCAAACGTGTGGAACGCCTGCTGGCTTCGGGAGCGACCGCCGACCAGATCGCCCGCATTCATGCCCCGATCGGCCTCGACATTGGGGCTGCCAGCCCGGCCGAGATCGCCGTCGCGGTGTTGGCGCAAGCGATCCACGCCTTTCGCTCCCGCGGCCTCGAATCCAAAGGCGCGGTCGCGTGAAATTTGGTCCCGTTGCGATCGATACGGCCGAAGGGGCAGTGCTTGCGCACGCCACCAAGGTCGGAGAGCGCCGCTTCCGCAAGGCGCACAGGCTAAGCGCCGGGGATGTGTCCCTGTTGAAGGCCGCCGGCATTTCCGAGGTCGTAGCGGCGGTGTTGGCGCCCGATGATCTCAGCGAGGACGTCGCTGCCGAAAAGATCGCCGCATCCATGATCCATCGCAACATCGAGGCGAAGCCCGCCGCGACAGGTAGGGTCAACCTCCACGCGCAGGCTGCCGGCATGTTCACCGTCGACGCGGCGATGATCAACGCCATCAACGCCGTCGATCCGACGATCACCATCGCCACGCTCGCGCAGCATGCGCCGGTCGAAAAAGGTCAGATGGTAGCAACGGTGAAGATCATCCCATTTGCGGTCGCCTCCGCTTTGGTCGATGCCCTGGCAAGGATCTGCGCCGGCGGCGAGATATTTGCGGTCAACGCCTATCAGCCGGTGCGCGTCGGCGTCATCCAGACGGTGCTGCCCGGCATCAAACCCAGCGTGCTCGACAAGACGCTGCGCGTCACCGAAGCGCGCCTGGCGCGTTCGGGCGGCAGGCTGACGGCGGAGCGTCGAACCCCGCATGAAATTATCCCCGTCGCCGACGCTGTGGCCTCGCTGATCCGCGACAACGATATGGTGGTTATCTTCGGCGCCTCGGCGATGGCCGATTTCGGCGACGTCGTTCCTGCTGCGATCGAAAGGGCGGGCGGCACTGTCATCCGCGCCGGTATGCCGGTCGATCCCGGCAATCTATTGGTGCTCGGCACACTCGGCGGCAAGCGCATCATCGGTGCGCCGGGCTGCGCCCGCAGTCCCAAGGAGAACGGCTTCGACTGGGTGCTCGACCGGCTGATCGCCGGTCTCGACGTGACCGCCAGGGATATTGCCGGCATGGGTGTCGGCGGGCTGTTGATGGAAATTCAGACGCGGCCGCAACCGCGCGAGCCGTTGCCGGCCAAAGCCGAACCAAAGATCGAGATCGTGCTTCTGGCCGCCGGCCGCTCCAGCCGCATGGGCGGGCCGAACAAGCTCTTGGCACTGTTCGATGGCAAGCCCCTGGTCCGCCGCACCGCCGAACGCGCGGTCGGTTCGAAAGCCGCGGCCACCATCGTCGTCACCGGCCACCAGAGCGAGCGCGTGCGCAGTGCACTGTCTGGCCTCGATGTGACCTTCGCCGACAATCCGGATTTCGCCGAGGGTCTGTCTTCGTCGCTGAAGGCCGGCATCGCCAAGATTTCCGGCGACGCCGCCGGCGCCATGATTGTCCTCGGCGATATGCCCGGCGTCGCCTCGGCCGACCTCGACAGGCTGATCGAGGCGTTCCGCAGGTCCGAAGGCCGATCAGTGGTGCGGGCCTCGCACGATGGGCGGCGCGGCAATCCGGTGCTGCTGCCGCGTTCGCTGTTTGCCGCGATCGCTCACCTCGAAGGCGATACCGGCGCCCGCCATCTGGTCGAGGCCGAAGGGCTCGACGTCATCGATGTCGAGATCGGCGAAGGGGCAGCCGTCGACGTCGACACGCGCGAGGCGCTGGAAGGCGCCGGCGGCGTGCTGCAGGATTGACAAACCGAAGCCGAAAAACGCATGGCTGAGGGATGGTCTTTCGTTCCTGCTTCCGGTTCCGCTTGCCCCCCTCTGGCCTCCCGGCCCTGCTCATGGCGATTCTTTTGCAGCTCTTTTGTGTCGCCTACGCCAACGCTCTCGAACTCAAACCCTTCAAGGACGATCTGTTCGCCTATCCGGTCACACTCTCGTCCGAGAGCAACGGCGCCTATACGGTCGTCGATTATCGTGAGCTGCGCGACATCAACGCTCGTGACGAAGTGCCTGAGCGTCGTGTGCACGCGCAATACACCGACACCGGCGTGCGTAAGGTGCAGCAGGATCTATTGCTGCCGACCGATGCAGGCGATGTCCGCCACATTGCCGTCGGCAAGACCGGGGGCGCCAGCATCATCGTGCTTTATCTGCACGGGCAGGGCGGCAGCCGTAAGCAGGGTGCTGACGATTTCACTTTCGGCGGCAATTTCAACCGTATCAAGAACCTGATGGCCGGTAATGGCGGCCTCTATCTGTCGCCGGATTTTTCCGATTTCGGCGACACCGGTGCCGCCCAGATCGCCGCATTGATCGGCCACTATGCCGAACAGTCGCCGCGCGCAAAAATCTTCGTCGCCTGCGGCTCTATGGGCGGCGCGTTGTGCTGGAAGCTGGCAGGCCGCAAGGACTCCGGCGGGCGCATCGACGGGCTGCTGCTGCTCGGCTCGCTGTGGGACGAGAGTTTCTTCTCAAGCTCCGCATTCAAGCGCCGTGTGCCGGTCTTCTTCGGCCAGGGCAGCAAGGACCCGGTGTTTCCAATCGAGAAACAGGAAGCCTTCTTCCGATCGATTCTGGGCAAATCGAAAGCCTACCCGACCCGCTTTGTCCGCTTCGAGACCGGCACACATGGCACGCCGATCCGCATGACCGACTGGCGGGGCACACTCAACTGGATGTTATCGAAGGTCCCTTAGGGCGCGGTGTTGTAGTCGAGCACGGTCTGCGGGTTGATCTCGCCGTCATAAGAGGCATCGACCTCATACTGCACCAGCGAGAAATTGCCGTGGCGAAACAGGTAGGTGCCGGCCGACGAGGCGTCGCCGACGCCGCGCCACTTGTTCAAGGATGAAATCGTTTTGGTGGCCTCGTCATATTCGGAGTTGACCAACTGGTCGTCAGTCTGGAAGCCGATGATGTTGATGCCCTCGACCTTGCCTTCGCTATTGTTGTTCTCATAGCGAATATCGAGTTCCGGTGACGCGAATTGTAATTGCCGGACGCCCGATACGTCGTCGTAGATGTAATAGACTGCGCTCTCATTGTAGGCGGCCATCGAGCAGAAAAAGCGAAACAGCCGTGTCTCGCGTTCGGGCTCGTTTTCGGCCGCCCCCGCATCCTTGTAGCGGAGCGAGTAGGCGTCCGGCTCTCCTCGCGGATCGCCGCCGGGCATGTCCTTGTCGCACTGGTCGCCATAAGTCGCGGCAAACGCCTTGTTGGCCTGCTCAAGCGCTGCGTCCTTCTTCGGCGGCGGCGGTCCTTCGCCGCAGCTTGCCGGCACGGCATCTTCGAAATCGGCCTTTGAGGGTTTCAGCGCACCCTTGTCGATGAAGATTGCGCGAAATGGCGGTTCCTGGATCGAGGCGTTGATCTGGCGCAGCGTATAGCAGCCGGCAAAGACATTCTCGCTGCCGTCCTTGGCCGTCGCCCGGATGGCGACCGGAACGCTGTAGTAGATGCTGCCGGCAGCCCCGTCTTCGGATACGCCACCGGTTTTGACTTCGACCGTGTCCGTGCCGTCATAGCCTTTGACGAAGGAATTGAAATCCTTGGCCGGCTTGGTGTCGCCGAAATAGTCCCAGGCGCGCGCGAATTCGTGCCGGCTGATGGCACTATAAAGCGACCGGATGACCGCTTCGGCATTCGACCTGTCGTCTATGTAAGGCGCGTCGGCGGCGAGCACCGGTTGGCTGGTAGCGGCAAGGGAGAAAAAAGCGGTCGCTGCGAACAAGGCGCGTCTCATCGGGAACCTCCACTCGATGAAAAATCCTATCATATCGATTGCGGCGGCGTGGTGACGCTTGAACAATCGCCTGCGAAAGCGCTACCTCTCGCCGTGGGCAGTCGGGCCGCGTGGAGATTTCTTGTGACCATATCAATGTATGAAGCATCCGTGCCGGTATTTTCGGCGAGGCTGAAGGCACTAGCCAATGTGCTGAACATTGCCGAGCAAAATGCGGCTGATCGCAAGATCGATCCGCAGGTGTATCTGACGGCGAGGCTGGCGCCGGACATGTTTGCGCTGACCAGGCAGGTACAGATTGCCACCGATCACGCCAAAGGCGCGCCGTCGCGGCTTGCCGGGCGCGAGGTGCCAAAATATGAGGACAATGAGGCGAGCTTCGCTGATCTGCAGGCCCGCCTTGCCAAGACATTGGCTCATCTCGCGACATTTTCGGCGGCCGAATTCGATGGTTCAGATGACAGGATGATCGAACTGCGGCTTGCGGGACGCGAGGTTTCGATGCCGGGAATGCAGTATCTGCTGCATGCCGCCATGCCCAATTTCTATTTCCACCTGACCACCGCCTATGACATCCTGCGTCACAACGGCGTGCCATTGGGCAAGTCGATTTTCCTCGGATTGCGTTGAGATTCGCTCGGGAGATATCCCGGCCGCGCCGGGATATCTCGCTGCGCGCTGTTTAGCGTAGGGACATTTCCCGGGCGATGCGCGGGAAATCGGCCGGCTTGACGCCGATATCGGCGCGATCGGCATTGCTCATCGAATGGAGCAGCGCCAGCGCCGCTCGATAGCGCAGCTGTTCCCGCGGACGCGGACGGGCGAACATTTCAGTGAAGAATCCCATGATTCAAGCCCCTTATTGAACCTCCACGGCCGTCAATATAGGCAGATCATGACAATTGTGCAGTGCAGCATTCGCATGGCAGCCATGCTGCCCTGATCTTTTTTGACATAATTCGGCTGTTCCGGCGAAACTTCTGCGATGCTTCGACCGTAGGCCTCAGTGCCGGCACTTGGCCGGTTTTCCTCGCCATTCCTGGCGAACTTCCGGACTGCATTCACATGCAGTCCGGCTTTTTTGTTAGCCGCACGAAAAAAAGTCCGTTTGCCGGCATCCTGGGAAAGTCGCCTGGCCTGCCGTCGGTGGGCTTGGAAGCGGGCGGCGCTTTCCTGTATGCTATTGCTTCCTCCTCGCGCAGCCGCGCAAAATTCCCGCCGGAGAAACTCCATGCACAAACGCCGTCTCGGCCAGACCGATCTTTTCGTGTCGCAAATCTGCCTCGGATCGATGACCTGGGGCCAGCAGAACACCGAGGCGGACGGTCACGCCCAGATGGATCTGGCGTTTGCTCGCGGTGTCAATTTCATCGACACCGCCGAACTCTATCCGATCCCGCCCAAGGCGGAGACACAAGGCCGTACCGAGACATTCATCGGCAATTGGATGAAGGAGAAGCGCAATCGCGACCAGGTGATCATCGCCTCGAAGGTAGTTGGTCGCACCGCCAACAGTTGGTTTCGCGGCGACCGCCCGTCTAAGCTGGTGCGCGCCGATATCTTCGACGCTATCGATAAGTCACTTGCCAGGCTCAACACCGATTACATCGACCTCTATCAGATCCATTGGCCGGAACGCGACGTGCCGTGGGGCGCCAATCCGAACCGCATCGGCGCCGTACCGCGACGCTCCGATGCCGCCGGCGTGCCGGAAGGCGAGACGCCGATCGCCGAGACGCTTGCCGTATTTGATGAACTGGTGAAGGCCGGCAAGATCCGCCATTTCGGCCTGTCGAACGAGAATTCCTGGGGCGTCATGCGTTTCATCGCCGAAGCCGACAAGGGCCTCGGCCCGCGCGTCGCCTCGCTGCAGAACGCCTATAATTTCGTCAATCGCACCTTCGAGGTGAACCTTGCCGAAGTCTGCGAGCGCGAGCAGGTGTCGCTGCTTGCCTATTCGCCGCTGGCGCAAGGCTATTTGACCGGCAAATACGATCATGGCGCGCGGCCGCAGGGCTCGCGCTCGCAGTTGTTCAACCGCGGCCAGCGCTACGAGACGCCGAATGCTGCCGAGGTGCAGCTCGAATACAACCGGTTGGCGCGCACCTTCGGCATGGAGCCGGCGCTGTTTGCCAATGCCTATGTCTCGAACCGGCCCTTGGTCACCTCGAACATCATCGGCGCCACCACCATTTCGCAACTCGAAATGGCGCTCTCTTCCGCCGACGTGGTCTGGACCGAGGACATGCAGAAAGCCGTTGATGCGATCCACCAGCGCGTCGGCAATCCGTGCCCTTGATGCGTCGGGACGCGGTTGTCCGATCGTCATAAGGAGAGGGGAACAGCCATGGACTTCCGGATCGACGCGGTGCGCGCGAAATTTCCGGCCTTGTCGCTGACCGACAAGGGCCGCCGGCGCATCTATCTCGACAATCCTGCCGGCACGCAGGTGCCGCAGTCGGTGGGGGACGCAGTATCGCGTTGCTTGCTGACCACGAATGCCAACCTCGGCGGCTTCTTCGAGACCACCGTTGCAGCACAAGACATCGGGGACGAGGCCCATCTGGCGATGGCGGATTTTCTCGGCGCTGCGAGCCCGCAGGAAATTATCATCGGTGCCAACATGACGACATTGACCTACCACATGTCGCGAACGCTCGGCCGCACGGTGAAGCCCGGGGACGAGATCATCCTCACCCGCATGGACCATGAGGGCAACGTCTCACCCTGGCTGCAACTGGCCGAAGACCTTGGCCTTGTGGTGCGCTGGCTGCCTTTCGACCAGCAGAGCTGGCAGATCGAGGAGGCGGCGCTCGCCGCGCTGCTTTCCGAGAGGACGCGGCTCGTCGCGCTCAACTACGCCAGCAATCTCACCGGGTCGATCAACCGGGTGAAGGCGTTGACTGGCATCGCCAGGCGGGCTGGTGCGTTGGTCTACGTCGATGCCGTCCAGTTCGCGCCGCATGGCCTGATCGACGTCCAAAACCTCGGCTGCGATTTCCTGATCTGCTCGGCTTACAAGTTCTTCGGCCCGCATATGGGAATTTTGTGGGGCAGGCTGGACGTTATCGATACGCTTAAGCCGTATAAATGCCGTTGCTCGTCCAATGCCCTGCCGGAGCGCTTCGAGCTCGGCACGCCGCAAATCGAACTGATGGCCGGCCTGTCGGCCGCGGTCGATTATTTTGCCGAGTTGGGCGCGGCAGCCGGCGCGCAAGGATCGCGTCGGCTGAAAATCGCCAAGGCCTTCGAAGTTTCAATCGCTTACGAGAACCCGCTGGCGCAACAGCTGATCGACGGTCTGTCGGATATTGCCGGCCTGACCATCCACGGCATCACCGATCCGAAGCGGATCAATGAGCGTGTGCCGACGGTGTCGTTCACTGTCGAAGGCATCGTGCCGGAGACGATCGTGCGGCAGATGAATGCCGAAAACATCTTCCTGTGGTCCGGCCACAACTACGCCTGGGAGATCGTCCACCAGCTCGGCATTCCGGCCGAGCAGGGGGTGGTGCGCATCGGCATCGCTCATTACAACACTTCAGCCGAAATCGACGCGACGCTGGAGAGCGTGCACCGCGTTGTCGCCATGCTGAGGCAGGAATGATCCTGAGCGGCCCTCGCGGGCGGATCATCGCTTGTGGGCGCCGCCAAAACCGGTGAGGAAGGCGGTGAGATTGTCGCCGAGCTCGTCGCAGAGATAGCCGCCTTCCTGGACGATGACCGTTGGCAGGCCGAGCCCGGCGATCACCTCGCCAATGCGCGAAAAACCAGGCGTGCTCACCGACAGCCCGCCGAACGGATCGCCTTCGAAGGCATCTAGCCCCAGCGCCACCACAAGCGCATCGGGCGAGAAGGTGTTGATGCGCTGGAACGATGCCTCCAGCGCTTCGAGGAACGCTGCATCGCCGGATTTGCGCGGCAGCGGCAGGTTGAGATTGTAGCCGAGGCCGGCGCCTTCGCCGCGCTCGTCGCCATAGCCCCAGAAAAACGGGTAGAAGCGCACCGGGTCGGCATGCAGCGACACGGTGAGCACGTCCGGCCGGGCATAGAAGATGCCTTGCGTGCCGTTGCCGTGGTGCAGGTCGACATCGAGGATCGCCACCCGCGCCGCCTGCTTGCGCAGAACCTGTGCAGCGACGGCCGAATTGTTGATGAAGCAGAAGCCGCCGGCGACATCGGCAAAGGCGTGATGGCCGGGCGGGCGGCACAGCGCATAGGCGGCCGGCGCTCCCGACATCACCGCCTCGGCGGTTTCAACCGCGCTCCAGGCGCTCCAAAGCGCGCTCTGCCACGTCTCGCCGGAGATCGGGCAGGCGGTGTCGGCCATGTGGTAGCCGGCCTGGCCGACCGCCGAGGCCGGATAGGAGCCGTTCCGCGCGATCGGATGGATATTGGGGATGACCTCGGCCGAGGCGCCCTCGATGCGCTGCCAGCGCGCGAAGATATGCTGGAGAAAATCGAGATATTCCGGCGTATGCACCGCCGCAATCGGGCCGAGCCCGTGATCCCGCGGCCGTTCGATCGTGCAGCCGGCAGCCTTGGTGCCGGCTAACAATCGCTCGACCCGTTCCGGCTTTTCCGGATTGGGCTGCGGCGCGCCGCTTGAGAGGAACGCCTTCGGGTCGTGGCGCTTCTGTTCTTCGGCATAGAAGGCTTTCATGTTGGCTCCTCCGGTGCATCGGCAAAGGCGAAAAAGGCGTCGCCGACGATCTTCTGCACCTGCTCGTAGCTCGACCAGCCAATGCCTAACCGTTCGTAAAAAGCCTTGGCGGTCTTGTTGTCGGTGTCGACGGACAGCCTGAGATAGACGCCGCCTGCCTTCCGGCACTGCGCCGCCACCCGGCGCAGCAGGCGCTCGCCGATCCTGCGGCCACGAAAACGGTCCTCGACATAGAGGTCCTGCACATAGACGCCGGGCCGTCCCATCCATGTCGAGAAGATCGGAAAATACAGGCAAAGCCCGGCAAATTCGCCACCGACTTCGGCGATCAAGGTCGAGAAGGCAGGCTTTTCGCCAAAGCCATAGGTGCGGAGATCCTGAGCTGTCGAGGTGATCTCCTGATGTGCGCCGACATGCGCGCCGAGCCGTAGGAGCGCGGCGTGGATGGTTTCGACGTCCTCGACCCGGCCGGGGCGGATGACAATGTCTCTTGACGGTGGGTTGGTCACGGCCGCATCTCAGAACGCCACGCGGTCGCCGCCCTTGAGCGCCAGCATCTGCCGTGCCTCGGCCGGCGTTGCGACGTCCAGCGACAGCCCTTCGAGCACGCCGCGGATCCGGCGGACCTGGTCGGCATTGGACTTGGCGAGCTGGCGCCCGTCGTAGAGGCTGTCCTCCAGCCCGACGCGGACATTGCCGCCCATCGTCGCCGCAATCGAGATCATCGGCATCTGGTGGCGTCCGGCCGCCAGCACGGAAAACCGGTAGCTGTCGCCGAACAGTTTGTCGGCGATGCGCTTCATGTGGATCAGGTTTTCGGGATCGGCGCCGATGCCACCCAATATGCCGAATACGAACTGGATGAACAATGGGCCCGACACCAGCCCGCGGTCGCGGAAATGCGCAAGCGAATAGAGATGGCCGACATCGTAGCACTCGAATTCGAAGCGCGTGCCGCATCCGCGCCCAAGCTTTTCGAGCACCGTCTCCATATCGGCAAAGGTGTTCTTGAAGATCGTGTCGCGGGTGGCCTCGAGCAGCTTCGGCTCCCATTCGTGCTGCCATTCGCGCGGCCGCTCGAGCATCGGGAACAGCGCGAAATTCATCGAGCCCATATTGAGCGAGCACATTTCCGGCTCGGCCCTGAGCGGCGCGGCCAACCGCTGGTCGAGCGTCATCAGCGACGATCCGCCGGTGGTGATGTTGATCACCGCATCGGTCGCCTGCTTGATGCGCGGCAGGAACTGCATGAACACCTCGGGGTCGGCGGTCGGCCGCCCGTCGCTGGGGTCGCGGGCGTGAAGATGCAGGATCGCGGCGCCGGCTTCGGCGGCGGCGATCGCGTCTGCGGCGATCTGGTCCGGCGTCACTGGCAGATGTGGCGACATCGATGGCGTGTGCACCGACCCGGTGACGGCACAGGTGATAATGACTTTGCGCGGTGCCATGGTCGCCTCAACCTTCGACCGGCAGGTCGAGCTCGCTGGCCAGCACCTCGAGCGAGTCGCCGATGATGGATACGATCTCGCCGATCTGCGCGGCGGTGACGATCATCGGCGGGGCGACCATGAAATTGTCGCCGTCGACACCGCCCTTGACCTTGCGTCCGTAGATGATCAGGCCGCGCTCGTAGGCGAGGTCGAGCAGCCGCTGGGTGGCCTTCTTTGCCGGCTCGATCGGCCTCAGCGTTTCTGGGTCGGCGACCATTTCGGCACCGGTCAGCAGGCCCTTGCCGCGGATGTCGGCGATGAACGGAAACCGCTTCGCCAATCCCTTCAGCTCGTCCATCAAAAGCTCGCCCATGACAGCCGCGTTGGCGATCAGGCCGAGACGGTCCATCTCGCCGAGCACGGCGAGCCCGGCGGCGCAGGCGAGCGGATTGCCGGCATAGGTATGGCCGTGCTGGAAGCCGCCCGACGCGAGCAATGGCTGCACCAGCCGCATCGGTGCCGCCAGCGCGCCGAGCGGCGCGTAGCCAGAGCCCAGCCCCTTCGACAGCGCGACGATGTCGGGCTTGCAGTTCCAGTGGTCGCCGCCGAGGAATTTTCCGGTGCGGCCGGCACCGCTCATCACTTCGTCATGGATGAGCAGGATGCCGTAGCGATCGCAGATCTCGCGGATGCGCGGATAGTAGCTGTCCGGCGCCACCAGTGCTGCCGTGGCAGCGCCGCCGACTGGCTCCATGATGAAGGCGAGCACGCTCTGCGGTCCCTCGGCGAGGATCTTTTCCTCCAGCATGTCGGCGTAGCGGATGCCGCGCTGTTCCATCGAAAGATTGTCGCGGTCGCGCCAGGCGATGGGCGCCGGCACGGTCGGCATCATCTGCATCATCGGCACAAATGTTTCGGACAGCGCATCGTCGCCGGTGACGGCGAGCGCGCCGAGCGTGCCGCCATGATAGGAGGGAAAGCGCGTGATCACCTTCCAGCGGCTGGGCTGACCGGTGGCGACCGCCCACTGCCGCGCCAGCTTGACGCAGGATTCCGTTGCTTCCGAGCCGCCGGAGACGAAAAAGATGCGGTCCAGGCCTTCGGGGAGTTTGGCCGCCAGCTGCCGCGCGAGCTCCTCTGCCGGTTCGTTCTCGAAATGCAGGCGGTAGGCGAAGGTGGCGCGGTCCATCTGCCGTTTCATCGCGTCGAGCACGTTGCGATTGGAGTGGCCGATATTGGCGACCATCGGGCCGCTCGATCCGTCGATGAAGCGGCGGCCATCCTGCGTCCACATGTAGATGCCTTCGGCGCGGTCGATCAGCGGCCGGCGCACGCTGGATAGATAAAACAGATGCGAGGCTTCGCGAGTTTCCGGGGCAGGAGACTTCAACATGTCATGGCTTTCCAAGATAGCGGTCGAGGACATTTCTGGTGACGCGCTCGACCATCGCATCCTGCCTTAGCAGGCCGGCAATCCATTCGCAGCTTCCGGCGTGAAACACCTCGCCTTTGCCGCGCGGGAAATTGACGATCATGCCGTTGCCGCGTTTGACCTTGTCGAGGTTGGCATCGCTTGCCTCGCCGAACAGCGTCTCGGCGGTGAAGCGTCCGTCCTCGTCGCCGAGAAACTGGTCCTCGAACGCAATGTCGGCGCTTTCCTCGACCTGGCTCGCCATGCCGACGGCCAGCACTTGCAGCCCGTCCGGTGCACCGCTGTCGGGCTTGGGGTAGGGCAGGCCGCCGCGGATCTCGAAATCGAGCCCGTCGACCTCGTAGCCATAGACATGGCTGTCGGCGCCGAGCAGATCGCCATAGTAGATGCCGGTGCCGGCAAACGCCCAATGCTCCGGCCGGTAGACCGGAAAGCCGCGCACGCCGCGCGGCGCGCAGCCGCCCCAGCCGGCATAGACGCCTCTTGTCGCGTTGAGGCCGAAGGTCGCCGCACCCGGCCGGCCGATTTCCGGCGCTTCCCAGGAATTGGTGGCGCGCCTCATATCGCCGCCGCGATAGGCCGGGTCGTCGGCGCGAGCGCGGTATTTGTAGCAGACCTGCCGGCGGCCTTCGTCCTCCAGCCTGGTCTGCCACATGAAATTGCCGGCAAAGCGCGCCGCATGACCGCCGCGCTCGACATAGGTGTCGACCGCATCGCGCATTTCCCAGGTCCAATATTCGTCGTGGCCGACGAAGACGACGCAGTCATAGCCGTCGAGAATGTCGGGCGAAAAATGCAGATCGTGCTGGCTGGCGAGATCGACGGCGTAGCCGGCACGCTCGGCGAAGCGGAAGAAATGGCTGTCGTAGCTTGCCCAGCCGGCTGAGGCGTATTTCTTCGAATGGCCGGTGGCAAAGGCCCATTCCATGTGCGGATAGCGCGGCACGGTTTTCGGCGGCACCGCGACTTCGAGCGGCACGCGCGGCGCATCCTTGGGCAGCACGACGAAGCCGCGGCACCAAGGCCGCTGCGTCGACACCATTCGTGCATATTGGTCCCGGCCTGGCCCGGTGATGCCTTCGTAATGGTTGGAACCGCCCCATGTATTGTAGGCGAGCCAGGTGCCGGTGGCCGCCACCTGCAGCACACGGCCAGGCTTCTTGCCGGGCTGCGGCGCGACGATAAAAAGATGGTGGCAGCGGATCGGCTTGCCGTCCCGGCCATCTGCCGTCAGCGTCACGCGATAGGCGCCGGACGGCCAGTCGTCGCCGATGCGAAACTCGAACGACGCTTGCCAGCCGCAGCCTTCGACCGAACATTGGTCCGGCGTATCTTGCCAGCGCGCCGCGATTCCCGTCCCTTCGAACATTGTCGTTTCCGCGCCGCCGTCGCGGATGATCGCGATGCCGAAACTGGCGGCCGTCGAACTGACATGCAGTGCCACCATGTCGCCAGGACGGTAGGAAAAACGGTCGCTGTAGCACCAGATTTCGCCGCGCCTGCCATCCATACCGGGCCATTCCCAGTAATGGCTGCGCACCGCCTGGCGTCGCTGCTCCGGCGTCAGTCCGAAATCGGGAAACTCGGTCGGCAAATGGTTCATGAACACCGCTAAGGTCGAAGGCCGCCATTTCGGCCATCCGCCGGCCAAGCGTCAATTGGAAACGATCGGGCCAGCCATTGCCGGGCTGCTCCCTTGGCCTTGCCGGCCAAACAGACTATCTCACAAAGGGCGGCCTTGTCCGCCACGGGAGCCGATATGCTGAGAGTGCAAAAGGTCAGGGTCAACGATATCTACGTGCCGACGGCGCGCAAGAAGACGCTGCATCCCGAGACTGTCCGCAATCTGGCCGAGGACATTCTGGAAAACGGCATGAAGATGCCGATCCAGGTGCGCCATGACGGCAAGCGCCATATCCTGGTCGAAGGGTTGCATCGGCTGGAAGCCGCCAAGTGGCTCGGCGAGACCGAGATCGACGCCTATCTGGTGCAAGCCAAGCGCCACTGAAGCCACTTATTTCCGTCGTTCGAATCTCCTGTCCCGCGGATTTTTTCGCGGACCGTGTCGGCTTGCGTCTTGTCGGTTCGTCCTAGACACGGAAGCCAAAACCGACATGTGAGGAAACATCATGACCACCAAGCTCGACGTCGCCCCCAACTCCGACCGCGAGCTGGTTCTCGCCCGCATCATCGATGCGCCGCGCGAGAACGTCTATCGCTGCTGGACCGAGCCGAAGCTCTTGACGCAATGGTTCGCGCCGAAGCCGTGGACGACGCCGCGAGCGGAGATGGACGTTCGCGCCGGTGGCACCAGCCTGGTCGTCATGGCCGGTCCCGACGGCAACGAGTTTGCGAGTCCCGGCGTCTTCCTCGAAGTCGTGCCGGGCAGGAAGCTCGTCTTCACCGATGCCTATACCAAGGCGTGGGAGCCGTCCGAAAAGCCGTTCATGACGGTCGTGCTGACCTTCGAGGACGAGGGCGAGGGCAAGACCCGCTACATTGCCCGCGTCGCGCATTGGTCGGTCGCCGACCGCGAACAGCACGAGAAAATGGGTTTTCACGAGGGCTGGGGCCAGTGCGCCGAACAGCTCGAGGAGGTCGCCAAGCGACTTTGATGCAAACGGGAGAGGGAGACTGATGTCCAGATCGGTATTTTTCGCCATTTTCGCCTCGGCCGCCGCGCTGTTTGCCGCGCCGGGCACCATCAACGCAGAGGAGGCCAAGCCCGCCATGACGACCGCAACCGCAACACTGCCGACGCCGGAAAAATCCGGCCTGCTGCCGATTAACGGCCTGAACTATTATTACGCCGTCTACGGCAAGGGCGAGCCGCTGCTTCTGCTGCATGGCGGTCTCGGCACGACCGACATGTTCGCGCCGATCCTGCCGAAGCTTACCGAAAACCGCACCGTCATCGGGGTCGACCTGCAGGGCCATGGCCGCACCGCGCTCGGCGACCGGCCGCTCAGCCTGGAGGCGATGGGCGACGACATGGCGGCGATCGTCAAGGCGCTCGGCTACGACAAGGTCGACGTGATGGGCTATTCGCTGGGCGGCGGCGTCGCCTTCCGCATGGCCGTCCAGCATCCCCAAACGGTGCGCCGCCTGGTGCTGGTCTCGACCGGCTACGCCGCGGACGGCTTCTATGCCGAGATGCGTGGCCAGCAGGCACAGGTCGGCGCGGCGATGGCCGACATGATGAAGGACACACCGATGTACAAATCCTACGTCGCGGTTGCGCCGCATCCGGAGGATTTTCCGAAACTGCTCGACCAGCTCGGCGCCTATATCCGCAAGGACTACGACTATTCGGCCGACGTGCCGAAGCTGAAAATGCCGGTGATGCTGGTGTTCGGCGACAGCGACATGTACCGGCCCGAGCACGAGATCAAGTTCTATCAGATGCTCGGCGGCGGGTTGAAGGACGCCGGCTGGATGCGCGAGAACCTGTCGCAGAACCGCCTGGCGATCGTGCCGAACCGCACCCACTACGATGTGTTCTTCGCGCCGGAACTGACAGCTGCCGCGCTGCCGTTCCTCAATGGCCAGACCAAGGTCAAGACCTGGGACGAGGTCGTCAACGAAACGAACTGACGCCCAGTCAATTGTCTGCCGGCCGTCTTCCGCGAGATGGCCGGCATGTCGCCCATGGGGCCTTGGCCCGGCGCATCGGCCAATCGTGTATTGGCCGCATCACAGCTATAGATGGCGCCATCAAAGCTTTTCAATTGACGCTGCCACGCCTATCGATAGGTATGCCGCCTATCCTCACAGGGCAGGGACGCGGGTGATGGCAAGATATCAGGGCGGGTGTTTGTGCGGTGCGGTGCGCTACCGCGCCGAGGCGGCACCGATCAATGAGCGCGTCTGCCATTGCCGGTTGTGCCAGAAGGCGCTGGGTGCCGCCTTCAACGCGCGCGTGCTGTTCCGCATCGATGATGTGACGGTCGACGGACCGCTGGCGACGGTGAATTCCTCGCCCGATCTCAAGCGCGGCTTTTGTCCGCGCTGCGGCACGACGATGTTTTCCCGGCGCGATTCCGCCGGCATTATCGGCATCACCACCGGCTCGCTCGATGATCCCTCGTTGTTCAGGCCTGAGATGCATATCTGGACCGCCTCGAAGCAGCCCTGGTTGCAGATCGACGACGGCCTGCCGCAGTTTGAAGGCGCGCCACCTCCGGCTTGAGGTGGAATCTGGACAAAATTTAATCCGAAGCGACACGAGATAGCCGGCAAAGCGTCATTGGCGGGCCATCATTGCTGCCTATCTATTGGCATGCGGGCAGGCAGTCGAGGAGGCGACGGATGAACGACAGCATCAACACCCTGGATGAACTCTTGAGCGATCCGATGATCAAGCTGGTAATGGAGCGCGACCGCGTGCAACCGGCACAACTTCGCACGCTGCTCGAAGAAAAGGTCCGCCGGGTAGACGATGATGCGCCGGTCAACGATCGCTTTGTACCGCCGGCCCACCTGATGGCCACGACCTGTCACAAGCTGTGGTTGTGCAGCTAGGGTCTTGAAGCGGTCAGCCGGAATTTGCCGGCAAATAGCTGTAATGGCTGCGGAAATAGGCAAGCTTGAAGCCGAGGCGTGCATAGTTGCGGTAGGCTGGCCCCTCACGTTCGGCTCGCGGCGCCTCGATATCGGCCACGAACAGTTTTGCACCGGCCGCAAGTCCGTCGCGCACCATCGCTTCGCCGAGCATTGCATCGAGGTCGAAGCTCGGCGCCATGATGCCGGGCACCGGCGCGTCGATGCCGCTCCAGGCCATGCCGTCGGCGCCGATGAACATCGAGCGCACCGCCGCCACCGCGTCTTCCCGCCGCAGCATGTAATGATGCCAGCCGCGTCGGCCGGCCAGCGCCAGCAACCACGGTGAGGTCGGCAACCGATATTGGCTGTCGATGAACCCAGCCCATTCCCTTGCCGTTGCCGGCGTCACCCGCTCGACCGAGGCATCCTCCGTCGGGAAAAGCGGCTCAGCGGGCAATGGCGTCGCGTCGCGAAAGATGCGTTCCCAGCCGCCCTGACGTTGCAGGCCGCGCGCCTCGAGCCAGCAGCTGAGCGTCGCCGGCTCGGTGTGTGGATTGGTGTAGAACCAGGGCCGCAGAATGCCGGCGTCGCGATAATGCGCCAGAAGTGCGTCGAGCCGGCTCTCGGTGGCCGCGCTCTCGACGCCGAAATTTTTGACACAGTTGAAATGGATGAACGGGATCGTCGTGCAGGTGGTCCAGACGAGATCGCCATCTTCGGCGATGGCAAGGCTTTGCCTTGCGGCAAAGTCTGCCGGGGCGGCGCGATAGAGATCGAGCCACGCATTGACCTCGGCGCGTTCGATGGCGCGACTGAGGTTGCGAGGTATCTCGTCGACCCCGATGGCGGGCGAGCATGGCTCCGGCGGGACTACGGGCTGCAATTCTGACAGGGCGGCGGGCTGCATGACGTCCTCCACGTGGTGCCTTACACCGTAAGATTAGTAGAGACTAATCTCATGCCGTGAGTTGTCAAGCCGAGGCAGCGACGTGGCCGAACATTGGAGGGCTAGCACACTTCCGCCCGGCCAACGTCCCGCTGCAAAGCCCTAACAATTCGATTCAAACTTTGTTGGTAGTTTCTTGTTAGGAATCCAGCTTGGTTTGTCCGGCGGCGTTGTCCTGCCTTCGGTCTGTTGTGTTTTGCGTACAGGTCCAGATGCGGTTATCAGGCGTCGTCATCTTTTCGATCGCAGCGCTGTGCCTTGCCGGCTGCACGTCAACCTCCGGCGTCGATGCGCTGCAAGTGCCGTCCAGCGAGACCACCAGCTCGGTTGTGCGGCCACCCGCGCCGGTGGCGTCCGTGGCGAAAACTGATGCTGCGCCCGCTTTTGCCGAACAGGAGCAGGACGAACAGCCGGTCGCGATGGACGTACCCGATCAGGACGTCGAACCGCCGGCCGAGGTGATCGCGCTGATGTCGCCGCCGAAGCGGCTGACACGCGCGGCACCAGCAATGCTTGCCGAACCGGTCACGCGCTATGGTTTTCGCGATGCCAAGCCGATCAATTTCGGCAAGGCATCCTCGCCGAGGCGTCTCGCCGTCCACGGCGTCGACGTTTCGCGCTGGCAGGGCAATGTGAACTGGGGAAAGCTGCGTGCCCAGGGCGCCAACTTCGCCTATATCAAGGCCACCGACGGGGGCGACCATCTCGACCCGATGTTCACCAGAAACTGGCGCAGTGCCGACGCCGCCGGCCTCAAGCGCGGCGCCTACCACTTCTTCTACTGGTGCCGCACCGCCGGCGAGCAGGCCGACTGGTTCATCCGCAATGTGCCGAGGGTCGAGGGCGCGCTGCCGCCGGTGATCGACGTCGAGTGGAACGGCGAATCCAGCTGCAAGCGTCGCCCGTCGCGGCAAAAGGTGCTGGAGAAGATGCAGGTGTTCATGGACAGGCTGGAGCGCCACTACGGCCAGCGGCCGATCATCTACACCGCGCCCGACTTCTACCGCGACAATCTCAGGGGCGCCTTCCCCGATTATCCGTTCTGGCTGCGCGCCGTGGCCGCGCACCCGTCAAAGGTCTATCCCGGGCGCAAATGGCTGTTCTGGCAATATTCCGGCTCCGGCCTGTCGCACGGCGTAAGAGGCCGCATAGACCTCAACGTCTTCCACGGCGATGAGAGGGCCTGGCGCGACTGGGTGGGCGGCCGGCAGATGGTGGCCGAGGCGGAGTAGCGCGGCAGCTTCTTCCTTCTCCCCATGTGGGAGAAGGTGGATTGGCGCGCAGCGCCAAGACGGTTGAGGGGTGTTGGACGGAGTGCGTCGGTGCCAAGCTGGAGCACCCCTCATCCGACCTCGCCACCTTCTCCCACAAGGGGAGAAGGGGAGGCGCCGCGCCATCCCCTTTGGTTGGTCTCGAACGTCGGCCCTTATCTGAGGATTCCTTGGAGGTCGTCCCCAGGATTGGATAACGTCGCCCCATGCCGCATCAGCCCGTTGCGCCCACTAAACGTCGCTTCGCCCGCTCAATGCGACGCGAGCCGACGGAAGCGGAAGACCGCCTGTGGCACGAACTGCGCGGACGTAGGCTCGATCGCATCAAATTTCGGCGCCAAGTTCCGGTCGGCAAGTTCATCGCCGATTTCATTTGCGCCGAGGCCAGACTGATCATCGAGATCGACGGCAGCCAGCATGCGGATTCGAACTATGACCGGGAGCGGGACGCCGAACTTAAGGCGAGGGGCTTTCGTGTACTGCGTTTCTGGAATGACGACGTGCTGCGGGATCTGAACGCAGTCTGCGACACCATCATCGCTTACGTCCGCGATGACAGTTTGCAGCCTTGGCGGTAATCGCGCGCTCTTCCCTTCTCCCACAAGGGGAGAAGGGAGGGCGCGACCTCAGCTCCTCAGCTACACCCGCTCGTGGCCCCGCAAGTATCGCACTTCTCGCAAGTCCCGTTCCGCACCATCGTGAAGTTGTGGCATTCCGAGCATTCGTTGCCGGTGTAGCCCTGCATGAGCGATTGCTGGCGCCGGTTGGCGGCGAGTGCTTTGGCTTCGGCTGCTTCTTTCGCGGCCTCATCGGTGAACAGCTCCGTCGGGTCGGAGGCTTCCGCGTAGACGATGTCCTCGACCAGTTCCCTGGCGCGCTCCTCGTAGTCGCGCTTATAGGCGATGGCTTCGTCGCTGGCCGGCTTCAGCGTCAGCACGTTGGAGCCGGAGAAGGCGGTCGGGGCGGTACGGGCTGGAGTTCCGGAGCCCGAGCCAGCAAAGCCCTTCGGCTCGGCACCCGACACCAGCTTGACCGGCGAGGCACCGCGGGTCAGGCCCTTGGAGAAGGGCGTTGCCTTGCCTTCGTTGATGCCGCGCCCGAGCGCCGTCTTGTCGAAGTCCGACTGGTCGACATGGGCGAGGTCGTGGCGGCCGAGATAGGAGACGGCGAGTTCGCGGAAGACGTAGTCGAGGATCGACGTGGCGTTCTTGATGGCGTCATTGCCTTGCACCATGCCAGCCGGCTCGAATTTGGTGAAGGTGAAGGCTTCGACGAATTCCTCGAGCGGCACGCCATATTGCAGGCCGAGCGAGATGGCGATGGCGAAGTTGTTCATCATCGCCCGGAAGGCCGCACCTTCCTTGTGCATGTCGATGAAGATCTCGCCGATACGACCGTCATCGAACTCGCCAGTGCGCAGATAGACCTTGTGGCCGCCGACGACCGCCTTCTGGGTATAGCCCTTGCGGCGGTTCGGCAGTTTCTCGCGGTCGCGGTAGAGACGTTCGACGACGCGCTCGACGATCTTCTCGGTCACCTGCACGGCGCGCTGTGCGGCCGGCGCCGCGATCAGCTGCTCGATGGCTTCGTCCTCGTCGTCTTCGACGTCTGCAAGCAACGAGGCGTTGAGCGGCTGCGACAGCTTCGAGCCGTCGCGATAGAGCGCGTTGGCCTTCAGCGCCAGCTTCCACGACAGCATGTAGGCGCCCTTGGCGTCTTCCACCGTCGCGTCGTTCGGCATGTTGATGGTCTTGGAGATGGCGCCGGAGATGAAGGGCTGCGCCGCCGCCATCATCATGATGTGGCTGTTGATCGACAGCGAACGCTTGCCGATCTTGCCGCACGGGCTGGCGCAGTCGAACACCGGCAGGTGTTCGGCCTTCAGGAACGGCGCGCCTTCCAGCGTCATCGCCCCGCAGACATGGATGTTGGCGGCCTCGATGTCCTTCTTCGAGAAGCCCAGCGCCGGCAGCATCTCGAACGAGAAATCATTGAGCTGCTCGTCGGTGAAGCCGAACGTCTCCTTCACCCAGTCAGAGCCCAGCGTCCATTGGTTGAAGACGAATTTGATGTCGAAGGCCGACTTCAGCGCCGCATTGAGTGCTGCGATCTTTTCGTCGGTAAAGCCTTTTGCCTTGAGCGAGCCGGGGTTGATGCCCGGCGCCTGGTTGAGATTGCCGTGGCCGACGGCATAGGCCTCGATCTCGGCGATCTGGGCCTCGGAATAGCCGAGCGTGCGCAGCGCTTCGGGCACCGCGCGGTTGATGATCTTGAAATAGCCGCCGCCGGCCAGCTTCTTGAATTTTACCAGCGCGAAGTCGGGCTCGATGCCGGTGGTATCGCAATCCATCACCAGGCCGATTGTGCCGGTCGGCGCGATCACCGTTGCCTGCGCGTTGCGGTAGCCATGCTCCTCGCCGAGCTCGATGGCGCGGTCCCAGGCGGCCTTGGCATGGTCGGCAAGTTCCTGCTGCTTGAGATCCGAGGCGACCAGCGGCACCGGGTTGACGGCGAGCTTCTCATAGCCGTCCCTTTCGCCATAGGCAGCGCGGCGGTGGTTCCGCATGACGCGCAGCATGTTCTGCGCATTGCGGTCATAATCGGGGAAGGCGCCGAGCTCGGCGGCCATTTCGGCCGAAGTGGCATAGGCCGTGCCGGTCATGATCGCGGTGAGCGCGGCGCAGATGGCGCGGCCCTCGTCGGAATCATAGGGAATGCCCGAGGTCATCAGCAGGCCGCCGATATTGGCGTAGCCGAGGCCGAGCGTGCGGTACTCGTAGGAAAGCTTAGCGATCTCCTTCGACGGGAACTGCGCCATCATCACCGAGATTTCCAGCACCATGGTCCACAGCCGCACCGTGTGCTCGTAGGCTGATATGTCGATCGTGCCGTCGGCATTGCGGTAGGGCAGAAGGTTGATCGACGCCAGGTTGCAGGCGGTGTCGTCGAGGAACATGTATTCCGAGCACGGGTTGGACGCCCGGATCGCACCGGCCGAGGCGCAGGTGTGCCAGTCGTTCATCGTCGTGTTGAAATGCAGGCCCGGATCGGCCGACGCCCAGGCGGCATAGCCGATCTTTTCCCAGAGATCGCGCGCCTTCAGCGTCTTCAGCACCTTGCCGTCCTTGCGGGCGGTGAGATGCCAGTCGCCGTCCTGCTCGACGGCGCGCAGGAAATCGTCCTTCAGCGACACCGAATTGTTGGAATTCTGGCCGGAAACGGTGAGATAGGCGTCCGAATCCCAGTCGGTGTCGTAGGTCTTGAACGACATCGAGGTGTAGCCCTGCTTGGCGAACTGGATGACGCGGTAGATGTAGTTCTCCGGCACCGCGTCCTTCTTGGCCGCCTTGATCTCGCGCTTCAGCGCGGTGTTGACCGCCGGGTCGAAGCAATCGTCGCCATTGCCTTCGCAGTTGATGCAGGCCTTCATGATCGCTTCGAGATGCTTCTTGACGATCTTCGAGCCGGTGACCAGCGAGGCGACCTTCTGCTCCTCATTGACCTTCCAGTCGATGAATTCCTCGATATCGGGATGATCGGCGTCGACGATGACCATTTTCGCGGCGCGGCGTGTCGTGCCGCCCGACTTGATGGCGCCCGCCGCGCGGTCGCCGATCTTGAGGAAGCTCATCAGCCCCGACGAACGACCGCCGCCCGACAGCTTTTCGCCTTCACCGCGCAGGAACGAGAAGTTGGAGCCGGTGCCGGAGCCGTATTTGAACAGGCGCGCCTCACGCACCCACAGGTCCATGATGCCGCCCTCATTGACGAGGTCGTCCTGCACGCCCTGGATGAAGCAGGCATGCGGCTGCGGATGCTCGTAGGAAGACTTCGACTTGGTCAGCTTGCCGGTGAACGGGTCGACATAGAAATGACCCTGGCTCGGACCGTCGATGCCATAGGCCCAGTGCAGGCCGGTGTTGAACCATTGCGGCGAGTTCGGCGCGACGCGCTGGGTGGCCAGCATATAGGCGAGCTCGTCGCGGAAGGCGCGCGCGTCTTCCTCCGACTTGAAGTAGCCGCCCTTCCAGCCCCAATAGGTCCAGGTGCCGGCAAGCCGGTCGAAGACCTGGCGGGCGTCGGTCTCGGAACCGTAGCGCTCGGCTTCCGGCAGCTTGGCCAGTTCAGCCTCGTCGGCGACCGAGCGCCACAGGAAGGAGGGGACTTGCGTCTCTTCGACCTTCTTCAGCCGTGCCGGGACGCCAGCCTTGCGGAAATATTTCTGCGCCAGGATATCGGCGGCAACCTGGGAGAACTGCGCCGGCACGTCGATGTTGTCCAAGCGGAACACCACCGAGCCATCCGGATTCTTGATCTCCGAAAGCGCCTTGCGGAATTCGATCTCCGCATAAGCTGATTGCCCTGGCTTGGTGAAACGACGCTCGATGCGCATTGGTCCGGTCCCTTTTGTCTACATATAGCGCTTTTCCCAGAGGATTTCTGCCCTCTTGGCGAAACGCGCATGTCCGCCGTCTGCCGGCGTTCGAAAACCGCCGGCTCTCATCTTCACAGTCTCCGCCGCCCTGCCGGTCAAACCTCTTGCGAGGCCGCTGTCCAACGCGCTGACGGACCCTGTGGGTCCCTCAAAACTGAAAACTTTTTGTAACGCCCTCGATCGAGGGAAATTCACATTATCTAGCGTCGAACCTACCTGCAAACACTAAATATAGTATTAACAGACAATTTATTCAAGTCCGACAATCCTCCCCTTTCGCCCCCAAGGCTTCAAAATCCCACGCCTTCGCCGGCCTCGTAAACAGGCGGGAATGCGGCTCAAAACGCACATATTCCGGGAAAAAGACCGGCCTCGAAACTTTTCCGGTCGCACTCTCAACAGGAGCGCATGGCCTATAAAAGGCGACTCGTTTTGCGGCGTCAAGGATTCGTTTGCGTAGCTTTTATGACCCCACATCTTGTGTGTCACACATGTGGATAACGGGGATAGAAGCGGAGCGCAAGGAAGGGTCGGCTCTGGGTGGAGGCGCTTCGGCAACGACGTTCACAGCACCTGAGCGATAGGCTATGCGCGACTGAGACTCAGGAGAACCGATGCGGATCCGCGCAGAAATGGGCGATGATCTGGCTGAGGTCGGGTTCGTTGACCATGCGCACAGCCTCGGCGGCGCTGACCCATTTGCGGGTGCGTGCCCGCTTTTCCTTCCACCGGTCGGCGACCTTGTCGACCTGCAGCGGGAAGACCAGCACCTCGCACGGCACTTCCTCGCCGGTAGCCAGCACCTTGGCGTAGAAATAACGGCCGGCCTCGTGATGTGAGATCGTGCCGCGCAGCCCGGCCTCCTCGCCGGCTTCGCGTGCCGCCGCTTCGCAAAGCGGCTCCTTCGCTTCCGGCCAGCCCTTGGGAAGCACCCAGCGGCCGGTATCGCGGCTGGTGATCAGCATGATTTCCACGCCGTCCCCGCTATCGCGCCAAGGCAACGCTGCAACCTGAAGGCGGTACGGCACCGCGCCGAAGAGTCGCCGGACCCTTTCGGCCTTATGGTTGTGCGTCGTTGGCCTCGTCAACATCGGAGAAGCTTGCCCCAGCTTCCAGAATCATTTGCCGTCTCACGAATCTTACGGCTAATTATAAGCAATGAAAGTAAAAAATGTTTCACGGATCGGCCAGATTCCGTCAATCTGCGCCGATCTCAGCCTAATGGCGCGACTGCAGCAGCGTCGCGCCACGCCTTTATCGGTGTGCGGAGGTCCCCTGGGCGGACTCGGTGCATCAAGCGGCGTTGCCGCGAATCAGCCGGCGTGATCGTCGGCGATCGGCTTTTGGTAGGTGAAGCCCATGTCCCAGGGGAAATAGATCCAGGTGTCCTGGCTGACCTCGGTAACGAAAGTGTCCACCATCGGCCTGCCTTTCGGCTTGGCATAGACGGTGGCGAAATGCGCCTTGGGCATCATCGCGCGCACTATGCCCGCCGTCTTGCCGGTGTCGGTGAGGTCGTCGATGATCAGCACGCCGGCCCCGTCATCGGCGAGCAGCGCCGGCGTGACCTCCTTCAGCACCTGCAACTGCCCCTGGCTGGTATAATCGTGGTAGGAGGCGACGCAGACCGTCTCGATGATGCGGATGCCAAGCTCGCGCGAAATGATAGCCGCCGGAACCAGGCCGCCGCGCGTGATGCAGACGATCGCCTTCCATTGCCCCTTGTTGGCGCCGGCAAGCCGCCAGGCGAGCGCGCGCGCATCGCGGTGGAACTGGTCCCAGGAGACCGGGAAGGCTTTTTCGGGCAGGGACATCTCTCGCGCACTCCGCAAAGCGCGCATCGCGCGCAGACACTATGGAATGCGCGCGGAATTAACTGGAAAGGCTTGGCTTTGGCAAGGGCGCGGCAAAGCTATTGTCCTGCCAGCTATCCCTGTGAACCTACCGCGACAGGAAAGCCGCCACGGGTGCGGTGCGCAGCACCGTTCGCGTCACCCCGCCGAACAGCAGCTGGCGCAGCCAGGAATGGCTGTAGGCGCCGAGCACGAGCAGGTCCGCACCCGACTCGGCGACCCTGGTCTGGATGATGTCGTCGACCGAGGCGCCGCCGGACCTCAGCACCGAGACGCTGACGGTCGCGCCATGCCTGGACAGCGAGGCGGCGATCTCGGCGCCGGCTGTTTCCGGCGCCTCGTCGAGCGTATCCGGCGGGTCGATGACGACGATGTCGGTCTTTTCGGCCTCGATGATGAACGGCAAGGCATCGAAGGCCGCGCGCGCGGCCTCCTTGCTGCCGTTCCAGGCGAGCAATACGTGCTTGAAGCTGGTGACGAGCGGACCCGAATGCGGCACCACCAGCACCGGCCGGCCGGCATCGTAGACCAGGGTGTCGACGTCGGCGCTCGGGTCGCTGCCCGATTCGCGCTGGGCGGCGATGATCAGGTCCGCGGTGCGAACGGTCGAGATGCCGGTCAGCGCACTGTCGCCGGAAAAACTCTCGAGACTGCGCCACTCGAACGACAGGCCGGAATCCTCGATGCGCTTGTGAAAGGCGGCCTGCAACTTCTCGGCGCGCTCCCGGTTCATATCGGCGGAAACCTGCAGGAACTCGGTGTCCGGAAAGCCGGTGGCAGAGGTGTAGGGCACGGGCAGCGCCTCGGCATGGATGCCGATCAGATGGCTCTGGAATCGGCCGGCCAGCGGGATCGCGCAGTCGAGGACACGCTCGGCATCCTGTTCATTCTGCAATATGGCGACGATGGTCTTGAAGCGCATGGCAGTCCCTCACTTCTTACGGCGATCCCACTCGTGACAAACGTCACTGCGCGATGCTGGTTCCGTCAGGCCGGCCGATCAGCCCACTCGGCTTGCCTTGATCAAGCCCGCCACCATAGCCTCTACGTCGGCGCGTGCGGAGTCCAGTGCCTGCTGGCTGCGGGCGCGCACCACCAGTTCCGTCCAGAATTTGCCATCGCCATATTTCGGGTAGGAGCCGATGATCGTGTCCGGATGCGCCTTCTGGATGTCGCCCAGCGGCCCGCCGATCAGGCCTTCGCCGAACGGGCATTCCACGGTTGCCGACAGCATTTTGGTGCCGGCCCGCAATGTCGGCACGACATTGTCGAGCATCGCCTGGAAAATCGCCGGCACGCCGGCCATGACATGGACGTTGCCAATGCGAAAGCCCGGCGCAACCGACACTGGATTATCGATGTGGTCTGCCCCGCGCGGCATCCGCGCCATGCGCTTGCGCGCTTCGGTGTATTCGATGCCGCGGGCGGCGTAGCTTGCCTCCAGCAGGGCGTAGGCCTTGGCGTCGTATTCGCATGGCACGCCAAAGGCCTTGGCAACCGAATCGGCGGTGATGTCGTCATGCGTCGGGCCGATGCCGCCGGTGGTGAAGACATAAGTATAGCGGGTGCGCAGCGCATTCACCGCAGCGACGATCTCGTCTTCCTCGTCCGCAACGATGCGCACTTCCTTCAGGTCGATGCCGATCGCCGTCATGATGTCGGCGAGGTGGCCGATGTTCTTGTCCTTGGTGCGGCCGGACAGAATCTCGTCGCCGATGACGAGCATGGCGGCGGTGACGATTTCGGTCATGACTGGCTCCGGCAAACGGGTCGCCTGAGATAGCGCGGCAAACGGCCGGCGGCAATGCCGCCAAATGACGGATCTACCTGTGCCACCTCCCTTGCAGTGCACCCGTCGGCGGGTGATGCTGCGTGCCGGTTTGGAGCCCTGAGCAAGACATGCCGGCATCGATTCTGCTATGGCTACCCGGCGCGCTGTTTCTGCTGGCGCTCGTCATGGCAGCCTATCCGATGCTGGCGACGCTGCGGATCGCGGCGAAGGCCGAAAGGCTGGTGCCGGCCAGTGGCAAATTCATCGAGATCGACGGCAACCGCATCCATTATGTCGAGACGGGCGAGGGGCGGCCGATCGTCTTCCTGCACGGCCTCGGCGCGCAGCTTCATCAATTCGGCCACACGCTGTTCGGACGGTTCGGCCCGAACTATCGGCTGATCGCGCTCGACCGTCCGGGCTCCGGCTATTCGGTGCGGGCCAGGGGCGCCAGCGGACGGCTGCCCGAGCAGGCCGAGATCGTGCGGCATTTTATCGACGCGCTTGGGCTGGAAAAGCCTCTGGTCGTCGGTCATTCGCTGGGTGGCGCCATCGCGCTGACGCTGGCTATCGAGCATCCCACGGCGATTTCCGGCATCGCCTTGCTGGCACCGCTGACCCATCTGGAGCCGGACGCGCGCGAGAAGTTCGGCCCGCTGTACATCAAGTCGCCGCTGCGGCGCCGGATCATGGCTCATACGGTGGCGATCCCGGCGGCTCTCAAATATGCCGAAGCGACGCTTGCCTTCATTTTCGCGCCGCAGACGGCGCCGACCGACTATATGGTCGAGGGCGGCGGCTGGTGCGGGCTGAGGCCAAGCCATTTCTATGCAACGTCGACCGATGTCGTGGCCATCGAGCACGACCTTGGCCGCATCGAGCAACGCTATCGCGAGATCACCATGCCGGCCGGCATTCTGTTTGGTGCTTCCGATCTCGTGCTGGGCATCGATATCCATGCCTGGCCGGTGATGGATAAGATCAGGGGGCTGCATTTCGAGCCGGTCGAGGGGCTTGGTCACATGCCGCAATTCATCGACCCGGAACGGGTCGTCGCTTTCATAGAACGCATTGCCGACCGCGCATTTGCGCCGAAGTCCGACACCGGCTGCTGACACCCTTCCGTAACCTCGCGCATTCCTCACGCAAAGGTGTGCAAGCCTGTCTCCGACGCCAACGCCAACACGAATGTCAACGATCAATACTGCGGCAAGTAACCGGCCGTAGCCTCGGCCGGCAGGGTGCCTACCCCAGGTATTCCCGGCCGCCGGGAATACCTCCGAACCCAATCACGATGCTGGCTATTCCTTCACGGCTCCGGTCATCGAGGAAACATAGTGCTCGACAAAGAACGAATAGAGCACCACGACCGGCAGCGAGCCGATCAGCGCTCCCGCCATCAGCGCCCCCCATTCATAGACGTCCGAGCGCACCAGCTCGGTGAGCACGCCGACCGGCACAGTCTTGTTTTCGGACGACTGGATGAAGGTCAAGGCGTAGATGAACTCGTTCCATGACAGCGTGAATGCGAAGATGCCGGCGGAAATCAGGCCCGGCACCGACAGCGGCAGCACGATCTTGGTGAGGATCTGCCAACGGCTCGCCCCGTCGATCAGCGCGCATTCTTCCAGCTCGAACGGGATCGAGCGGAAATAACCCATCAGCAGCCATGTGCAGAACGGGATCAGGAAGGTCGGATAGGTGAGGATGAGCGCGAACGGCGTGTCGTAAAGTCCAAGGTTGAACACCATCACAGACAGCGGAATGAACAGGATCGAGGGCGGCACGAGATAGGCGAGGAACACCGCGAGGCCGACCTGCCGCGCCCCGGAGAACCTCAAGCGTTCGATCGCATAGGCAGCGAACACCGCAGCCAGCAGCGACAGGAACGTGGCGGCGGTCGAGATGATGATCGTGTTGAGCAGCCAGCCCGGATAAGACGTCTCGAAGAGCAGGTAGCGGATATGCTCGAGCGTCGGATGCACCACCCAGAACGGATTGAAATTGGCGTAGTCGGTCATCTCGAGGTTGGGCTTAACCGCCGTGATCGTCATCCAGTAGAACGGAAACAACAGCACGATGACGAAGATCAGCAACGGCAGGTAGACCGTCACCACGCGGCGCGGCAAACTCTGCAGGTAGCCCATGCCGCCTTCGTCGAGTTCCGGGCGTTTGCTCGTTTCGATCGCGGTCATGTCAATCTCCGCCGCCCTGCTGCCATTTGCGACGCTGCAGGCCAAAATAGCTGAACAGGATCGCCGCCAGCAGGAACGGGATCATGGCAACTGCGATCGCGGCGCCTTCGCCAAGCTGGCCTCCGGAAATGCCGCGCTGGAACGACAGCGTCGCCATCAGATGCGTGGCGTTCACGGGCCCGCCGCGCGTCAGCACATAGATCAGCTGGAAATCGGTGAAGGTGAACAGCACCGAAAACGTCATGGTGATGGCGATGATCGGCGTCAGCAGCGGCAGCGTCACATAGCGGAACAATTGCCAGCGGCTGGCGCCGTCGAGCGTGGCGGCCTCGTAGAGCGACTGCGGAATCGTCTGCAGGCCGGCAAGCAGCGTGATCGCCACAAAAGGAATGCCGCGCCAGACATTGGCGGCGATGACCGAAGCCCGCGCATTCTCGGGATCGCCGAGGAAGTTGATGCGATGGTCGATCAGGCCCATTTCCATAAGCGCCCAGGACAGGATCGAGAATTGCGAATCGTAGATCCACCAGAAGGCGATCGCCGACAGCACCGTCGGCACCACCCAGGGCAGCAGGACGATCGCGCGGAAGAACGACTTGAACGGCAGGTTCTGGTTGAGGATAAGCGCCAGCCACAGGCCGAGCGCAAACTTCAGGATCGAGGCGCTGATCGTGTAGAGCAAGGTGTTGAAGACGGAGAGCCAGAAGACGGCGTCATCCCACAGATATTCGTAGTTCTCGATACCGATGAAGATGCCGGGGCGGCCGATGCGGGCATCGGTGAAGCCGAGCCAGACGCCGAGCCCGAGCGGATAGGTCAGGAAGACCAGCAGCAGCGCCGCCGCCGGCAGCATGAAGCCGAAGCCAAGCGCGTTATGACTTTCAGACACGAACGCTAGAATGCGCGACAGCGTCGACCGGCGTGGCTGAACGGCAGCGGAGGTCACGGCCATGGGTCGGCTCCTCTAAGGTCTCATTGATCGGCGGGCGGCCGCGACGCAGTCCAAAGCCAGCCGGGCAGCATGGCTGCCCGGCTGAACCCGGCTCAAACGCGATAGTAGCGGTTTGCGCGCTTCTCGGCTTCTTCCATCGCTTCTTGCGGCGTCGCCTGGCCGGTCACCGCCTTGGCGAACATGTCGACCAGCACATAGTCGGCCATGGTCGCTGCCGAGGCATAGCCAAGCGGGCCGGCATAGCCGTTGGGCCGCAGCGTCGCCGAGGCCTTGGCGTAGGCGGCATTGTTCGGATCGGCCGTCCACACCGGGTTGTTGTCGAAGGCTTTGAGCGTCTGGCAGCAATAGCCTGCCGACGACGTGATCCACTGCGACATTTGCGGATCCTCGAACATGAACTGCAGGTAGGCCTTGGCGGCGTTGGGGTAGGGCGTGTAGTCGAAGATCACGGCCGTGGTCACCTGGAACAGCTCGACGGATTTCCCGACCGGGCCGATCGGCAGGTTGGTGGTGCGGATGTCCTTGGCTATCTCAGTGAGCTTCGGATCCTTGTCCTTGTTGATCTTGGCGGTGTTGTAGGCCGAAATGCCGTTGGCGATGACGCTCAATTCGCCGGCCAGGAAGGCGCGGTTGTTGTTGACGTCGAGCCAGCTTTCGGTACCGGGAATGAAGGTCTTGTAGAGCTCCTGCGCGTATTCGATCGCCTTCAGCGTCTCGGGGCTGTTGATCGTCACCTTGCTGCTCTCGTCGACCATCTGGCCGCCATGGCTCCACAGCAGCCAGTGGGCGTAGTTGTTGCCGTCGCCGACGCCGTGGCCATGCGTGAAGCCGGCCGGGTGCCCCTTTGCCTGCAATGCCTTGCAAAGCTCGAGCAAGCCTGCCGTGTCCTTCGGAAATTCGGAGAAGCCGGCCTCCTTCACCCAGCTTTCGCGATAGACGATGGCATTGCCGATGGTCGCCAGCGGCAGGCCGAGGAATTTGCCTTGCCGTGTCGCATATTGGTGCGGTCCATCGTGCCAGCCGCCATATTTCGAGCCGAGATATTCGCCCAGTTCCGTCACGTCGTGCAGCTTGTCGGGATATTGGTGCGGGTCGTCGAACCAGACGAACATCAGGTCCGGGCCAGAGCCGACATTGGCGGCGACCGCCGCCTTGGGGCGGATGTCCTCCCAGCTTTCCTTGTCGACGCGGACCTCGACACCGGTCGCTTCGGTAAAGCGCTTGGTGTTGGCCAGCCATTGATCCTCGTCGCCCTGCACGAAGGGCGACCAGCGCAGCAGCCTGAGCTTGGCGCCGTCCTCGGGCTTGTACTTCAACCCCTCCTGGGCAAAGGCGGGAGAGCCGATGAACCGGCTTCCCAAGGCTCCCGCCGCCGCACCGGCGGTGGTGCGGATCACGTCGCGTCTGGTGAATTTCATGCTCGCTTCCTCCTGCTTATTGTCCTTGCCGTCCTACTGCCCGATGGGTGTTTCGAACCGCTGTCCGGTTTTGCCGTGAAAGAGATGGATGAGGCCAGGCTCGGCCGTAAGCCGGATGGTTTCGCCTGGCGTGAAGGAATGGCGTTCCCGGAAGTTTGCGACGATCTCCTCGCCGCCGGCGGTGCGGCCGATGAGCTGCACTTCGGACCCTGTCGGCTCGACCACCACGACGGTGACCGGGATGCCCTGATGGTCGGACAGCCGTAAATGCTCGGGCCGTATCCCCAGCACGACCGGCTCACCATTGCCGATGGAAAGTGCCGAGGCCAACGGGACCGAAATCCCTCCGGCGCCGCGAAATGACGGCGAGCCGTCGCTTACGATCTCGCCCCTGAGCATGTTCATGGCGGGCGAGCCGATGAAGCTGGCGACAAAGAGATTGTTCGGCCGGTCGTACAGCTCGAGCGGCGGCCCGATCTGCTCGACGATGCCGTCATGCATGACGACGATCTTGTCGGCCATGGTCATCGCCTCGATCTGGTCGTGGGTGACGTAGACCGTCGTCGTCTTCAGGCGCTGGTGCAGTTCCTTGATCTCGGCGCGCATCTGCACCCGGAGCTTGGCATCGAGATTGCTGAGCGGCTCGTCGAACAGGAAGACCTGCGGGTCGCGTACGATCGCCCGGCCCATGGCGACGCGCTGGCGCTGGCCGCCGGAAAGCTGGCGCGGATAGCGGTCGAGCAGCGGCACCAGTCCCAGGATTTCGGCCGCGCGCCGCACGCCGGCATCGCTCTCCGTCTTGGGAACGCCCTTGAGCATCAGCGAGAACGCCATGTTCTCGGCGACCGTCATATGCGGGTAGAGCGCATAGTTCTGGAAGACCATGGCGACGTCGCGCTCCTTTGGCGCAAC
Source organism: Mesorhizobium sp. M0074 (assembly GCF_040322975.1). Taxonomy (NCBI): domain Bacteria; kingdom Pseudomonadati; phylum Pseudomonadota; class Alphaproteobacteria; order Hyphomicrobiales; family Phyllobacteriaceae; genus Mesorhizobium; species Mesorhizobium sp. M0074. The sequence continues at coordinate 80,531 of NZ_JAMYUM010000015.1, forward strand.
GTTGTTGACGACACGTTTGCCGATCGCGATCTGGCCGCGCGAGATCTTTTCCAGGCCGGCGATCATCCTGAGAAGGGTCGACTTTCCGCAACCCGAAGGACCGACCAGCGTGACGAACTCGCCGTCGTCTATATCGACGCTGACCCCGTGCAGGACCTCGACGGTCCCAAATGATTTGTAGACATCGCCGATCGCGACAGACGCCATCGATCTCCTCCCGATTGATTCCCGCAACGACTTCGAAGGAAACCGCTTTCCTGCCTGGACCGCGACAGCGCCCAGGCTCCTCTCCGGTCACGCGCGATGTGAGACGGTAGCGCTACCAAACCGACCTGTAAAGCAGCCCGGCATCACCTGGATATCGACACACCCTAATCCGAAACCTCCGTCTGCGGCCGGTCGCGGCCATCTGCGAGCTCGTCGTGCCATTTGCCGTCGGCGTCCTCGTACTGGATGCCGTCGGTATTGCCGGCGACCTGCTGTTCGGCCGAAGCGATCTCGGCGGCGCGCAACGCGTCCTGATGGGTTGGGAACGTTTCGGAGAATGTCGAGCCGACCTTGTAGGCCCAGCCTCCGTCATGCTCGACGATCTTGTAGGTCAGTTTCGCCATGAAACCCTCCGGTTGAAAGCCCGTTGCCTCAATGCAGCCTATCGTCGGCCAGTCTGTCGTCTGGCAGCCTGTCGTCTGTGACCAGCACGTCCGATTCCCTGGCGGCTTCGATCAGTGCCCGGCGCGCATCCGCCGTCGAACGATAACCTTCCAGCACTTTTAGGCAAGTGTCGAGGGCATCACGATGACGCGGCCCGCGATTGAGTGGCCAGACCGTCATCAGGCACTCCGCCGCCTCCTGGGCGCTGCGGATCTGCCGATATTTGCCGACATGGCCGAGTTCGACCACGACCGGCTTTTCAAATGGCTTGCTGTCCATCATCGCCGCCAACGCGGAGCGGCCGATTTGGTTGCAACTGCTATTTTAGCTCAGGCGAAAATAGCTCAATAGCCGCAGTCGTTGCGCAGCCAGCGTGCATTCGCCCAGCCGGTGCGGCCGCCGAAATCGACCTTGTACCAGCTTCCGCGGCGGTCGAAGATCTCGGTTTGGTCGCCGTTGAATAATTGCCCGATCATGCGCGACGACGAGTTCGGTCGGGCTCGAACGGCGAGAAAGCCGCTTCCCGTTGCCAGATTGTAGTGCCTGGAAAGTCCGTGCACCGTACCTTCGCAATATTGCGCCTCGGCCGGCGTCGGTGCGGCGAACGACAGCCCGGCCAACACCGCGGCGGCAGCCGCAGCATAAATCCCTCTGAAAGACATGGTTTCGCTCCCCCAGCTCAGCCGCGCCACCCGCAGCCTTTGCGCATCATACAACGGCAGAGGATCAAAGCGAAGCTGTGGCGCGCCTTGGTAGTGTCTCAGTTTGAAAATTCTCACATGAAAAAGGCCGCTTCTGGAAGGCGGCCTACCGGCGACGGGAGTCGAACCGCAGTCTCTCTAAAGACATGGTTTGCCATGGCCTTACCATTCGGGCGAACGCCGGCTTGCTCTATCTATCAGGCCGCACTCTTGTTGTTACTCCCCTGCACCTTCCAGAGTGACAAACACTAGCGGCACTTTCTCCGCGCTTGCTGTGGCCGGCTGCGGGACATGCGTTATCTCGGTCACCGCATACATGGCCAGACTATCGCCTGATGGCATGTGTACCCGGTCACCTACTACAGGCATTGATGCGAACGTCCACATCGTTGCTTCGTTTTCAATTCTGACAAGGCATCGGACCACCGCTCAATCACTCCATGCTTTCCGGTAAGCATATAGGAGTTCGGCGCGTGGCGCGACAATCGGCCGATGCCTAATAGCAGCCCGTCAAATTTCAAACTGAGACACTACCCGCGCCTTCCGGTGAGACGAGAACCCGCCCCTTCAGCTCGCCGCTTTCATCCAATGCTGCATCGTCGTCACCGAGCGGGCAAGCTGCGGCGCCGGGTGGATTTTTTCGCCGAAGGTGGCCGCGGCGCGCCAGCCCCAGCGCGGATCGGCGAGGAAGGCGCGCGCCAGCGCCACCATGTCGGCGCGCCCGTCGGCGACGATCGCCTCGGCCTGTTTCGGATCGTCGATCAGGCCGACGGCCCGCGTCGGGATGCCGACGGCCTTGCGCACCGCTTCGGCCAGATGAACCTGGTAGCCGGGCCCGGAGGGCAGCTTCTGCAACGGTGAATTGCCGCCGCTCGAGCAGCAGAGATAGGCGACGCCGGCTTCCTTCAGCGCTTTTGCCACTTCGATCGCATCCTCGACCTCGAAGCCGCCATCGACCCATTCCTTGATCGACAGACGCGCGCCCAGCATCAGCCTGGGCACCGCCTTCTTCACCGCCTTGGCGATCTCGACGGCGAAACGCATGCGGTTTTCCAGCGAGCCGCCCCAGCGGTCGGTGCGCCGGTTGGAGAGAGGCGACAGGAACTGGAAGATCAGATAGCCATGCGCGGCATGCAGCTCGATGAAGTCGAAGCCGGCGCGCTCGGCCCGCCGTGCCGCTTCTGCGAAGCGTTCGATGATTTGCAGGATCTCGTCGTCCTCCAGCGCCCGCGGCACCTGCCAGCCGGTGTCGTAGGCGATGGCCGAGGCCGACACGATCGGCCACGGATCCTGATCGGCATGCAGCGGGCCGCCGCCCTCCCAGGGTTTGCGGTTCGAGGCCTTGCGGCCGGCATGGGCAAGCTGCGTGCCGAATTTCGTGCCCGGTGCGGCGACACGCTTGGCTGCATCCAGCGTGCGTCGCGCCGCCGCCTCGTTGTCCTCGGAATAGAGGCCGAGACAGCCATGCGAGATGCGGCCGCGCCGTTCGACATCGGTCATCTCGACGGTGACCATGCCGGCGCCGGACATCGCCAGGTTCATCCAGTGATAGAGGTGCCAATCGCTGGCCGAGCCGTCCTCGGCCGAATACTGGCACATCGGCGCGACCGCGATGCGGTTGGGGAAGGTGAGGCCGTCGAGGGTGATCGGCTGGAAAAGAGATGAGGTCATAAAAAACTCCGGAAAGGGTTGCCGCTATTTATGCAGCCGATTGTGCCAGCGCCAGACACGAGACGGTGAAACGTCCTCTGGACCAATTGGTGACCCGATTGCGCGAACCGCCGTTCGCGGCTACGCCTTGCCGCGGCAGCAGGGAGTCCACCATGGAAGATCGCATTCGCATCCGCTCCGAGGAAGTCCTTTCCGACGAGTGGGCGGTTTTGAAAAAGACCGTCTTCGACTACCGCCGGCGCGACGGCAAATGGGAAACGCACACCCGCCAGACCTACGATCGCGGCGACGGCGCGGTGATCCTGCCTTTCGATCCGGAGCGTTCGACGGTGCTTCTGGTGCGGCAGTTCCGCTACCCGGCCTACGTCACCGGCCACAAGGAGCCGCTGATCGAGGCCTGTGCCGGCCTGCTCGACGAAGACGATCCCGAAACCTGCATCCGCAAGGAGGCCGAGGAGGAACTCGGCTACCGGCTGAAGGACGTGCAGCGGCTGTTTTCACCCTATATGAGCCCCGGAAGCGTAACCGAGCGGCTCTGGTTCTTCGTCGCCCGCTATTCGCCCGCCGACCGCATTTCCGACGGCGGCGGTGCGCAGGACGAAGGCGAAGACATCGAAGTTCTCGAAATGCCGCTCGACGAAGCACTGGCCGGCATCCACGACGGTCGGATCATCGATGCCAAGACGATTATTTTAATCCAGCATTTAAAGCTGAACCCGATTGGGAAGTGAGGGGATCTCACAACACCCGTTCGTCTGAGTCGCCCCGCAGGGCGGATTTCCGAGGCTATAACGGTCGTCCCGTGAAAGAAATGCGCGAATTTTACGGATGGATTGCCAAGTCGATCTCTTTCTAGCTTCAGACAGGCGCCGTGCTGTCCGGATATTCGTCCACACGCAGCCGCGTCTCGATGGCTTTGCCTGGAAGGAAATAGCCTAGTTCCTGCCGCAACTTCTCGGCTTTCTTGACGGCCTCCGGAGGCCAGTCTTTGGTATCGATTAAGACGAAGTCCTCGGACGATCCTTTTACCCCGCGTGCATCTAGGCCGATGCCAATGATGTAACGTTTCTCCGGTTTAAGCGCCTTGGCCGCAATGCACCGGGCTTGCAGGTGTGACGCGCGATCCGCTCGATAGGCAGCATGATCATTTCCCCCATCTCCGCGCCCGATATAGAGGACATAGTTGACGTCGGGCTGGCCGGATTCCAGAAGACTTCCTATTGCGTGCGTCCGGGCCGCCTCTGCGCGTTCGAGAATATTGTTTGTGAGAACTCTACGGAAGAACCTTGTCTCGCCGGCCATTATCCTGACCAACAGCTCGTGGTCCGCCATCTTCATCTCGTTGCCAAACTCAAGCGTCTCTTCAAGATAATGTCGGGTGATATACTCAATCAGGTTATCCCAGAAGTAGCTGACCTGGTTCTCTAAGCGCCCGCGAAGGAAAGAAGGATCGGCTTCGACTTTGGACCAGAGGTTCGGATCGAGTCTGAAAGGCCGATCCGTGGGCGGAAACACTCGACCGTTCCAAAGATAGTACGCCATAAGATCGAGTTCGGACTCGGCTAGGATGAGTTGGCTGCGGTCGAAGAGCGCCGTTTTGCTATTGAGATAGTGAACAAAATCAGAGATCGTTGACAATTCGCGAAGCACAATTGCGAGGCTCTCCTCATTGAACACGTGAACCCAGCCGCGAGCTCTGTCAGTCTTTCCCACCGTGAACGGCACTGCATCGTTCTGAACCGATGGGTTTACGGTCAGCCCACGTTTCCCTGTGTCAATCCGTACCCGTTCGCCAGCACCGAGGGCAACGCAGATGCGATGAACACGCGTATCGGCACAGGACGGCAGTGTGATTGGAAGCGGTGTCGTGCATTTAGCGTCGAGGTAGACGCGGTCCGGATAACTACGCAGCCAGCGCTCGGCCTGGTCAATCTGATGCGCTGAATCGGAAATGGATTTCCGATACCAGCGTGACCAATCTAATGTCGGGTTGCCGGTGTCGGGGTATCCGCAGGATTTGTCGGAGAAAAGCAGTATGTCGCTTCCGAACACCACCAGCAGATCTGTCAGTTCTTTGGCAGGCTTCTTGAAAAGGTTAGGATAGGTCCACAGCTTTAGAAAAGAGTGATCGCACAGCTCTGCCAGAACCTTCTCAGATTGAGTAAGTCCTTCGGAGCGTCTGAATCGCATAGAATAAAAACTCCCATATTCTCGTCCCGAAGACGTGCCACATGCTGTGCAAATCTGGTGCGGACGACGGGAATCGAACCCGTACGATCAGAGATCGAGGGATTTTAAGTCCCTTGCGTCTACCAATTCCGCCACGTCCGCAGGCCAGCCCTTTTCAGCCGCCAGCCAAAGGCCGTCAAGCCGTCTTCTGCCGTCGACAAATCTGGCACTGGAAGCTAGCGAGGCCGATCACCTACAGTGATACAAACAAAATCGTTTCACCTGGAAATGTTTTTAGCGGCAGCTTCCGCGGCTACCGCGAATGCGCGTCCCCCGTTCGCAGGATGCGTTCGGGCGCTCTGCCCTGATAGACTCCAATTGGCAAGTGGATCGGCGCGCCGATACTCGACGCCGTCCTCTACAGACACTGGGAGATTGTCATGCTCAAGCTTGCCTCTGCCCTGGCACTGCTGCTTGTTGGGACGGCGCCTCTGTTTGCCGATGAGATGCCGATGAACGCCAAAGACATCAAATGGGGTCCTGCTCCTGCTGTCATTCCCGCTGGCGCGGAAATGGCTGTTGTCGCTGGAGATCCCTCAAAGGACGGCGCCTATGTGCTGCGGTTGAAGACACCCGCCGGCTACAAAATTGCCGCACATAATCATCCCACCACGGAATACGTAACGGTGCTTTCCGGCAACTTCCATATTGGAATGGGCGATAAGCTCGACGAGGCGAAAGGTGTCGAACTGACTGCTGGCGGCTTCGGCGTCGCGCCGGCCGGAATGAATCACTTCGCCTGGACGACAAGCGATACGATTATCCAGGTTCATGGCGAGGGGCCATTCAAGATCACCTACGTCAACCCGGCGGACGATCCAAGCAAAAAGTGACAGTTCGGGATCGAATTGAGTGAACCGGCCGAAGGCTCGAACGATGGAGTGCGTCAAACTCCGCGACCGTCGATTCAGAAGGATCCTCTAACGAGACGAAAGCTGATTGGCCGCAACGGAATCGTATTCCGCCTGGGCCATTTGCCATGAATGGCGCAATAACAAAAAACCCGCCTCGGGAGGACGGGTCGTTGGAGCCAATTGGCACCATACCCAAATTAGTAGCATAGCTGCCGGCACAAAGCAAGAACAAAGTTGCTGCGGCCGGCACAAAATGCCCTTAGCGATTGGCGAAGGCCATGGCGCATCGATCTCCCTCCTTGAGGGGGAGATGGCCGGCAGGCCAGAGGGGGTCGTCGCGCGTCGAGCGCCAGCCTGTTTTGTTCGCGGTAAAGGTTCGCGTCAGGACGTCCCGACCCCCTCTGTCGCCTTCGGCGACATCTCCCCCTCGAGGGGGGAGATCTGCAACTTCGCCGTCCGCGTTTTACTTCCTCGCTGGTCAAAATCCTCGCGGCTTGGCACAGTCGGGCAAAGAGGAGCCTGTTGATGCCGAAGACCGCCAATGCGACGAAACCAAAACCCTGGGCTGAGATGGCGACGCATCTGGTCGATGTCGCTATGGGTCGCAAACCCGCCGATCTCGTCATCCGCAACGGGCGCTGGGTCAACGTCCATTCGGGCGAGATCATCGCCGGCACCGACATTGCCATTGCCGGCGGCCGCTTTGCCTATTGCGGGCCGAACGCCGGCCATGCCATCGGCCAGGGCACCAAGGTGGTCGATGCCGGCGGCCGCTATCTGGTGCCGGGGCTTTGCGACGCGCATATGCATGTCGAGAGCGGCATGGTGACGGTGACGGAATTCTGCCGCGCGGTGATCCCGCATGGCACAACTTCGATGTTCATCGATCCGCATGAGATCGCCAACGTGCTCGGCCTGCCGGGCGTGCGGCTGATGCATGACGAGGCCGTCGCCATGCCGGTCAACGTGCTCGTGCAGATGCCGTCCTGCGTGCCCTCCGCCCCGGGGCTCGAGCATGCCGGCGCCGAGCTGACCGTCGCCGACGTTGCCGAGGCGATGACCTGGGAGAACATCATCGGGCTCGGCGAGGTGATGAATTTTCCGGGCGTCGCCGCCAATGATCCGGTGATGTCGGGCGAGATCGCGGCGACGGTGAGGGCCGGCAAGACCGTCGGCGGGCATTATGCCTCGCGCGATCTCGGCCTGCCGTTTCACGGCTACGTCGCCGGCGGCCCGGAGGATGACCACGAAGGCACGCGCGCCGAGGACGCCATCGCGCGCGTCCGCCAGGGCATGAAGGCGATGCTGCGGCTGGGCTCAGCCTGGTACGACGTGGCCTCGCAGATCAAGGCGGTGACCGAGAGCGGCCTCGACCCGCGCAACTTCATCCTGTGCACCGACGACAGCCATTCCGGTACGCTGGTGCACGAAGGCCATATGGACCGGGTCGTGCGCCACGCCATCAGCCAAGGGCTGACGCCGGTGACGGCGATCCAGATGGCGACGCTCAACACCGCCCAGCATTTCCGGCTGGAGCGCGAGATCGGCTCGATCGCGCCGGGACGGCTCGCCGATCTGCTGATCATCTCCGACCTGGCCGAAATGACCATCGACGAGGTCTATGGCCGCGGCGTCAGGCTGGCCAAGGGCGGCAAGCTCGAAATTGACATTCCGGCCTACAATTATCCGCGGACGGCGAAGAACACCGTCAAGCTCGGCAGGAAGCTCAAGGCAGGCGATTTCGACATCGCGGCACCCATGGGCGCCAACGAGGTGCGGGTGCGCGTCATCGGCGTCATCGAAAACCAGGCGCCGACGCGGGCGCTGGAGGCCGATCTTGCCGTCGAGGACGGGCTGGTCGCCATGGATCGCCGCAACGATGTCTGCCAGATCGCGCTGGTCGAGCGCCACAAGGGCACCGGCGGCGTCACCAACGCCTTCGTCTCCGGCTTCGGCTATATCGGCGACTGCGCCATGGCGTCGAGCGTGGCCCACGATGCCCACCACATCATCGTCGTCGGCACCAACAAGCAGGACATGGCTCTGGCCGTGAACCGGCTGGGCGAGGTCGGCGGCGGCGTCGTGCTGTTCTCCAGGGGCAAGGAACTGGCGCTGGTCGAAATGCCGATCGCCGGGCTGATGTCCAACGAGCGGGCGGAAATCGTCGCCGCCAAGGCGGACCAACTCAGCGACGCCATGCGCCAGATGGGCTGCTCGCTCAACAACGCCTACATGCAGCACTCGCTGCTGGCGCTGGTCGTCATCCCGGAGTTGAGGATTTCCGACGTCGGCCTGATCGACGTGACGACTTTTCAGAAGGTTGATTTGTTCGTTTGAAGAACCACTGAACCCTGGAGGAACAGCGCCCCCCTCTGTCCTGCCGGACATCTCCCCCTCAAGGGGGAAGATTGGCGGTTTCGTTGACAGCGCCTTGTTCGTCAAAGATGGAGATTGGCGAAAGCCGAAAGTGGCGGCCAATCTCCCCACTAGAGGGGGAGATGTCCGGCAGGACAGAGGGGGGCGCGAAGGATCGCTACAGGGCGTTTTTGTTGACAGCTGCCAATCACCGGCGTGATTGGCAGCAGAGGTCGGCTCACCCGCCGGTGGCGATGGTCAGCACTTTGAACGGCGTGGTGATGACGATTTCGGCGACCGAACCGACGGCCTTGCCGAGGCCCTGGCCGAGATTGTCGAGCTGGGCCGGCGCGGTCTCTTCGGAGGCCAGGCCCGCCGGGGCGCGCAGGCGGTCGCCGAGCAGCTGCACCAGGAACGGGTTGTCGGCGAATTTGGCGTGGTTCAGCCGGTCGCCGCCCTTGGTCTTGGTCAGGTCGACCACCGAGACGCCATAGCTGGCGAGGTCGGCCGCGTCGCCATAGTCGCCGACGCGCGGCTTGTCGCCGGAGATCAGGGTCGACAGCCTGAGCGCCCGGTCGTCGCCCGACAGCAGCACGGCGAACGGCTTGTCGGGCTTGCCGTAGCGGATCATCTGCTTCTTGAACACGTCGACGTCGATGTCGGGAGAGGCCAGGATGACGTAGCCGAGCTTGCCGCCGAGGTCGCGGTCGCCGGTGATGGCAAGCTGGCGCAACGCTTCCATGGTCACCCAGGTCCCCATCGAATGGGCAATGATGTCGATGCTCTTGGCGCGGCTCTTGGCGAGCATGCGCAGCGTCGCTTCGAGATCGTCGCGCGCCGCATTGGCGCTTTCCTTGTCGTAGATGTAGCCGGTCGTCTTGCCGCTCGACGCCCACGAAAACAGCACCGGCGTTCCTGGGTATTTCGTGTCATGCGCGATCTGCGTCAGCCGGTAGATGCCGTCGTCGAAGCCGTTGTTGAAGCCGTGCACGAAAACCAGCGCGCGGTCGCCGCGCATGGCGATATCGGCGCCGACCGCCTTGGCGAATTGCGGCGCGCCTTCGTAGAAGGTGACGCCGGTCGCCGTGAAATCCTTCGCCGGATTGCTGTTGGCCGAGCCCTTGACCCGCTCGATGGCGCCGAGCTGGTGAATTTTGGGCACCGTCACCTCGACGCTGGCAAAGCTGGTGGTCGGCGAACGGTCGCCGTCGAACACCTGCCGGGGCGCTTTCATTGCCTTTTGCCGGGTTGTGGCGACGAAGATTTGATGCGTCGCCGCGATATCGGCAGCAGGCACCGTGATCGTCGTCTTGTTGAGCAAATCATGGGTGTTCTGGCCGGCGCAGCTTGCCAGCGCGAGCGCGAACGCAACGACGAGAAAGATCTTCGAAGGCACGGTCACGCGGGCTCCCGCAAAGGCGACGTCGAGCCGGAGACGTCTTGGCCTATTCGATAGAGGCAGAGCCCGGCACGGTCCAGTTCAAACTGTTCCGATGGTGCGGCAATGGTCAACAATCACTGCCGCGCAATGCAGCTATTGTCCGACCGAGGCGATCCGGTCGGTCACCTCGCGGTCGCTGGCAAACCCGTCATCCTCGCGCAGCTTCTGGCCGATCAACTGCACCAATTCCGGATTGTCGGCGAATTTGGTGTGGTTGAAGCGGTCGGCTCCCTTGACGCTGGAGAGATCGACGACCGACACGCCATAGCTGGCGAGGTCGGCGGCGTCCTTGTAGTCGCCAACGCGCGGCCGCGCGCCGGCTATCAGGCCGGAGAGCCGCAGCGCCCGGTCGTCGTCGGAGAGCAGCAGGATGAACGGCTTGTCCGGCTTGCCGTAGCGGCGCATCTGGCTCTTGAACACGTCGACGTCGATGTCGGGCGAGGCCAGCACGACGTCGCCGAGCTTGCCGCCGAGATCGCGGTCGCCGGTGATGGCGAGCTGGCGCAGCGCCTCCATGGTGACCCAGGTTCCCAGCGAATGGGCAACGATGTCGATGCGCCGCGCGCCGGTCTGCGCCAGCATTCTCAGCGTCACTTCCAGCTGGTCGCGGGCAACGCTGGCGCTTTCCTTGTCGTAGACATAGTCGGTGGTCTTGGCGCCCGACGCCCAGGAAAACAGCACCGGCGTGCCCGGATAGCCGGAATCATGGGTGATCTGGGTGACGCGGTAGACCGCGTCGTCGAAGCCGGTGTTGTAGCCGTGGACGAAGACCATGACACGGCCGCCGCGCGCCGCGATGTCGGCGCTGAGCGCGCTGGAGAATTTCGGCTGGGTGTCGTATCCGACGACCTCGGAAGCCATGAAGTATTTGGCCGGATCGTCCGACTTGCCGCGCGAGCGCCGCTCGATCTGGCCTGTCTTGTGGATACCGGGGACGGTGACGTTGACGCGGGCATAGTTCAGCGTCGCCGAGCGCTCGCCGTCGAAGACCTTATCGGGATCGTCGGAGCGCTTGCGCGTGGTTGCGATGAAGATCGAGTGGTTGCCGGCGATTTCCGTCACCGGCACCGCCATCATGGCGCTGCCGAGCAGTTCCTCGGTTTGGCGCCCGCCGCAGCCGGCGAGCAGCGCGGCAATGAGAATGATACAAATCGTCTTCAAGGGCACTTAAGCAATTCCACTCCGGCCTGACCAAAGGCCCATCCACCTCCGCCGCACCTCCCGGACAGGCCAAGTGCGGCGGAAGTAAGTCGCAGGCGCCGAAATGCGCTCAGCGCCTCGCGACTGCCATCGCACTGTTGCGCGAAAGCCAGAACGGCGGCAGGAACGCCGGAATGTTGGAAAACGGCAGCACTTCCGGCTTCAGCCTTATGCCGAGCACGTCGGTCATGAAGGCGCGGCGCGCCTCGATGCGGCGCCAGGCTTCGGGATAGCGCGCGGCGATCTCTTCGCGCAGCGCCTCGTCGGCCAGCGCGATGCCGTCCTCGATGTTTGTGGTGAAATAATCGGTGCCGGTCGCCGGGATGATGTCGACCTGCAAGGCCATGCCCGACTTCAATCTGATGTCGGAGCCGGAAAATACCGGCGAATGCATCCATTCGTCGATATGGATGAGATGGCCGGGGTTGAGCGCTACGCCGAAGAACCGATCGCCGATGCGGTCGTGCACCGCTTGCCACAACGCGCCGCCGGGAACGCCGATGCCGACCGTCTCGTACCAGTCGACGACGGCGCAGAAATAGGGCGCGACCAGCTTCTCGACATAGTCCTGGATGCCCCTCGGAAGCTCGGCCGCGTCCTCGACCAGAAAACCGGCGCGGGCATTGAGCGAGCCCTGGATGCCATAGGCCATGGTGATCGGGTCGCCGCGCTTGATGATGTCGAGGCGCGGGCTCGGCAGGCCATAGGCCGCACGCTTGCCGGCCGACAGCATCGGGTGACAGCATTGCGGCAGGCCGTTGATGCCCATCAGCTGCGCCGCCTGCAATTCGGTCATGCCGGGTTCGATGCCTTGCAGGACATTGCGCAGGCCTTGCGAGGAATAGGTCGCGGCGAATTCGAACGCGGCCAGTTGGTCGGCCTCATTGATGGCGCGCAGGCCGTCGGCGGGGTTCATCAAAAGGTTCGCCGCGTTGACGACCGTGCCCCTATCGCCGGCAATGGTACGCAGCGTGTCGGCGATGAAGGACGGCAGGTCGAGCGTCGTTTCGCCAAAGCCGGAATCGCCGGGGCCGAGCGGTTTCCAGCCGATGGCGCCGATGCGCTGGCCGGCCTTCAGGCCGCAATCGGCAAGGATGTCGGAAAGCGACTGCGAGCGGTCGCGCGGCTGCGCCGGCAGCGAGAACGTCTGGTAGAGCACGCGCTCGTAAGGCCCGTCGCAGATCTCGGCATAGCCCCAGCCCTCGTTGCCGACCAGCAGTTTCGGCGGCTTGCCGGGAACGATGATGAGCAGCGTCTCCTCGAAGCGCGGATCGTAGCCGCAGAGGTAGGCGACATTGGCCGCATGTTCGCGGTCGCCATAGACGACGAAGGCATCGAACCCGCCAAGTGCGACCAGCGCCGCGATACGGGCCTCATAGGTGGCGCGGGGCACTAGCGGCATCACCGTCGGCTCGCCGAACTCCGGCAGCGACACGGTTTTCCGGGCTACCGATGCGACAGGCATGAGCAAACGCCCCCAAATGCTTACGTTGATTCCGGAAATGCCCCTTCGGGGCGGCCGGACAATGGCTTCACGAGGCCAGATATGCAATAGCGGGACCGAACTCGCGTAGCCTGTGGGGTGCTCTTGCCATGACCAGTTTCTCCTCTCGCGTCGCTGCCGCCGCTGCGGCGATCCGCGAGATTTTTCCGGAGACGCCGCTGCAGGAAAACGACTATCTGTCGAAGAAGACCGGCGCGCGGGTGCTGCTGAAGCGCGAGGACCTGACGCCGGTGCGCTCCTACAAGATCCGCGGCGCCTTTAACTTCTTCCGCAAGGCGCTCGCTGCCGGTAACAATGCCGAGCTGTTCGTCTGCGCTTCGGCCGGCAATCATGCGCAGGGCTTTGCCTTCGTCTGCCGCCATTTCGGCAAGAAGGGCGTCGTCTTCATGCCGGTGACCACGCCGCAGCAGAAGATCGACAAGACGCGGCTGTTCGGCGGCGCGTTCGTCGAGATCAGGCTGGTCGGCGATTTCTTCGACGACTGCTATCGCGCCGCACTCGAATTCACCGAAACTGCCGGCGCCCACATGGTGCCGCCTTTCGACCACAAGGACATTATCGAAGGGCAGGCGACCGTCGCCTACGAGATATCAGGCCAGATGCCCGGCGCGCGCATGCCCGACATTGTCATGCTGCCGGTCGGCGGCGGCGGCCTGGCCGCCGGCGTCACCCATTATTTCGCCGACCAGCAGCGTGAAACACGCTTCGTCTTTTGCGAGCCGCTCGGCGCGCCGAGCCTGAGCGAGAGCCTCGCCACCGGAAAGCGGGTCAAGCTCGCCAAGGTCGACAATTTCGTCGACGGCGCAGCAGTGGCCGAGATCGGCCGCGAGCCGCTGCGCCACCTCAGGGAGTTTGCCGCCGACACCGTGCGGCTGATCCCGGAAAACCGGCTCTGCGCGACCATGATCGAAATGCTCAATGTCGAAGGCGTCGTGCTCGAGCCGGCCGGCGCGCTGGCGATCGATGCGCTCAAAGATTTTTCCAGGAAGGAAATCAGGGGCAAGACCATCGTTGCCGTGGTGTCGGGCGGCAATTTCGATTTCGAGCGGCTGCCGGATGTGAAGGAACGGGCGCTGCGCTTCGAGGGCTTGAAGAAATACTTCATCATCCGCTTTCCGCAACGGCCCGGCGCGCTGCGCGATTTCCTCGAATTGCTGGGTCCCGACGACGACATCGCCCGCTTCGAATATCTGAAGAAATCAGCGCGCAATTTCGGTTCGGTGCTGATCGGCATCGAAACCAAGGACCGCCGCAATTTCGACCTGCTCAAGGCGAATTTCGACGCCGAGAGCGTCCATTACCAGGACATCACCGACAACGAGACGCTCGCCGGGTTCATCATATGAGCAGCAACGATCTTCCGAACGCTCCGGCGAACGTTTTTATCGCGCTGTTTTCCGGCATCAATGTCGGCGGCAACCGCATCGTCAAGATGGCGGAACTCAGGTCATTTTTTGAGCAGCTCGGCTTCTCCGATGTCGCCACCTATGTGCAGAGCGGCAACGCCGTGTTCCGGTCGCCAGATGGCGATGCGGCGACGCTGACCAAGCGGTTGGAAGCGGAATTCGAGAAGAAATGGGGGTTCCATTCACGCATCATGGTGCGCGATCTCGGCTGGCTCGAGCGGCTGGCGGCGGACAATCCCTATCCGGAAGTGGCCGGCGAGCCGACGAAGCTGCATGCCTATGCGCTGGAGCGCCGGCCGACCGCCGAGGAGGTCGCCCGGCTGGCGGAAAAATGCACCGGGCCAGAACGCTTCGAGATCAAGGGCGACGTGCTCTACCTGCATGCGCCTGACGGGCTCGGCAAATCGGTGTTTGCCAATCTCATTCCGCGCGTTCTGAAGGTGCCGGGCACGGCGCGTAATTGGCGCACCGTGCTGATGCTGCTGGACATGGCCAAGGCCGGCGGTTGACAGGTCGTCTACGCGGCCGGAGCGCGTTTCCAGTCGAATGCCAGCGCTTCACGGAAGGCGAAGCGCTTGATGTGCTCGGCGACGACCGTTTCCAGGCGCTCGAGCGAGCCGGCTTCATCGGTCGTCACCGCAATGTGCAGCGCAGCCGGGTCGGCATCGAGAACCGTGCGGCCGAGCGTCAGATCGATGGTGCCGTGGTTCGGGTCGAATTCGACGGGAAACTTGTGCGCCCAATGTTTGCACAGCTGCTGCAGATAGCGGCTGGCGTGTTCGGTGGCGACGTCGACATGGCTGGTCGGCATAAATGAATTCTCCTGGGGCACGCCCCTGTTGGCGTGATTGGGCGCCAGCCTGGGAGGCGGGCGCGACAATCGGATAGATAGGTGCCGCCTCGCGGATCGGCAAAGGCTGCCGGACGCATCCGTCCCCAGGCGGGGCCAAAACTCGCGACACATCGGCGCCAGACGCGGACCGCGCGAACGAACGTGCTCGCGATCATTAACTCGGGTCGATTGACCGCCGATCTTCTCCCGCGTCAGCCCCGGTATCGCAGGGTCTCCACAACGATGCTGAACGCAGGCGTCGGCTGGCGTCGGCTCGGGTAATAGAGGTGATATCCCGAATAGGGCGGGGTCCAGTCCGAGAGCATTTGGACGAGTTGGCCGCTGTCGAGGTAGGGCTGAACCTGGCCCTGCGGCAAGTAAGTCACGCCGAAACCATCCAGAGCGGCTTGCAACATCGGATTCCCGCTGTTGAACGTCAGTTGTCCGTCGACGCGCACCCGCAGCTCCCGGCCGTTCTTCTCAAATTCCCAGGCATAAAGTCCGCCATAGGTCGGCAGGCGAAGATTGATGCAGTCGTGGCTCGTCAGATCCTGAGGCGTTCGCGGCATTGGGCGTTCGGCGAAGTAGGACGGCGCCGCGACCGCTGCCATGCGCAAAATCGGCCCGATGGGTACGGCGATCATGTCCTTGGCCACCATCCCGCCGAGCCGCACGCCGGCGTCGTATTGCTCCGCGACGATATCGGTCAGGCCGTAGTCGATGACGATCTCCAATTTTATGTCGGGATAGCGCGGAAGCAGCTTGTGAAGCGCGGGCCAGAGCACGGCCCCAACGGCATATTCATCCGTCGTAATACGGATGTTGCCGGCCGGCTTCTCCCGCAATTCGCTGAGCGCCGCGAGTTCGAAGTCGATCTCCGCGAACCGCGGAGCCAAGGTCCGAAGGAGGCGTTCACCCGCCTCTGTCGTCGTCACGCTGCGGGTCGTCCGCGTGAGCAGCCGAACTCCCAGCCGCTCTTCGAGCGTACGCATCCCGTGGCTCAGGGCGGATGGAGAGATGGCGAGCTTGGCGGCGGCCCGAGTGAAACTTCGCTCGCTCGCGACCATGACGAAGGCGGCAAGATCGTTGAGGTTCGCTCGAGCCATTGCTGAATCTCACTCACAAGTACATGCACAAACTAGCACCTAATCGCATGATTGGGCGACCCTTATATTGCTTGCGAGCAGAACAGCCTGCCACACAACTGGCACGGCGCGACGCCCACGACGGCGATGACCCATCTTCCCGTCACCGAAGCCCTCGACGGCAAGGCGGTCGAGTGGACGGAGAAAGTGACGGATGAGGAATATCTCGCCGGCCCACCAAGGAGAGTCTCCGATGAGCGAAAAGCCCAAAGCCTTCTGCA
This sequence comes from Mesorhizobium sp. M0074, assembly GCF_040322975.1. Taxonomy (NCBI): domain Bacteria; kingdom Pseudomonadati; phylum Pseudomonadota; class Alphaproteobacteria; order Hyphomicrobiales; family Phyllobacteriaceae; genus Mesorhizobium; species Mesorhizobium sp. M0074. The sequence continues at coordinate 96,741 of NZ_JAMYUM010000015.1, forward strand.
GTCCGTTTGGGGACATCGCTTCCGCGCTCGCGGGCTACACCGATGACGTTCTGTTCGGCGATGTCTGGAAGCGGCCCGGCCTGTCGCCGCGCGACCGCAGCCTGATCTCAGTGGCGACGCTGATCGCCCTCTACCGGACAAACGAGCTGCCGTTCCACCTGAAATTTGCGTTCCAGAACGGCGTCACGCGCGACGAACTGGTCGAGACGATCACCCATCTCGCCTTCTACGCCGGCTGGCCCACCGCCAGCACGGCGGTCGGAATCGCGCGCAAGGTCTTCGAAGAAACCGACGCGGGAGAATGAGAATGCTGAACCGCACGCTCGGTGACAGCGGCCTTGTGGTCTCGGCCATCGGGCTGGGCTGCATGGGCCTGAATTATCACCGTGGCCCGGCTCCAGACCGTCAGGAGACGATCGCGCTCGTCCGGGCGGCGGTCGAGCGCGGTGTCACCTTCTTCGACACCGCCGAGGTATATGGTCCGTTCACCAATGAGGAACTCGTGGGGGAGGCGCTGGAGCCGTTCCGCAAGGACGTCGTCATCGCCACCAAGTTCGGCCACGACTTCAGTCGCTGCAGATCCAGCGGGCTCGATAGCCGCCCCGAACGCATCCGGCAAGCGGCCGAAGGGTCGCTGAAGCGGCTGCGGGTCGATGCGATCGACCTGTTCTATCAGCACCGGGTCGATCCCGACGTCCCGATCGAGGACGTCGCCGGCGCGATGAAGGACCTGATCGCGCAAGGCAAGGTCAAGCAGTTCGGTCTCAGCGAGGCAGGCGCCTCGACCATCCGCCGCGCCCATGCGGTTCAGCCGGTCGCGGCGATCCAGAGCGAATATTCCCTGTGGTGGCGTGAGCCCGAGGCGGAGGTGTTGCCCGCTTGCGAGGAACTGGGGATCGGCTTCGTCCCTTACAGCCCGCTGGGCAGGGGCTTCCTCACCGGCAAGATCGACGAAACCACCAGCTTCGGCGGTAACGACAACCGCGCCAGCTTGCCGCGCTTTACGCCCGAGGCCCGCAAGGCGAACCGCCCCGTGGTCGACCTGCTGGAAAGAATCGGCGCGCAGAAACGCGCGACGCCCGCACAGATCGCGCTCGCCTGGCTGCTGGCGCAAAAGCCCTGGATCGTCCCAATCCCAGGCACCACCAAGCTCAACCGGCTCGAGGAGAACATCGCCGCGGCAGGGATCGAGCTCTCGCCCGACGATCTACGGCACATCGAGGACGCTGCCGCGCAAATCACCGTGCAAGGCGACCGTTACCCTCAGGCGGAGGCGGAGCTCACGCGGCGTTAGCGGCGCACACGCCGAACCGACACATTTACAGGAGATATTTCCATGAACATTGCATTCGAGGGGAGGGTCGCGCTGGTGACAGGCGCGGCGTCCGGACTGGGCCTCGCCACAGCGAAAGCCTTCGCGGAATCGGGGGCGTCCGTCGCGCTCGCCGACTGGAACGAAGACGCGGTGCGTGCTGCGGTCGATGAACTGACCGCTCAAGGCCATAAGGTCCTCGCCATTCGTTGCGATGTCGCCGATGACGCACAGGTCGAAGCCATGGTCGCGCATACGGTCGCGGCCTTCGGCCGGCTCGATGCCGCCTACAACAATGCGGGCGTGCAGAATGTCCTCGCGGAAACGGCCGACGCCACCCGGGAAGATTACGACCGAGTCATGGGGATCAATCTCCGCGGCGAATGGAGCTGCATGAAATTCGAACTGCAGCAGATGCGCAACCAGGGTAGCGGCGCGATCGTCAATTGCTCTTCACTCGGGGGACTTGTGGGAGGTGCCGAGCGCGGGATCTACCATGCCGCCAAGCACGGAGTGCTTGGGTTCACCAAGAGCGCGGCTCTCGAATATGCAGCACGCGGCATCCGTATCAACGCCATATGCCCAGGGCTCATTTGGACGCCGATGGCCGACCAGATGGTGGCCGGCGGTCAGGGCGATGCGCTCAGGGCGATGGAAAAGAGCATTCCGATGGGACGGGTTGGCCGCCCCGAGGAAATTGCGAATGCAGTCCTGTGGCTCTGCAGCGACGCTGCGAGCTATGTGACCGGCCAGTCCATCTCGGTGGACGGCGGTTTTGTCATGCGCTGAAGAGGACGAGGAAAACCATGCAAGGAGCAGTTCTATACGGTCCGGGAGACGTGCGTTTCGAGGACCGTGCCGAGCCGAAAATCCTGGCCTCGACCGATGCCATCATCCGGATCGCGGCGACCTGCGTATGCGGGTCGGACCTCTGGCCCTACCGCGGCCTGCAAGCGTCCTCCGGGCCGACACCGATGGGACATGAATATTGCGGACTCGTCGAAGAGGGGAGGCCCAGACATGACGAGATGGTCTGAAGACGAATTGCGCGAGATCGCCGAAGCCGACAACTTGCACATTGCGCCGTTCAGGGAAGATGGCGTGACATATGGCACCCCAACCTGGATCTGGTCCGTGGCAGTCGACGGCGTCCTCTATGCGCGCGGCTACAATGGACAGGACTCACGATGGTACCAAGCCGCCATCCGGCAGAAGGGCGGACGGATCATCGCCGCTCGCATGACGAAGGACGTCGCCTTCGAGCCGGTCGACGGGCCGATCAACGACCGTATCGATGACGCCTATCGGGCGAAGCATCGCGGAAACCCGTACCTTAGCCCGATGATCGGTGCGCGCGCTCGGTCCGCCACCGTCAGGATTGTACCGCTGCTGCCTGAGTAGCAAGCTCACCGAAGGACCACGGCTCACCAGCCAAAGGCTTGCCGAGCGATCCTCCCCATTAGACACAACCCGCCCAGCAATGCCGGCTCAAGATGGCGTGATCGGTTACCAGCTGCCGGTGTTCGGCATCGACGCCCACGGCTCGGCCTTCGGCTTGGCCGGACCTTTCTGCAACAGCTCGATCGAGATGCCGTCCGGCGATTTGACGAACGCCATGTTGCCGTCGCGCGGCGGCCGGTTGATGGTAACGCCATTGTCCATCAGCCGCTGACAGGTGGCGTAGATGTCGTCGACCTCATAGGCGAGATGGCCGAAATTGCGGCCGCCCTTGTAGTCTTCCGGGTCCCAATTGTAGGTCAGCTCGACCAGCGGCGCTTTCTCGCTGATGCCGCTTTGCTCGTCTTCGGGGGCGGCGAGGAAGATCAGCGTGTAGCGGCCCTGCTCGTTTTCATGGCGGCGCACTTCCTTGAGGCCAAGCTTGTTGCAGTAGAAATCGAGCGAAGCATCGATGTCGGCGACGCGGACCATGGTGTGCAGATAGCGCATGATTTCCTCCTTATGTTGCGTTGCGGCGCAACATAGGGGCGGCCCGGCCAAAGGGCAATTGGCCACTTTTGCCGGGGCCGGCAAACGGCAAATCCGCTATTCCTGTATGGAACCGTGAAAAAAGGCACGTCAGGTCTTGCACACACCGGAAGCCGCGGTGTTAATCTGATACCAAGAATCAGTTGCAGTGTTTCTTGAAAAAAGGGGGCGTTCTTATGGGGGAAAAGGCCTCTTTCATGGGGCGGGACGGGGCCGGTAACGATACGTTGAAGCGGGATGAGAGCGCCGATACGGCCGATCTCGTCGAAATCGCCGGCGCCATCAAATGGTTCGACGTGGCCAAGGGCTACGGTTTCATCCTTCCCGATGATGGTACTTCGGGCGACATCCTCCTCCATGTGACATGCCTTCGAAAGGATGGTTTTCAGACCGCCCTGGAAGGCGCCCGTGTCGTCTGCCTGGTCAAGCAGGGCGAGCGCGGGCTGCAGGCCTTCCGCGTGCTCTCGATGGATGTCACCACGGCGGTGCATCCGGCGGAGCTACAGGAGCAGCGCACCCATGTCGCGGTGACGCCGGAAAGCGGCCTCGAACGGGCGCTGGTCAAATGGTTCAACCGTACCAAGGGGTTCGGCTTTCTGACCCGGGGCGAGGGCACCGAGGACATTTTCGTCCACATGGAGACGCTGCGCCGCTACGGCATCACCGAACTCCGGCCGGGCCAGGTGGTGCTGGTCCGCTTCGGACGCGGCGACAAAGGCCTTATGGCTGCCGAAATTCACCCCGATATGGGTACCTTGCCGGTCTCGCATTAGTTCCGGCCGAGGATTTCATATGGCTCACAGGAACCGGCTGACGGCGGGCGCGCTCTGCGCCGGGATTTTCCTCATCGTCGCCGCAAGTGCGTTCTTCTATTTTCAGCAACCGAGTTCCGCCGACGGCAAGGCGATGATCCTTCCCGTCGACCCGGCGCCGCTGGTCGCGGTGACGAAGGCCGGCGAGCGTTCTTTTTCGGTCGAAATCGCCGACACGCCCGCCGAGCGCGAGGCCGGCCTGATGTTCCGCCACCACATGGCCGACAATCACGGCATGCTGTTCGTGTTCGGTGCGCCGCAGGATGTGAGCTTCTGGATGAAGAATACGCCGATGCCGCTCGACTTGGTCTTCGTCGGCCAGGACGGCCGGATCCGGGCGATCAGGCAAGGCGAGCCGCAGTCGGAGGCGATCATCTCGCCGGACGAGCCGGTGCGCTTCGTACTCGAGCTCAAGGCAGGCACCGCCGCCAAAAAGGGCATTGAGGACGGCGACCTGCTGCGCCATCCGGCCATCGGCACGGCGCCGGGGCCGGCCATGCCGCCGCCCGACAAGGGCGATGCGCCGAGTGTCGATTCCGACTGAGCGGGCAGGATCTTCGGCCGATGCAGTTCTTCTCCCATGACGGTTTCGACCTTGCTTTCCTTGACCGCCAGCCGGCATCGGGGCAGGGCGATCCGGTGCTGATGATCCACGGCTTTGCCTCGAGCCATTACGTCAACTGGGTGTCGCCCGGCTGGTTCAAGGCGCTGAACGACGCCGGCTACCGTGCCATCGCCTTTGACAATCGCGGCCATGGGTCGTCGTCGAAGAGCTATGACGAAGCCGACTACACGCCGGCAAAAATGGCGTCGGACGCGGCAGCGCTTTTGAACCATCTCGGCATCGAACGCGCTCATGTCATGGGTTATTCGATGGGCGCGCGCATATCGGCCTTCCTGGCGCTCTCCGACCCGGAGAAGGTGGCGACGCTGGTCTTCGGCGGTCTCGGCGTCGGCATGGTCGACGGCGTCGGCGACTGGGATCCGATAGCCGACGCCCTTCTGGCCGACGATCCGGCAGGCACCAGCGATCCGCGCGGCCGCTCGTTCCGCGCCTTCGCCGATCAGACCCGCAGCGATCGCCGGGCGCTCGCCGCCTGCATCGCCACCTCACGCGAATTGCTGAGCGAGGCCGACATTGCCCGCATTGCCCAGCCGACCTTGATTGCGGTGGGAACCAAGGACGACATCGGCGGCTCGCCGGATGAACTCGCCGCTTTGATGCCCAACGCCAGGGCTTTTCACATCGAAGGCCGCGACCATATGCTGGCGGTCGGCGACAAGACCTTCAAGCAGCGCGTGCTGGAGTTTTATGCCGAGCATCGGTTTTGACGGATGGCTCCCCAAAAGCGGCCATTGGGCCTGAAGCTGGGGTTCTTAGCGGTTTTGCAACTCTACGGGGGTAACTAAGCGTCACGCGTGGATCGGTTCAAACCCGCCACGCGCTGAACGAGGGGCAGAGGGTACGATGGCACAATGGGGAAGAAGCGACGCCGCTTTGCTGGGCGTCGTTGCGAAAAGCAGGTTCGGCGAATGGTCCGTTGTTCTAGCGCTGGCTGCATTGGTGGCAGGCGCGATGGCGATCACCGCGTTGATGGCAATGCCGAGCGACGCGTCCGTGCTTATCCAGCACAGTGTGACAGGCTTCTTCATGGCGGTATTTTTCCTGGTCGGGCCATTGGCGCATCTTACCGGCGCGGTCTTCGGGCTGATGGCGCTGGGTCGTCCAAACGACAATCGTTTGCTCGGCCTGGCTGGCATCGTGGTCAACGGCGCGTCGCTTGCCGCCGGGGTGTTTATGCTGTGGGCCATGGCATCGACCATAGGCGCGTTTACGTGATTTCGGGCAAATCTTCCGGACGCAAGTGGCCGACGCGTCGGGCTACGATCGGCGCGGGCTGTGCCCCAGCGCCCTGAGCGAGCGCGCCATGTTATGCCGGGCCTGGGTTTCGAAGCGCCGGCGGAACTCCTTGCTGTGGAAGACATGCGGGCGGGCGAGGAAGCCATTCAGGACTGCGGCACGGCCGGCCCGCCACATCGGCTCATCGACCCACTTATATTCGCGGCGGACCGCCTGTTCATAAGCGTCGAACACGTCGGGCGCAGCACCCAGGATCGCCAGGTCCATGTCGAGGAACAGCGCCGCGTCACGAACCGAATGCTGGTCGCCAAGGGGCGGCAATTCGTGGCCGGCAGTGGCAGTGATCATCGCCGCGATGCGACCGATGCGTTGTGCATCGGCGCGGCCGGCGAGCTTTTCCTCGGCAAGTGCGGCACTCCTCGCCTCATTGTCCTTGGCGCGGCTGTCGTAGATCGCGTCGTGGAACCAGATCGCTGCCTCGACTGCTTCAGGATCATGCAACAACGCCTTGTAATCATTGGCCAGCGCCAGCGTCGCCTCGATGTGGCCAAGGTCGTGGTAGTGGCGATCTTCGGCCTCATAGAGCGCGGAAAGCTCGCGCTTCAGGGTCTCGTCCATCAAGGTTGCGTTTTCCATGGCTGCTTGAAATTCCGCCAACCAAATCCATTTCACGAAGCACTAAGGAAAATTGAGTTCACCCGTGCTATGATCTGGCTTATAGGTGCGGCCGGAGAATAGGCAAGCCGCCAACCGAGACATTGGATGGCCGAGACATTGGATGGCCGGAGACATCAGATGAACAGCGTTACGATTTCCCGTCCCACCAGGGTGCAGCCGGTAGATCCGATCTGGCGTTCGATCCGCGACGAAGCGATGGAAGCGGTCAACCGCGATCCGCTGCTGGCGGCGTTCCTCTATTCGACCATCCTCAATCAGGAAAACCTGGAAGAAGCGGTCATTCACCGGCTGGCCGAGCGCCTCGCCCATCAGGACATCGGCTCCGACCTCATCCGCCAGACGTTCAAGGCGATGGCGGCCGACGACAAGGACTGGTCGACGACGGTGCGCGTCGATATCCAGGCCTATTACGACCGTGATCCGGCATGCGACCGCTTCATCATGCCGGTGCTCTACTTCAAGGGTTTTCACGCCATCCAGACGCACCGGCTGGCGCATTGGCTGTGGAACCAGGGCCGCCAGGACTTCGCGCTGTATCTGCAGAGCCGGTCGTCCTCGGTGTTCCAGACCGACATCAATCCGGCTGCCCGCATCGGCAAGGGCATCTTCCTCGACCACGCCACCGGCCTCGTCGTCGGCCAGACGGCGGTGATCGAGGACGACGTGTCGATCCTGCACGGCGTGACGCTGGGCGGCACCGGCAAGGCCGGCGGCGACCGCCATCCCAAGATCCGCTACGGCGTGCTGATCGGCGCCGGCGCCAAGATCCTCGGCAACATCGAGATCGGCCATTGCTCGAAGATCGCGGCCGGCTCGGTGGTGCTGTCGCCGGTACCGCACAACAAGACGGTTGCCGGCGTGCCGGCCCGCGTCGTCGGCGAGACCGGCTGCGACCAGCCTTCGCGGCAGATGGACCAGCTGTTGCCATCGCAGACGATGGACCACGTCGTCAGCTTCGACATCTGAGTGCTCGGGCAGGGGCTTGTCGCGTCGGACCAACTATCAATGTCGGCGCTGCCCCTCATCTGCCTGCCGGCATCTTCTCCCCGTATAGTGACGGGGAGAAGGGGCTGACTGCGGCCTCGGCACTGTTTCTGTAACGCTGGAGATTGGCGAAATTTTTTGCGAAGGCGGCCTTCTCCCCGTCACTATACGGGGAGAAGTGCCCGGCAGGGCGATGAGGGGCAGCGCAAACCTGAGGCGATTGCCCGTGTTCTCTCGCCGGCTTGCCTTTACATGGCCATTGTCGACGTGCCAGAAGCGCGCTCAAACGAAGAAGCCGACGATCGGAGAAGACTGTTGAAGCCGGACGAAATCAGAAAGCTGGACGCCTATTTCAAGCGCACCTTCCAGAACCCCAAACTCGAAGTGAAGGCGCGGCCGCGCAAGGAAGATTCGGCCGAGGTCTATGTCGGCGACGAGTTCCTTGGCATCGTCTTCAAGGACGAGGACGACGGCGATTATAATTTCTCGATGGCGATCCTCGACATCGATCTGGCCTGAGTTGGGAGTTTAGCTGGCCGCTACCCCTCAAGCGCTGCGGCGGTACGGAACCTTGCAGGACGGCGGCGGGACAGCGCCCTCCTCTGGCCTGCCGCCCATCTCCCCCACCTGGGGGGAGATTGGCAGCCTCGGCGCTGCACTCTTCCTGCAACATTGGAGACTGGCGAAAGCCAAGATGACGGCCGATCTCCCCCCTCGTGGGGGAGATGTCCGGTAGGACAGAGAGGGGCGCGAAGGATCGCTACGGAACGGCTCGTTTCGTTGCTTACCGCCCGGTCTTCAGCACACGTGCCGCCTCGCCCGAAATCGCCGCGTCGAGCCCCTGCCAGTCGCCCAGGAATTCCCGGGGGAAGCGGTAGGTAAGGCTGAGATTGTCGCCGACCAGGATGTCGCGTTCGCAGGGCGCCAGCGATTCGTCCGAGCTCGGGCCGCTCAGGCAGCGTGCGACGAACGGATCCTTGCCGGGGCGATCGGCGACCGCCAGCACTTCGTTCAGATAGCCTGATTTTTCGCTGAAGGCGTAAAGCGTGGTGCCGCCAGGGCCGGGCGTACCCGGCTTGGCGATCAGCGCGCTGTAGATCGGCGCGAAGCGGCCGCTCATGTCGCGCGACATCATCTGCGGCTCGAACGACAGGAAGACGATGTCCTTGCTGGGTCCGGTGTGGTTGAAGTCGTTGCGGGCAGCCTCGCTGTAGCCGTCCATCTCGGGATAGCGCAGATAGAGGTCGAGTCGCGAGGCGATGCCGTCGCGCCGGGCCTGGGCAAAGCGGATGACATTGGCCGGCACGGCGATGACGTTGTTGCCGATGACGACCTTGTGGACCGTGGTGTCGTCGGTGTACCCGGCCATGGCAATCGAGCGGCCGAACCATTTGCCGCCAAGGCTGATCGCCACCGAAAGCAGCGCCAGCGTCGCGAACGCATAAAACACTCGCTTCATCAGCGTCGAATCGACGACGCTGAGTTGCGGGCCCTCTGTGGCGGCTGCCTGCTTCATCGCGATCCTCATTTGCCGTCCCATCGGGTGTACCTGAACGGCACATCTCGGCGCGCACGGCTCTTGCTTCGCAGCTTTGCGGGCGACTGTGCGATTTCATGGTAAACGGAGGGTAAAGATGGGCCCGGTCGAACAAATCATATTCAGTTTTATGGCTGGGCTGACGGCTTGCGGCCTGACCGGATCGGTGATGGAGCTGATCGCCGGCCGTAGGCTTGCCTTCGTCCAGCCCTATGTATCGTCGAAGCACATGCTGCGCTCGCTCGCCACGACGGCTTGCGCCGGGCCGCTGATGTTCGCCAACGAGGCGCTGGACGCCTGGCGCGAGCGTCGCATCTCGGTGCTGGGGCTGATCTCCTGCGGCTGTACGGCGACCATCTGGGCGCTGGCGCTGGGCATGGTGGTGATCGCCATTGCGTCCTGGGCGGCTTCGCTTCTAGGGTCTGGCAGCTTGTCGGTGTGAGACGATCTGGAGACAGCAATGCCGATCTACGCGATTGACGGAAAAGCGCCCGCCTTCGAGGACGCCGACAGCAACTGGATCGCGCCCGATGCCACCCTGATCGGCAATATCAGCATTGGCCGCAATGCCGGCTTCTGGTTCGGCGTCGTCGTCCGCGGCGACGATGAGCCGATCGTCATCGGCGCCGACACAAATGTGCAGGAGCACACAATCATGCACACCGACGCCGGCTTTCCGCTGACCGTCGGCCAACGCTGCACGATCGGCCATCGCGCCTTGCTGCATGGCTGCACCATCGGCGACAACAGCCTGATCGGCATGGGCGCCATCGTGCTGAACGGCGCGAAGATCGGCAACAACTCGCTGGTCGGCGCCGGTGCGCTGGTCACCGAAGGCAAGCAATTTCCCGACAATTCGCTGATCGTCGGCTCGCCCGCGCGCGTCGTCAGGATGCTCGACGAGGCCGCAGTCGCCAGGCTGCGCGCCTCGGCCGCGCATTATGTGGCCAACGGGAAGAGGTTCAGGGCGGGGCTGAGGAAAGTGTAGCGCCAGTCAGTGAAGGCCGCCTATCGCAAGCCCGGAAATGGTGGAGCCGGCCCGGGGACGGGGCCGGCTCCTTAAACCCGGTCGTTGGGGACGGGGAGGGTGGGGACTCGACCGGGTTTCTCCTAAAGCGCGAAGTCATGCGACGCACTTAACCTCTGCTTTATGCATGTCGTTATCCCAAAACCGCTACGCGCTTTTGGGCGACATGCCTTGGCGTCCTCAGCGGACGCTGGCGACCGCGTCGGAGCGGCCGTCGTTGATCGTCACCCAGGCGCCGGAATTCCGCTCGGACTGGCGCTTCAGGTAGGTGTAGCCGGTATTGGTCCAGGACAGCACCTTGGGCTGGAGATTGTCGAGGATGAACTCGCCAAGGCTGGTGCGCACGGTCAGCACCGCATGGCCGTCGCCATTGCGCTGGCGCACCACCGTCATCAGCAGATCGCCGGCCGGCACGCCGATGCTCATCAGCTCGCGGCGCTTTTCCAGCGCATAGTCCTCGCAGTCGCCGAAGCCGCTATTGGGAAAGGACCAGACTTCCTCCTTGCCCCACATTTCCATGTCGGTGCGCGGCGCGACCCTGCTGTTGACCGAATTGTTGACCTTGACGATCGTTGCCCACAGCTTGCGGGTCAGCTCGACGGGTGCCCGGCCAGGCGTCCTCTGATTGCATTCCTGCGGAAGCTGCTGGCACAATTCGTAGTGTCCGACCGGCTGCGTGGTGCGGCCGCCGGTGTGCATGAAGGCCGGCTCCGCCGCGTTTACAGTCCCCCAACCGAAAAGCTGCATCGCTATTGCCGCCAGCAACAGCTTGCCCCTCATCCTGTTCATTATTCAGTCTCCCCGTTTGAGGAGACAATGACACGACTGGATTTATTTGACGCAAAAGTGCGAAGTAGACATTAAGTAAAACGCCAATAGAATAAACATAAAATTTGACGCAATTGAATATAGAATTGTTTAAGGATTCCAGCCGGGCATGTTCCCATGCTTCGTCGCACCGTTCGAACAGCCAGGATGGCGGGACAGAGGGGGGCGCGAAGGATCGCCAGCATCTCTTCCCGATAGTGCTAACGCTTCCGCGTCAGCCGCGCGATGAGCTGAATTCGGTATCGAGCGTTTCCGGCCGCTGGATGACGGCGAACTCGATGGCGAGGCCATCTTCGAAATGCCGCACTATCTGGCCGCGCATGGTGCCCAGCGTCACCTGGACGCCGATGGCCGGCTTGACGTCGATCTCGATCGCCGCGCCCGACAGCGACAGGTCGATGATGCGGCACTGGTACTGGCGTCCGTCGGCAAGCTGCAGCACGCTCGTCGGGTTGCGCGGTGCGACGCGTTCATGGCGGCGGTCTTCCGGCAGGTCGAGCTCGTGCTTGTTGGCAAGCCAGGTCAGTTGCGCGGCGAGCTTGTCCCTCTTGCGCTCCGACGCGATGACGGTCATCGCAAAGCCATCCTGCAGTGTGCGGGTGATGACGCCTTCGATGCGGCCGATGTGATCGATGTAGGCAATGACCTTTTCGCCAGCCAGGCCGGCGCGCTCGGTGCGCAGCGCAACGTTGCCGGGCGACATGTCGACCACCTGGCAGGGATGTTCGGTGCGGTCTTCCAGCATGAAGCGTCCGTAAATTTTCACGCGGACGCGCTGAAAGTTACGCCTTTCAGCTTGGGACGGCGCATGGTCGACCGCCGCTGACCTCATCACTGCCATACCCCGTTCGGCATTCCGCGCATGGATGCGGGGAATTTCAGCGGAAAACTACAACAAAGCAGGTTAACAAAGGGGAAAGCCCGGCGCTGTTGCTTTAAGCTTTGGGCATCATTCCTCGCGTCCGCCGTCGAAGACGACCAGGTGACGGATGCGGCGAGCCTGGCCGAGCGCCGAAATCGTCTCGGGCGGGTCGAATTCCGATGGGGCGAGCGAGGGAACCTCTATCGCCGGCCGGTTCTTCAGGAACATCGGCTCCTTGTCGGGATCGACGACACGGATCGAATCGATCAAGGCGTCGAGAACCGGGTCGGCACCCAGCCAGAAGGGTTTTTCGACGGCGCTTATCACGCCGAGGCAGCGCGGGCTCTCGACACCGCCGTCGAGCGGCAGCGCGAGCAGCTCGAACCTGTTGGACCGGCCGTTGCGGCTGAAACCCTCATAGGTGATGAGCATCACCGATTTCAGGTCGAAGACGCCATCGGTCAGCTTCGAAATCAGTCGCTGGTCCTTCTCGCGCCACAGTGAAGGGAATGAAAACCCCTTGAGTTCGCGGCCATAGACCGCGCAGAGCCTGGTGCCGGCCAGCCGGAACACCGCTTCGCCGCGCGTGTCCTTTTCCAGGATGAACGTGTCGGCCAGCAGCGACTTGATATCGGCCGGTTCGACTTCCGAGCGTTTCGGGGCAGGGCGTCCGTCACGCAACCGGTTCCAATAATGGAACAGCGTGATCGATCCGGTCTGGTTCATGCTAATGCTGCTCCGCGCATTCTGTCTTCTGATGTCCCATCGGTGAACAGAAGGGCGCCCTCCGAAGACCTACATGCGTTGCGGAGCAGGATGCGTGCCAGCATCGTTAATACTTGTTCACGGGTCGGGGCGGTTAAGGTTAACAACTGGTTTACGTTGCGCGCCTGCCAGCCCTGTGGCACACCAAAACCACTCCAGAAGCGGTCGTTTTGCGACGATCGGCAGCACTTCAGTCAAGAGTTCAGGGGGAGCAAGGGGGCTCGACCAGCCGTTCAAGGGAAACCTTGGACGGCTTCTTTTTTTGATTCGGGGCTGCTGATTCGCCGTTTGTGATTCGGTTGGCCGTGATCTACATGCTCGCCAAGTCCAATCCAGCGACTGAGTGCAAGCCATATGAGCGACCCAGAAAGCCCACCGGAGATCGAGCAGGGCGAGAGCGGGCCTGTCGCCCGCGAACCGGAGCGCCGCGAACCGGTGTTCAACCTGCCGCCCGTGGTGCTGGCGGTGATCGGCATCTGCGTCGCGGTCCATCTGATCCGGGTCTATTGGCTGACCGACGACCAGGACTTCGAACTGCTTGTCCGGGCTGCCTTTGTCCCGATCCGCTATTCCGGCCGCTTCGATCTGGATTTCTTCGCGTTTTCGAGCCCTTTTACCTATGCCTTCCTGCATGGCGGCTTTGCCCATCTTGCCATCAACATGGTGTGGCTCGCGGCCTTCGGCTCACCGTTGGCCAACCGCTTCGGCGCGCTGCGCTTCAGCCTGTTCTTCGCCGCGACCGGACTGGCGGCGGTGGCGCTGTTCTGGGCCATGCACCCGCTTGGCGAGGCCCCGCTGGTCGGCGCCTCCGGCGCGATTTCCGGCATGATGGGCGCCGCGGCACGCTACGGCTTCCGCATCGACCGCTCGTCGGGCAAGGCCGCCTTCGCCGGCCGGCCTTTGCCGATGGCGGCGGTGCTGCGCTCGCGCGGCGTCGTCACCTTTCTCGCCATGTGGATGGTGATCAACCTCGCGACCGGCCTCTTCGGCCTGGCGCCTGGCATTGACGGCCAGATCGCCTGGGAAGCCCATATTGGCGGTTTTCTTGCCGGCTTCTTCGGCCTGCGGTTTTTTGATCGGCGAGAGCAGGTGCCCCGGCAGGCGGACGAGCCGGAGACCTGAGACCGCCGCACTTGAAAAGCAACCGATCGCGGCGCACGATGTTCATCCCAGGGAAAGCCGGCCAGGGCAGGAGCCGGCAGGAAATGCAGAGGAGGACGCCATGACTGTTAAGGCAATTCTCGAGGCAAAAGGCCACGACGTGGTGACGCTCGGGCCGAACGAAAAGCTCAGCGAAGCCATCCGCATGCTTTCCGAACACAGGATCGGCGCGCTGGTCATCACCAACGGCGATCACAAGATCGTCGGCATTCTTTCCGAGCGCGATGTGGTGCGGGTTCTCGCCAAGGAGGGGGCGGCGGCGCTCGACCTTGCCGTCCGCTCGGCGATGACGCCCAAGGTGAAGATCTGCAATGAGAACCACACCGTCAACGAGGTCATGGAGATCATGACCAAGGGCCGCTTCCGCCATCTGCCGGTGGAGAAGAACGGGCTGCTCGACGGCATCGTGTCGATCGGCGACGTGGTCAAGCGCCGCATCGAGGATGTCGAGCGCGAGGCCGAGGAGATCAGGGCCTATATCGCCACGGCATAGGTGACGGCGGCCGGGTTGCCGGCAGTTCGATTTTTCAAGCTGCTATCGCAGTTCGTCGCGGCAGGTGCGGGCCTGTGCCGCGTCGGCGCGTGCGGCTTTGCGCTTGTCTCTTTTGGCGGTTTGCACTAGCGAAGTTGCACATCAAAATATGCGTTCTCGCATATCCGCAATTTCAATATGCAGGCCCTTATGAGCATCATCGATACCCGCACGCCCGACGCCAAGCGCCTGGTTCCCGGCGCCACCGGCGACTGGGAGATCATCATCGGCCTCGAGGTCCACGCGCAGGTGACCTCGCAGGCAAAGCTGTTTTCCGGCGCCTCGACCATTTTCGGCGCCGCGCCCAACGCCAATGTCAGCCTGGTCGACGCGGCGATGCCCGGCATGCTGCCGGTCATCAACGAGGAATGCGTCAAGCAGGCGATCCGCACCGGGCTGGGCCTGAAGGCCGAGATCAACCACAAATCGGTCTTCGACAGGAAAAACTATTTCTATCCCGACCTGCCGCAGGGCTACCAGATCTCGCAGTTCAAGCAGCCGATCGTCGGCGAGGGCAAGGTGATCGTCTCGGTCGGCCCGGACCGGCAGGGCGAATTCGAGGACATCGAGGTCGGCATCGAGCGCCTGCACCTGGAGCAGGATGCCGGCAAGTCGATGCACGACCAGCATGCGACGATGTCTTATGTCGATCTCAACCGCTCCGGCGTGGCGCTGATGGAGATCGTCTCCAAGCCGGATATGCGCTCCGCCGATGAAGCCAAGGCCTATGTCACCAAGCTGCGCACCATCGTGCGTTATCTCGGCACGTGCGACGGCAATATGGACGAAGGCTCGCTGCGCGCCGACGTCAACGTCTCGGTGCGGCGGCCCGGCGGCGAATTCGGCACGCGCTGCGAGATCAAGAACGTCAACTCGATCCGTTTCATCGGCCAGGCCATCGACTATGAAGCGCGCCGCCAGATTGCCATCCTCGAGGACGGCGGCAGGATCGAGCAGGAAACGCGGCTGTTCGACCCCAATAAGGGTGAGACGCGCTCGATGCGCTCCAAGGAAGAAGCGCATGACTACCGCTATTTCCCCGATCCCGATCTTCTGCCGCTGGAATTCGACCAGGCCTATGTCGACTCGCTGGCAAAGGACCTGCCGGAACTTCCCGACGCCAAGAAAGCGCGGCTGATCACCTCGCTCGGCCTGTCGACTTACGACGCCTCGATCCTGGTTTCGGAAAAGGCGATTGCCGATTATTTCGAGAAGGTGGCGGCCGGGCGCGACGGCAAGCTCGCCGCCAACTGGGTCATCAACGACCTCCTGGGGGCCTTGAACAAGGCCGGCAAGGATATTGAAAACGCTCCTGTTTCGCCCGACCAGCTTGGCGCGGTCATCGACCTGATCAAGGAAGGCACCATCTCCGGCAAGATCGCCAAGGATCTGTTCGAGATCGTCTGGAACGAGGGCGGCGATCCGCGTCAGCTGGTCGAAAGCCGCGGCATGAAGCAGGTCACCGATACCGGCGCCATCGAAAAGGCGGTGGACGAGGTGATCGCGGCCAACCCGGACAAGGTCGAACAGGCGCGCGCCAAGCCGACCATGGCCGGCTGGTTCGTCGGCCAGGTGATGAAGGCGACCGGCGGCAAGGCCAATCCGCAGGCGGTCAACGAGCTGGTCAAGGCCAGGCTCGGGATCGAGTAGGATGTTCGTCCGCACCGCCGGCGAGCGCGATCTGGCGGCGGTGCGCGCGTTGCTGATCGAGACGTGGCATGCCACCTATGACGCCATCTATGGCGCGGCGCGGGTTACCGAAATCACCGATGAATGGCATTCGATCGCCGCGCTCAAGGCACGGCTGACGCGGCCGAACTCGGAGTTCCTGGTCGCCGACGACGGCAAAAGCATCGGCGGCATGGCTTTCGCGGCCGCCACCACGGATGCCAGGATCGTCATGCTGAACCAGCTTTACGTGCATCCGGCCTGGCAGAGGCAAGGCATCGGCCAGGCGCTGCTGGACGAGATCGAGGCCAGCTTTCCGGAGGTCCGGACGCTGCGCGTCGAGGTCGAGGAAGCAAATGCTCCGGCCATCGCCTTTTACCGCTCGCGAGGGTTCTTGCCCGCCGGCAACACGGCCGATTGCGGCGGCGCCTCGGGCTTGCCGGCGCTGGTTTTGGAGAAGCAACTCGGATAGCTCGTTCGCCTGACGCTCAGTTGCGTTTCTCAGGCAGGTTGGAGCAGCCGGCAGCGAGAAACTCGCACGGCAGGCTGCCGCCTCCACCCGACGTGTGCGGGGGCGTGGCGGCTTCGATTTTTTCCACCTCGCAATATTTCGAGGTGACACCCCATTTTTTGACGCCCTGGCACGTCGAGCGCACGCCAACCTCCGTCGCCTTTGCCGCAGTCTTGTAATAGGTGGTGATCCTGCAGGATTGGCTGACCGGCAGCGCGTTCGCCGGGCTCGTGACCGGCGGCAGGAAGTTCGGGAAGGCAAGCAGCGAGATTGCCGCAATGATCCTGACGGCGGGCATGGTGTGAGGAAGGTGCAGCATCGTTTGTCTCCATCGATGGCGCCGCTCGCTCGTGGCGCAGCGGCGCGTTTGTTCCGGCAAGATCAGGCCATGATGCCGGCGCTGCCGCATCTGCCGCGCGGGGGAAGGCGGCAGCGGTCTGAACCGCCGCCGTCATCCGCGAGCGGCCGCGTCAGGGCGTTTTCGGCTTGATGAGCGTCTTTATCGGAACGGCGACTTTTGGAGGCCGGACCGTACTGGCTCCACCGTCGACGGCCAGCCCGCCGCTGTTGAGATAGCGCACCGTATAGTGCAGCTCATAGCCCGGAACTCTGATCCATGTAGGCTTGTGATTGAACTGGTCCGGCGGCCTCGAATACCACTTCGGGATCTGCATGATCTTGGAACCGGCACCGAATCCCGCAGTCTTGGCCGCTACCGCGAAGGCGCTGTCTCTGGGGTCGTTCGGCGGCTGGTCGACATTGCCGATGACGACCAGCGAATCGTATTTTCGCGCGTCCAGCCGTACTACGGGAAGGTTCAGCGCAGCCACGTCGCCTTCGCGCATCGTCAGCGCCTTCTGACGGCCATCATCATTGGCATAGACGTTGAGGTTTATGGCCTCGGATTCCGCATAGACGACATTGTTGTGGAAGTCGCGGGCTGGCAGGCGTGTGAGGCTGTCGAAGGTCACTTCAACCGTCGGCTTGGCTATGGCGTCCGTCACCACCAGGTTGCGCCGCGGAACCGTCCAGAAGATGAGATCATCGCCGGTGGCCTGCGTGCCGGCATCGGAGCCGTCTATTGCCGAGCATTTCGAATTTGGAATCGGCGTCGTCACCGGCAGAGGTGCCGAAAACGAGCTGCGTACCTGAGCGTCGATGTAATTGCCGACGTTGAAAACGTCTTCGAGGATGTTGCCGCCCTCGAAGCTCGCCGGGCCGGGTTGCGAGCGGATGATGACCTGGCTGGAATCGGTCTGCCAGCCGCTGCAGAAGACGTTGACGTCTATGGGAATGCCGATGTGGCGGTCGGAGGTCACCGGGATCGAGACTTTGATGGTCAGGATGTAAGGAACTTTGACAAACCAGCTGTTCGGCTGGTTCAGCATCTGCGTCGCAAAGCGCGACGGCCGCCATTGCTTCAGCGATTCGATCGATGCGCGTGACGATCGTCCCTGGGCGGCCAGCTGTGCGTTGGTGGCGTCGACCTTGGCTTGCGCCAGGTTGCGGACGGTGTTGGTGATCAGGAACACGCCGAGTTCGGCTTTGCAGGGCCTGTTCGATTGTGTGGCGTTGCATGAGGCAAGTGCCGCACTGGGAACCGGCGGCCCCGAAGGCGGCGGCTGGGCGGCCGCGGTGGCCGCCATCAGGCAGAAGAACAGCATCGTGCAGGCTTTCAACATGGTATCCTCGCTCTGTCGTTGGAAACCACCCTCCGGCTAGACAGCAGCATTTGTTCGATGGCGGTTTATCGCCCGCACGGGGGATGAACTGCGAAACATCGGGCCGGCCCAGCGACGTCGAGCCGCCGTCCGTTCGGATTGGATATCTACTGCTTCACGACGCCTTTGGTTGTCGCCATCGGCGCGACGACCTTGGGCTTGGGGGTTTTCGGGCCGGGGTCGACTACCAATGCGGCCGTGCAGGAGCATTTGCCCGAACCGCAGTTCAGGTCGCCCTTGCACATTTTGGAATGCCGCATATCGGTGCAGTCGGCGGTCCCGGAGCAGGAGCAACTGCCTTGCCCAATCGTTCCGGACTGACATTTGAAGCTCCATGCCGGATCGGCGGCAAGGCCGGCCACAGCGAGCGATAAGGCAAAAAGCGTCGTCGAGATGAGCTTGCGCATGAATACCTCCCGGTTCTATCGAGCGATGGAACCACGAAGCAGCAACGCCTTCATCTCCCGCGCGGGGGACGAACTCGCATACCGGTGACGATCGTCAATGCTGTCCCTTCAGCACGACGAGATAGCCGCGTTCGACGCGAAGCCGGAACGCGATTTGCCCTGCAGTGCCGGGATCCTTGGAAACCTTGTCGATGACATAGCCGCTGGGATGCGAGCCAAGCCATTCTTCCGGTTTGTCGGTGCTTTCGAATGGCTTTTGCAACCGGGCCAGGAAGCCGACTTCGCCTTGATAGTCGAAAGCCACGGCCCAGTCCGCATCCTTTCGCTCGTCGATGAAGTTGGCGAGCGGCGTCAGATCATAGCGTTTGAACGCGGTTGCCGATGCCACCGCGTGGCCGATGCCGAAAATGACAAGCATGACGATGGCCGAGCTCTTCAGCCTGGCGAGCGGGATCTCCGCCATGAAATAGCCGAACAGGATGACCACGAACGGCAACATCGGCACGACATAATGAGGCTGCTTGCCGGATATCGCGCTGAACACGAGAAACACGGCAACGAACGAGAATGACAGCAGGCGCAAGGCGCGCAGATCCGGCGACTTCGCGTCGATCAGGCTGCGTATCCGCGTGCGCAGCTTCAACCGCCACACCTCGGGTATGAAGATCCACGGTATGAACATGACGGGCAGCAGCAGCAGATAGAAATAGAACGGCCGGCCATGCGAATTGCGCAAATTGCCGGTGACACGTCCCGCCGACTGGTTCCAGACGAGATCGTAGACGAAATTGCCTTTTGTCAGGATGGTCGCCGGCACCAGCCAGATCGCCACCGGAATCAGCGCGGCGAGCACTGCCAGGCCCACTCCAGCGAGGAAGTTCGGTGTCGTCAGTCCCGCCCGCCGGTCGCGCCAGAACGGGTAGAACAGGATGGGCGCGCCGATATGGATCAGCACCACCGGGCCTTTCGTCAGCACGCCCATGCCGATGAACAGCCCGGCCAGAACGGCCTGCCAGCGGTTGCCGCTGCGTGCAAAGGCAATCAACGACAACAGCGCGGCGAGCACGAAGACCGTCAGCAACAGGTCGAACAGGATCAGCGTCGAATAGATGACGAACACGCTGCTTCCGGCAACCAGCCAGGGGATGCGCCGCGCGATGTCGTCGCGGCCCGGAAACAGGGTCTTTGCCAACGCCGTCGTCAGCCAGATGACGAGCGAGGAGGCGGCGAAGATGACCAGCATCGCCGCCGGCCGGCTGGCGCCGAAAATATTCCAGACAAGGTCGATAAGCCAAAACAGCAGTGGCGGCTTCTGCAGATAGGGCGCGAAATTCATCGTCGGGACGAAGATCTGTCCGCTCAGATACATTTCCCAGGTGACGCTGAGATATCGCGTTTCGTCGACGGGCAGCAGTGGCCGGAAAGCGACCGCGATTACGATCAGCCCAAGCAGAAAGAGGTAGGGGAGCAGCCGCTCGGTAGATGTCGGTGTCAAAGATCGAGATCCGCGCCAGAAACCATTTTCATTCCAGCCGAGCATAGTGCCGCGTTTCTGGACCGCGAACGACCGCACCATGATTTTGGCCGAATTGCAACGATGCCGGTTTCGTTTCGCAGATTTTGCGGACGATGGTCTCAAGGGCTTGAAAAACTTGCCGGCCGAGTCTTTTGGACCGCTGCCGGTTCCGGGGAACCTGAGCAAAATCAACTGGAGCGCAACGGCGGTGACAATTCGCGCATCAACAGTTCGAGCTCGCGCTGATCGCCTGTACCGGTCTTGTCGAAGATCGTCGCCAGCTGCGACTTGACGGTGCCGTCCGAGACGCCGCCGGCCGCGGCGATTTCCTTTCGCGTCAGGCCGGCGGCAACGTGACCGGCGACGCGCCTTTCTGCCGCGGTCAATCCGAACAGCGCCGCAATGGCGTCCAGCGCCGGGGTCGGTGTCGAACCGGCCGCGGCGATGAAGATCGCTGCGGCGGCGCGTTGCGAGATGCGCGCCGAGATTTCACGCCGCGCCAGCGGCATGACATGGGCCACCGCCGGAACGACCGTCCTGGCCAGGGGAATGTTGATGCCGCAAGGTCCGAGCGCGAATTCGTCGCGCGTGCCGAGCTGGACGGCACGGCCGATCGCGGCGTTGGCGTTGGCATAGGTGAACGAAAGCTGTCCGCGCACGCAAGCGACCGAGATGTTTTCGGCGAGCAGCGCTTCGGCTGACGGGTTGGCGAAGATGATGGTCATGTCTTCTGCGACGATCAGCACCGGATGGTCGAGGCTTTCGATGATGGAGCGGAAGATTTCGGCCTTGCGCCGCTCGGCCTCGAACAGGTCGCCGATGGTCACCGCGCGCCGCACATGCGGTGCCAACAGGCAGACAAGCTCGATATCCTCGCGGGAAATCTGGCGCCTGTCCTTGTCGGTAACCACCATCAACGTGCCGATCCGGGTCGGCCGCTTCATCAACGCCACCCAGAAGAAATCGTCCAGGCGGTTGGGTTGCACCCATTCGCGCACGATGCGGCTTTCGAGCCATCTCTGTCGCGTATCCGGGCCTTGCAGGGCGTAGATCGAATCGACGGTGAACGGCACGTCGATCTCCATCTTGGGAACCGCCGCATAGAACGGCACTTGCGAGCCGTAGTCATGCTTCAACGGCTCAAGAACTGCGGGATCGCCGCAAGACACCGAAAACCGCGCGGAGCTGCTGATCGTGTCGATGACGGCGAGCATGGCAAGCTGGCCTTCCGCCAGGTTGCAGATGGCCTCGAGTGTCGCCTGCCAGCGGTCGACGTCGGCAATCGAATCGTAGATCGCCTCAACGACCTGCGGCAACGCGCGACCGGCCGTGCCCGCCAGCGATGACATGAGCCCCTCTCATTTGCCGTCCTTGAGGCAACGAAGCTTCAACTCCTAGAATAACGCTGCGTAAGGTTGCCAACAACCCATTTCATCTGCTTCGCTCGGTCGCGAGGATCGCATGAACGTATCGCTTCGCCGCCAGCCATTTGCTCGCCGGTTGCGGCAAGACCCTTGCCTTCGCAATGCCGTGACGCCATAAGCAGGAAAAGGCGCCGCCGCAGCCGCCGCGAGGACTTGCTACAAGGACTTGCCACGAGGATTTGAATGAAAACTTTCCTTCTGCAGTTTTTCACCTGGTGGAACAGCCAGACATTGGGAACGCGCTTCCACACATGGCGGCATGGCAAGAAGGTCGGGCAGGACGAGGTCGGCAACGTCTACTACGAGGGCGGCGTCGATTCGGAAGGCCGCACCCGTCGCTGGGTCATCTACCGCGACTATTCGGAAGCCTCGGCGATTCCGCCCGGCTGGCATGGCTGGATCCATCATCGTGTCGACGTTGCGCCGCCAAGCGAAGACTACAAGCCACGCGACTGGCAAAAGCCGCATGTGCCGAACCTCACCGGCAGCCCCGCGGCCTATCGCCCGAAAGGCTCGGTGCTGACCAACCAGCATCGTCCGCAAGTGACGGGCGACTACGACGCCTGGACGCCTGGTTCGTGATCGATCGCCGCGACACGCGCGCGGTCCCCACGGGGGCGGTCCCCACGAGGGCGGTCCTTTGTCGCCACAATTGCTGTTTAGCTGTTTGCTGATCCGACAGCAGCAACTAGCCTTGGCGTTAAGAGAATCACCCGGGCGCAAACCACCGGACCTTGCATGAGCATGTTCAGCCGAATTTTGACGGGCGGATTAACCGCGGTCGTTCTCGCTTCTATGGTGGCGCTTGCTACTGCGCAGGAATTGGCGCCGCCTGCGCCGGACGCGTCGGTGGCGCCTGCAGCACCCGCAGTATCCGAGCGCATCACCAATCCAGTCGCTGAATTCGCCGGCATCGACAAGATCACCGGCCGTATCATCACCTTCGATGTCTACATCGACGAGACGGTGCAGTTCGGCGCTTTGCAGGTGACGCCGCGCATCTGCTATTCGCGGCCCGAAAACGAAGAGCCGAAGACGGATTCGTTCGTCGAGGTCGACGAGATCACGCTCGACCGGAAAATACGCCGCATCTTCACCGGCTGGATGTTTGCCGAAAGCCCCGGGATCAACGCCGTCGAGCATGCCGTCTATGATATCTGGCTGAAGGGCTGCAAGCAGAAGTCCGACGTGCCAGCACCCGCCGCCCCCAAAACCAACTAGAATCTGTCAGCGCGCGGCGGATACCGCCTCTTGCGGAACCGCCGTGTTGCCCGAGCGTTGGTGCCTCTCTACGGAGGAGGTTGCCATGATGATGGCCAACAAGAACGAACTTCTCGACATCGAAAGGGGATTCTGGAGCGGCGGCGCCGACTATTTCAAGGCCAATGCCGATACCGAATGCCTGGTGGCCTTCCCGCAGATGGCGCGGGTGATGAGCAATACCGATCTGGCCGCAACTGCCACGGACCCGAACCGCTGGCGCGATCTCGACATCGACCTCAAGGGCATCATCGAGCCGGGCAGCGACATCGTCATGCTGACCTACGAGGCGCGTGCGACGCGGCAAGATGGCGAAGCCTATGCGGCGCTGGTCAGCACCGGCTATGTCCACCGCGTCAATGGCTGGAAGATGATGTTCCACGCACAGACGCCGCTGGTGACGGCAGCAAAAGGCTGACCGGCCGCAAGAGCAATTCCAGGAAAGTGTGAACGGCTTTCCGTCCGGAATTGCGTTTCTGTGAAACGATGAACCATTCCAGGTTATGGAAAAAACACGGCCTCGCCCTTCAGCGCCTCGGCCAGCATCTTCTCGTACTTGCCGCGCGGCACGTCGATTGCACCGAAGCGTTTGAGATGCTCGGTGGTGAACTGCGTATCAAGCAGTGCAAAGCCACGCGCCTTCAGGCGTTCGACGAGGTGAACCAGGCAGGCCTTTGACGCGTCGGTCTCCCTGGCGAACATGCTCTCGCCGAAGAACACGCGGCCGAGCGATACGCCGTAGAGCCCCCCGACCAATCGGTCGTTGTGCCAGGCCTCGACCGAATGGCAATGGCCCATCCGATGCAGCTCGATATAGGCTTCGCGGATCGGTGCGTTGATCCAGGTCGACCGCCGTTCCTCGCGCCTTTCTGCGCAGGCATCGATCGTCGCCTCGAAATCGAAATCGATGCGGAACTCGAACAGATCCTTGCGGATGGTCTTTCTCAGGCTTTTCGGTATGTGGAACCCGTCGAGCGGAATGATGCCGCGCGTCTCCGGCCGCACCCAGAACACTTCGGGGTCATTGGCATTTTCGGCCATCGGGAAGACGCCGGAGGCATAGGCTTTGAGCAACAGGTCGGTCGGGATGCGATAACCGGGTGCGTAGGGACGGGTCATCGCTTCGCCCCTGTGTCACTCGCCTTCGGCCAGGTATTTTTCCAGCCAGTGGATATCGTAGTCGCCATTAGCGATGTCGGCATTGCCAACGAGGTCGCGAAACAGTGGCAGCGTCGTCTTGATGCCGTCGACGACGAATTCGTCGAGCGCGCGCCGCAGTCGCATCATGCATTCGACGCGGTTGCGGCCATGCACGATCAGCTTGCCGATCAGGCTGTCGTAGTAGGGCGGGATCTTGTAGCCGGAATAGACGCCGGAATCGACACGGATGCCGAGGCCGCCCGGCGTGTGGAAATGGGTGATGGTGCCCGGCGAGGGGGTGAAGGTGCGCGGATCCTCGGCATTGATGCGGCATTCGATGGCATGGCCGTGGAAGCGGATGTCCTCCTGGCGCACCGAAAGTCCGCCGCCCGAGGCGACGCGGATCTGCTCGTGCACGAGGTCGATGCCGGTAATCGCCTCGGTCACCGGATGTTCGACCTGCAGGCGCGTGTTCATCTCGATGAAATAGAACTCGCCGTCCTCATAGAGGAATTCGATGGTGCCGGCGCCGGAATAGCCGAGATCGGCGATCGCCCTGGCGCAGACGCCGCCAATATGCGCGCGCTCCTCGGCATTGAGCGCCGGCGAGGGCGCTTCTTCCCAGACCTTCTGGTGGCGGCGCTGCAGCGAGCAGTCGCGCTCGCCGAAATGCACGCCGCGCCCGGCGCCGTCGCCGAACACCTGCACTTCGATATGGCGCGGCTTCTGCAGATATTTCTCGATATAGACTGCGTCGTCGCCGAAGGCCGCACCCGCCTCCGAGCGTGCCGTCTGCAGCGCCACCTCGAGATCGGCCTCGCTACGCGCCACTTTCATGCCGCGCCCGCCGCCGCCGGCCGACGCCTTGATGATCACGGGGTAGCCGATCGCGGCGGCAATGCGCTTGGCTTCCTTGTCCTCGGTGACCGCGCCGTCGGAGCCGGGCACCACGGGAATGCCGAGGCGTTTTGCGGTACGCTTGGCCTCGATCTTGTCACCCATGATGCGGATATGGTCGCCGGTCGGGCCGATGAAGGTGATGTTGTGCGCGGCGAGGATGTCGGCGAACTTGGCGTTCTCCGACAGAAAACCGTAGCCGGGATGCACCGCGTCGGCGCCGGTGATCTCGCAGGCGGCGACGATCTGGTGGATGTTGAGATAGCTGTCGCGCGACGGCGGCGGGCCGATGCAGACGCTCTCGTCGGCGAGACGCACATGCATGGCGTCGGCGTCGGCGGTCGAATGCACCACCACCGTCTGGATGCCGAGCTCCTTGCAGGCGCGCAGCACCCTGAGGGCGATTTCGCCGCGATTGGCGATGAGGATTTTCTGGAACATCTTTCGCCTGTTCCCGGCTCTACTCGATCACGACGAGCGGCATACCATATTCGACCGGCTGCGCATCTTCAAACAGGATCGCCGTCACCGTGCCGGCGCGCGGCGAGGGGATCTGGTTCATCGTCTTCATTGCTTCGATGATCAGCAGCGTCTGGCCTTCCTTGACCTTCTGGCCGATTTCGATGAACGGCCTGGCGTCGGGCGACGCTGCCAGATAGGCGGTGCCGACCATCGGCGAGGCAACGGCGTTCTTCGACACGTCGGGCGTCGCCGGCGCGGCCGCTGCCGCAGGCTGCGCGGCTGCCGGGGCAAAGGCCGGCTGAGCTGTGGCGACGGCATGGACGGCCGGGGCCTGCCGCGAGACGCGCACCTTCAGATCGCCCAGCTCGACCTCGATCTCGGTCAGGTTGGTGTCGTTCAGTATGCCCGCCAGATCGCGGATCAGCTGCTGGTCAACACCGTTCTTCTTTATCGACATTTTCGAGCCTTCTGTTTGTTGGCCGGTCATAGGCGTGCAGCCAGCGCCTGCAGCGCCAGCGTGTAGCCGAGCGGCCCGAACCCGCAGATCATGCCGACGGCGACCGGCGCGACCATGGAGACGTGGCGGAATGGTTCCCGCGCGTGGATGTTGGAGAGATGCACCTCAGCGACCGGCAGCGGCGCGACAGCGCGGATGGCATCGTGAATGGCGATCGAGGTATGGCCGTAGGCGCCCGGATTAATGACGATCGCGGCGGCCTTGTCGGCGGCCTCCTGGATCCAGTCGACGAGGTCGCCCTCATGGTTCGATTGGCGGAAATCGATCTCCAGCCCAAGTGCGGCACCTGCCTGCTTGCAGTCGTCGGCGATCGCGGCAAGCGTCTTGCCGCCATAGATGCCCGGCTCGCGCTTGCCGAGCGCGTTGAGATTGGGGCCGTTCAGGACGAAAACCGTTTTCAAAATATGCCGACCTTTCCCGGCGCGGCTAAGCCGGCGCGCCGGACCCTCTATAATGGGCATAGACGCTGGCGAAAAGAGCGCAAGTGCGTTCTTTCGCCGTCCACAACAGCCGGAAAACGGCCCGTGCCGGAAACCCGCAGCCTAATCGAAACCCGAATGCTGATCAGAGCGCGGCCTTCGCCGCCTCGATCTTTTCGGCCAGCACTTCCTGGCCAAGCGCGCCGAACACCACCTCGTTGCCGACGACATAGGACGGCGTTCCGGTGATGGCGAGCTTGGTGGCGAGGTCATAGGTCTTGGAGAAGGCCTCGGTGATGCTCGGGTCCTTCATCTTTTCGCGCAGCGCCGCCTCGTCGGCGCCGAGCGACAGCGCCACCTTGATTGCCGCCGCCTCGGTGGCGCGCCCCTGGCCGCCGAGCAGCGCATTGTGGAATTCGCCGTATTTCTCCGGCTTCATCAAATGGAAGGCCATCGAGACGACGCTCGCCTTCTGCGAATCCGGGCCGAGGATCGGGAACTCCTTGAGTACGAAGCGCAGGTCCGGATCGGCCTTGGTCAGCGCGCGCATGTCGTCGATGGCGCGTTTGCAGTAGCCGCAATTATAATCATAGAATTCGACGATGGTGACCTTGCCGTTCGGATTGCCGACAACACCGTCGAAGGAGGAATTGAAGATCTGGTCCTTGGCGTCTTTGATGACGCCGAGACTGGCGACGCGCTGTTCTTCCTTCTGCTTGGCCTCGAGTGCCTGCTGGGCTTCCAGAAGCACTTCCGGGTTCTTCAGCAGATAGTCGCGGACGATGCCTTCGACTTCGGCACGGTCGAGCTTGGTACCTGAGGACGTCGTCTGGGCAAGCTGTGCCGTGCCGGCCTTCGCCGTCTGCGGATTGCCGGCGACGAAGCCGAACGCCAGCATGGCGAGAGCCGCTGCCACTCCGGTAGTGCCCAGCAGAATTGCCTTGGTCATGATCCTCGATCCTCTTGCCCGTGTTCCGGTCCGCTCGCTTTGGCTGGGTCGCAGCCTGCGTCCGAAAGGTTCACTTCTTCTTACCTGATGGTGCGTAGTTTATAATGTCCTGCGCGCGAAGCCAGCCCGGCTCGCCCCGCTTCATGCTCTGCTGCGCCCGCATGGCGAAGATCTTCGCATTCTTGTAGTCGCCGGAATAGAAATGCCCTTCGGCGGTTGCAAGCTCGGCGGCCGGGATGTTGCCGAGTTCCCCGTAAGCCTGTGCCAGGTAGCGGTATCCGGCGGCGTTTTCGCGATCCCGTCCGAGGCCGGTGTTGATCTGCGCCACTGCCTTCTTCAGCGAATCCTGCGTGCCGATCGCCATCAGCGCCTGGCCGTAAGAGACCGGCAACAGCCCCGATCGCGCCGGATCGAGGCTGACCGACTTGGCATAGCCGTCCGCCGCATCCTTCGGCCGGTTCGCCTTCATCAGGATGTCGCCGCGTAATTCCTGGAAATAGGGATTTTTCGGCTGTTCCTTGATCAACGCGTTGGTCTTGGTGAGCGCCGACGCCAGATTGCCGAAAAGATAGGTCATCTGCGCGTCGCCATAGCGTGAGGCGAGGCTGCCGGGGTTCTTGCGCATCAATCGCGACGCCGCCGCCTGGCCCTGCATGTAGGCGGCGATCTTGATGCGCATCATGTCGTGGCGCTGCTGCAGTGCCGGCGGGTCGACCTTGTCGACGTAAGGGCTCTGCTTCACCAGCACTTCGAGATTGGCGATACGCTCCTGCGGCATCGGATGGCTGATCCTGTAGGGATCGACTTGCGCGCCCGAGAGCGACAATGCGTTCTGGAAGCGGCCAAACGTCTTCAGCATGCCCATGCCGGACTGGCCGGTTGCATTGAGATAGGTGATCGCCGAACGGTCGGCGGTCATCTCTTCGGTGCGCTGATAAGCGAGGATACTGCGTTGCGCCATCTCGCCGCCGCCGGCCACCACGCCCATGCCGGCGCCGGCGAGACCGCGGCTGTTGCTGGTGGCGCCGGCCACCATGGCGCCGGCGCCAAGCAGCGTCGCCAGGATCGCCATCGTCTTGGCGCGCTCGAGCTGTTCTCGCAATTTCTGCTGGTGTCCGCCGGCGATATGGCCGGCCTCGTGGGCAATGACGCCAATGATCTCGTTGGGCGTTTCGGCCGTCATCAGCGCGCCGGTGTTGATGAACAGGCGGCGGCCGGCAACAAAGGCGTTGAAGCTCTGGTCGTTGACCAGCACGATGTTGATGGCGTCGCCCGACAAGCCCGCCGCCTTGAAGATCGGCCGCGCGTAATCGCGCACCAGCGCCTCGATCTCGGCATCGCGCACAACCGGCACATTCTGCGCAAAGGCATTGACCGAGCCGGCCATGGCGACCACCGCGGCAAGCGAAAGCGTCGCGAGGGCGCGCGCTGTCCTGGCGATCGTCGATTTGGGTCGGCTCAACATGGCAGGTCCACTGGTAGACGAGTGGGCGAAGGATGAAAAGTCGGCAGCCTAAACTTACCGAACTTGTGATCCCCACACCAATCGGGCATTTGTGCGGCGCGGCCAGCATGGCCGCCACGTGCGGACAAGTGTGGTGGATTGAAAAATGGTTGTTTCGCTTTCGCGCCGCGGCGCGGTCGAACCGTTCCATGCCATGGACATCCTGGCCGAGGCGAATCGGCTGAAAGCCAAGGGCCTGCCGGTCGTTTCCATGGCCGTCGGCCAGCCTTCCGATCCGGCGCCGGCCGGGGTTCGCGAAGCGGCGGCCAATGCCTTGAAAGCAGGCCGCATCGGCTATACCGACGCGCTGGGCCTCGCCGGCCTGCGCAAGGCGATCGCGGCGCATTATGGCGAGCACTACGGGCTTGACGTTTCGCCCGAGCGGATAGCCGTCACCACCGGATCGTCGGCTGCCTTCAACCTCGCTTTCCTGGCAATGTTCGATCCAGGCGACCGCGTCGCCATCGCTGCGCCCGGCTATCCTGCCTATCGCAACATCATGGCCGCGCTCGGCATCGACATCGCCGAGATCGAGTTGGACGGCGCCGCCTATCTGCATGCCGAGCACCTGCAAGCCGCGCATCGCGAAAAACCGCTGAAGGGCGTGCTGTTCGCCAGCCCGGCCAACCCGACCGGCGCGGTCATCCCCGCCGGCGATCTCGAGGCGCTGGTCGAGACGGCGCAAGAGCTCGGCATCGCCGTCATGTCGGACGAAATCTATCACCGGCTGGCCTATGCGGCGCCCGACACGACCGCGCTTTCTTTCGGCGCGGATGTGACGGTGATCAATTCCTTCTCGAAATATTATTGCATGACCGGCTGGCGCATCGGCTGGATGGTGCTGCCGCAGGAACTGGTGCGGCCAGTCGAGCGCATCGCCCAGAGCCTCTACATCTCGCCGCCCGAACTGTCCCAGATTGCCGCGATCGAGGCATTCAAGGCGACGCCAGAGCTGGAAGCGGTGAAGGCGCGCTATGCCTGGAACCGCGAGCTCCTGATGCAACGCCTGCCGGAGCTCGGCTTTGCTTTGGCCGCGCCCATGGACGGCGCGTTCTACGCCTTCTGCGACGTCACCAGGCACACCAATGACAGCATGGCGTTTGCGCGCCGGATGCTTGCCGAGGCGCATGTGGCTGCGACGCCGGGCCGCGATTTCGATCCGCTGCAGGGCCATCGCACGATGCGCTTTTCCTATGCCGGCAGCCACGACGACATGGTCGAGGCGATGGCGCGTATCGAACGCTGGCTGAAGTAGCGGGGCCGACGATGCCGGAGCTTGAACAGGCGCCCCAACTCGAACATGCGTTGCGCGAGGTCGCTGCCGAAATGGCGGAGCGTACCGATCGCGGCGACGTCGCCAGCTATATCCCCCAGCTCGGCAAGATTGATCCGAAAAAATTCGGCATTGCCGCGGTGACCAATGACGGCCGCATGCTGACCGCGGGCGATGCCGACGAGGCGTTTTCGATCCAGAGCATCTCAAAGGTGTTCACGCTGACGCTGGCGCTCGGCAATGTCGGCGACGCGCTGTGGCAGCGGGTTGGGCGCGAACCTTCGGGCAATCCGTTCAACTCGATCGTCCAGCTCGAGCACGAGAACGGCATTCCGCGCAATCCATTCATCAATGCCGGCGCCATCGTGGTCTCGGACATCCTGCTTGCCGGCCATCAGCCGCGCGAGGCGATCGGCGAGATCCTGCGCTTCATCCAGTTCCTGGCCGATGACGACACCATCATCATCGACCGCGAGGTCGCGGCGTCCGAACGCGCCACCGGCTTTCGCAATTTCGCGCTTGCCAATTACATGAAATCGTTCGGTAATCTCAATCACGCGCCGGAACTGGCGCTGGGCGTCTATTTCCACCATTGCGCTATCGCCATGAGCTGCCGGCAACTGGCCCTGGCCGGCCGCTTCCTTGCCAATGGCGGCAAGAACCCGGCGACCGGGCATTCCGTCGTCTCGGCAGAGCGCGCCCGCCGCATCGGCGCGATGATGCTGACCTGCGGCCACTATGACGGCTCCGGCGACTTCGCTTTCCGCGTCGGCATTCCCGGCAAGAGCGGCGTTGGCGGCGGCATATTGGGGATCGTGCCGGGCGTCGCCTCGCTTGCCGTCTGGTCCGCTGGCCTTAATGCCAACGGCAATTCCAGGCTGGGCTCGATCGCGTTGGAAAAACTGGCGAAGACGATGAACTGGTCGATCTTCGCGCCATAAGCATTTTGCAGCCAAATGGAATCATTTGGCGTCCGCACAAATGCGGCAAAACAAACAGTTAGAGCGGAATGCCCATTCAATTTGAATGCATTCCGCTCTGGTGCCTGTCGCCTGGAATTGGGACAAAAAATCCCGCGCAGCCGATCGGCAGCGCGGGATTTTTTTTAATCAGAAAGTCTGGCTAATGCACGGAAAAGCTTAGAAAAAGCCCTTCCGTTGCCACCAGCCGGCACGCTTCGGCTTGTCCTCGGCCTTTGCTTCCTCGGTCTTTGCCTCGTCGGGGACGATCGAGGAGACGACCGGCACGACCGGAGCATCCACCGGTACGGGCTTGCGCCGCGACGGCCGGACCTTCGGCGTTTCCTCGGCAGCCGCCACTTCGGTCTCCTGCGGAACCGGCGTGGGGGTCTCGCCGGAAGCCACTGAGGCGGCCTCGGCAGCCGATGTCTCGGCGCCCGCAATCTCGGCAACTGCATCCGCCGCAACCTTCTTCGGCTTGGCGGTACGGCGCGGCTTCTTCGGCTTTTCGGCGCTCGGCATGTCGTCGTTCGCCGGAGCGAGCACCGCAAGCTCTTCGGCCGGCGGCGCACCTTCCGGCTCGCCGGTTACGGGCTCTGCTTCCGACACGGCACCTTCCGTCATGGCGGCTGGCTCGCCGGGGGCAGCTTCCAAGCCGTCCTCGCCGTCCTCACGGCGATTGCGCTTGCCGCCGCGCTTGCCGCGCCGGCGCTTCTTGCCGTGACCGTCGTCCGCCGCTTCCGCCGTTTCGGCAACACCGGCCGGCGCTTCACGTTCCGCTTCGGCGCCTTGATCGCCGGCCGCTACGAAGGCATCGTCCATCGGCGCCGAAACGGAAGCACCTTCCACAGCAGCGCCATGCTCGCGATCGCCATGTTCACGTTCCCCGTGTTCACGATCCCCGTGTTCACGATCCTTGCCGCCGCGCCGTCTGCGGCGCTTGCGGCGCTTGCGATCGCGGCCTTCGCCGTCCTCGCCGGACCTTGGCTGCTGCGGCTGCTGGGCAGGGCGTGGCTGCTCGGCCTGCACCGGTGCCTCGTCTTCCTCTTCGATGACGATCTCGTCCTCGGGTTCTTCCGGCTCGACATAGGCCGGGAACGTGCGCGCCTCGA
Organism: Mesorhizobium sp. M0074; assembly: GCF_040322975.1. Lineage (NCBI taxonomy): Bacteria > Pseudomonadati > Pseudomonadota > Alphaproteobacteria > Hyphomicrobiales > Phyllobacteriaceae > Mesorhizobium > Mesorhizobium sp. M0074. Next base: position 128,825 of record NZ_JAMYUM010000015.1, read on the forward strand.
CAAAGCCTTCCGGCTTTTCGGCCAGCGCGCCGCGGAAGATGGCATAGTGTTGTGCACCGACCGCGTCATCGGCTTCGATGGTGATGGTCACGCCGAAGCGGTGCTCGAATTCCACCAGCGTGCCGCGCTTGTGATTGAGCACATAGAGCGCGGTCGCCGCCGGCGTCCGCACCGTGATGTGGCTGCGCGAATCCTTGAGCAGGAATTCCTCGATTGCCCGCACCACCATCAGCGCGACCGACGAATCGGAGCGCACATGGCCGGTGCCGCCGCAATGCGGGCAAGGCTTCATGGTCGATTCCAGCACGCTGGCACGGATGCGCTGGCGCGACATCTCCATCAGGCCGAAATGCGAGATGCGGCCGACCTGGATGCGGGCACGATCGTTCTTGAGGTGATCCTTCAGCCGCTTCTCGACGGAGCGGTTGTTGCGGTTCTCCTCCATGTCGATGAAGTCGATGACGATGAGGCCGGCGAGATCGCGCAGCCTTAATTGCCGGGCGACTTCCTCGGCGGCTTCCAGATTGGTGTGAAGTGCGGTGTCCTCGATCGAGTGCTCCTTGGTGGAACGGCCCGAATTGACGTCGATGGCGACCAGCGCTTCCGTCTGGTTGATGATGATGTAGCCGCCGCTCTTCAGCGTCACCTGCGGCTGCAGCATGCGGTCAAGCTGCGCTTCGATGCCGTTGCGCACAAAAATCGGCGTCGTGTCGCGGAACGGCTGAACCACCTTGGCGTGGCTCGGCATCAGCATGCGCATGAAGTCCTTGGCCTCGCGGTAGCCTTCTTCGCCGGAAACCAGGATCTCGTCGATATCCTTGTTGTAAAGGTCGCGCACCGAGCGCTTGATCAGGCTGCCTTCCTCATAGACCAGGGCAGGGGCCGTCGATTGCAGCGTCAGATTGCGGACGTTTTCCCAAAGCCGCATCAAATATTCGTAGTCGCGCTTGATCTCTGCCTTGGTGCGGCTTTCGCCGGCCGTACGCAGGATGACACCCATGCCTTGCGGCACTTCGAGATCGGCGACCACTTCCTTCAGCCGCTTGCGGTCCTGCGCATTGGTGATCTTGCGCGAAATACCGCCGCCGCGTGCCGTGTTCGGCATCAGCACCGAATAGCGGCCGGCCAGTGACAGGTAGGTGGTCAGCGCTGCACCCTTGTTGCCGCGCTCTTCCTTGACGACCTGTACCAGCAGGATCTGCCGGCGCTTGATCACTTCCTGGATCTTGTACTGGCGGCGCACCGGCTTGCGGCGGTTGCGCACTTCTTCCAGCGCGTCCTCGGCGCCGACCGATTCGACCTCGTGATCGTCCGGATGCGAGGATTGCACCTCTTCCAGCATGCCGCGGTCATTGTCTTCGGAGGTTGCTTCGCCGCTTGTCTCTGCCCCGCTTGTCTCGACTTGTGGAACGGCTTCGGAGATTACATCGGCATCGACGCTGGCAGCGATGGAACTCGATCCGCCTTCGGAAGGCTCGGTCTCGCCGCTATCGGCGACTTCATCGCTCTGCCCGGCGGCACCCTCGCTCTGTCCGGCAATGTCGGACATGGTGTTGTCGGCAACGGCATCCAGCTTTTCTGCGACGGCATCTTCGCCGTTCTCGCCATTCTCACCGTCGGCCGCGCCTGCCTCGCGCCTGTGCTCGCCGCGGTCGCGGCTCTTGCCGCCGCGCCGGCGTCCGCGCTTGCCACGGTCGCGGCTCTGGCGGTCCTCGCCTTCGGCGGCTTCCTCGTCCTCTTCGTCCTGGGCTTCCTGTGCTTCCGCACGCAGCAGCGCCTGACGGTCGGCGACCGGAATCTGGTAGTAGTCGGGATGTATTTCACTGAAGGCGAGGAAACCGTGACGGTTGCCGCCATATTCGACAAAGGCTGCCTGGAGGGAAGGTTCGACGCGCGTTACGCGGGCGAGATAGATATTTCCTTTGAGCTGCTTCTTGTCCTGGGATTCAAAGTCGAATTCTTCAATACGGTTACCGCGAACGACGACAACGCGTGTTTCCTCCGGGTGGGAGGCGTCTATCAGCATTTTGTTGGGCATTATTTCGTTTCCTCCCGGCAGCCGTCGGCCGCAGCTTGCAGGACACTGCCCGCTGCCGTGGACCTGGAACATGGGTGCCGGACAATTGAACGTCCGCCGGCCGCTGCCTGAGCGCCATGGCGGTGCCGCCCGCAGCCGTAGTGGCGCGGTTTGTTGCGGACCTTTCCATGATTGCGCTTGAAGCCATCGTCACCAGCAGAACCTTTTGAACCAAAGCCCGGGAAAAACCGGACCAGCTTGTTTGCTCATACAGAGCCGGCACGGGACAATCCCGGCCGTTTTGCTCACGCAGGCGATTCCCCCGCCACGGGAGCACGCCTGCGAAAATCGTCGCGATCACCGATGCCTTCTTCGCCTGAAGCGAAAGGAGCCGTCTTGCGTCTGACCTGTAGCAGGAAGCTGCGGAGGAGGACGGTTCCAGGATTGCAGTGATCCACCATCGCTTTTATGATTTGGCGGGTTGGAAGGCAACCCCGATTCCCGATGCCGGCAAAAAGCCGTTCCGCAGCGGAAGCCCCGGTCCCAAGCCTTCCATGAAAAGGCTTGGTTAACCTTCTCTGGATACCAATCGTTAATCGAGTTCGCGGCCTGCCAGCACTTTGACAAGCAATAGGGCACTTCGACAAGCGATCGGGCATGACGCCAACGGGAGCGATTGGTAGAAAGATGGGACTGGCAGGCTTCGCAGACAAGGGCCGTCATCATGGAGGCTGGTTCTTCCGCACCGCCTGCCTGCTGCCGCTGATCCTGGTTTGCCTGGTCTTTTCGCCGCTTTCGCGTGCTGCCGACGCACCGCTCGGTGCCATAAGCTACAAGATGGCCGGCGATGCCACCAAGATGCGTATCGTCATCAATTTCGACCGCGAGCCCGACATCAAATGGTTCCTGCTGCGCGGCCCCAATCGCCTGGTCATCGATCTCCCGGCCACGAGATTCGCCCTCAATGCCAAGGATATGAAGCCGCGCGGGCTTGTCCGCGCCGTGCGTTACGGCGGACTCGGCGAGGGGAAATCGCGGCTGATTCTCACCGGCAAGGGACCGTTCGCCGTCGACAATCTCGACGTGCTCAAGAACGATGACGGCAACGGCTACCGCATCGCCATCGACATGTCGGCGGCCTCGCAGCGGGAATTCGACGCAGCGCTCGCCAATCAGGCGCTGACCACCGGCTCGACGGTCTCCGCCGACAAGGCCGGCAGGGTCGGTACCGGGCCGGTCTCCAATCCGGGCCATCGTTTCACCGTCGTCATCGATCCCGGCCATGGCGGCATCGACGGCGGCGCCGAGGGCCTGAACGGGACGGTCGAGAAGAACGTGACGCTCGCCTTCGCAATGGAACTGCGCGACAAGCTCGCCGCCGGCGGCAAATACGACGTGTTCCTGACACGTGAGACCGACATGTTCCTGCGGCTCGACGACCGCGTGCGCATTGCCCGCCAGCATGAGGCCGACCTGCTCATCTCGATCCATGCCGACACGATCAGCCTCAAGGGCATTCGCGGCGCAACGGTCTACACCGTGTCCGACAAGGCTTCCGATCCCGAGGCGCAGGCGCTTGCCGACCGTGAAAATCTTTCCGACCAGTTCGCCGGCATGGAGATCAAGGACGACAGCAAGGAAGTGACCGATATCCTGATCGACCTGATCCGCCGCGAGACGCATAATTTTTCGATGAGCTTCGCCCATACTCTCGTCGGACAGCTTTCCACCAGCGTCGGTCTGATCAACAACCCGCAGCGTTCTGCCGGCTTCAAGGTGCTGAAAGCGCCGGACGTTCCATCCGTGCTGGTCGAACTCGGCTATCTGTCGAACGCCAAGGACGAAGCGCAATTGCTCAGCGCCGATTGGCGCAACAAGGCGACCCAGAGCATAACCAACGCCGTTGCCCTATTTGCTTCGGCCAAGAGCGGAACGGGGGCCGGAGGCTGAAATGTCCGCCGGCGCCCACAACCTGAAGCAGCGTTGCACGGCGACAACACCCTGTGCTTTTATTTCCGGCATTCGAAACCGAAATTCCACGCTGCCGTATTTTGCCCACATGGTCGCGACATGGGTTTTGCGATTACGGTTTGGGATCGTCCCGAAAGCTTGCGCGAAGGGCGGCTTCGTTTAGGAAATTCCCGAACCAAGGACTGGAGCGGGTATGATTCGTCTCATTGGCTATTTCTTCGGCATCGGCACGACGCTGGCCCTTTTGGTCGCGGCGGGCGTGGCGATCTATATCGGCCATTTGTCGAAGGACCTGCCCGATTACGAGGTGCTGGCCAAATACGAGCCGCCGGTGACGACCCGCATCCACGCGTCGGATGGCGCGCTGATGGCCGAATATGCGCGTGAGCGGCGGCTTTATCTGCCGATTCAGGCGATCCCGGATCGTGTCAAGGCGGCCTTCCTGTCGGCCGAGGACAAGAACTTTTACAATCACCCCGGCATCGACGTGACCGGCCTTGGCCGGGCCATTGTCGTCAACCTGCAGAATGTTGGCTCGGGAAAGCGCCAGGTCGGCGCCTCGACCATCACCCAGCAGGTGGCGAAGAACTTCCTGTTGTCTTCAGACCAGACCTACGAGCGCAAGATCAAGGAGATGATCCTCGCCTTCCGCATCGAGCAGGCCTACTCAAAGGATCGCATTCTCGAGCTCTATCTCAACGAGATTTTCTTCGGCTTCGGCGCCTATGGCGTCGCCGGTGCTGCGCTAACCTATTTCGACAAATCGGTGAACGAGCTCACCGTGGCCGAAGCCGCCTATCTCGCCTCTCTGCCGAAGGGGCCGAACAACTACCATCCCTTCAAGCATGCCGATCGCGCCTTGGAGCGCCGCAACTGGGTGATCGACCAGATGGTCGAGAACGGTTACGTCACGCATGAGGAAGGCGAGAAGGCCAAGGCCGAGCCGCTCGGCGTCACGCCGCGCCGCACCGGCAACTATCTCTTCGCCGGGGAGTATTTCACCGAGGAAGTGCGTCGCCAGATCATCGCGCGCTATGGCGAGAATGCGCTCTACGAGGGCGGCCTTTCCGTCCGCACGACGCTCGATCCGAAGATGCAGCTGATTGCCCGCAAGGCCATGCAGAACGGACTTATGAAGTTCGACACGCTGCGCGGCTACCGCGGGCCGGTCACGAGCATCGACGTTTCCGGCGACTGGGGTGTGCCGCTGGGCAACGTCAAGCGGTTGGAGGACGTGCCGGAATGGTCGCTCGCCGTCGTGCTCGACAGCTCGACCACCGGCCTGTCCATCGGCCTGCAGCCGACGCGCCAGATCTCCGGCGAAATCGTCAAGGACCGCGTCGAAGGCACTGTCAGCAAGGAAGACATGAGCTTCGCCATGCGCCACGTGGTCGACGGCAGGACCGTCAAGGCGAAGTCGCCCGCCGACGTGCTGAAGCCGGGCGACGTGATTTTCGTGCAGAAGAACGACGGCTCGGACAACAGCTACAGCTTGCGCCAGGTTCCCGAAGTGGAAGGCGGCCTGATCGCCATGGACCCGCATACCGGACGCGTCCTGGCCATGGTCGGCGGTTTCTCCTACGCGCAGTCGGAGTTCAACCGGGCGACGCAGGCCATGCGCCAGCCGGGATCGTCGTTCAAGCCGATCGTCTATTCGGCCGCCCTCGACAATGGCTATACGCCCGCCTCGGTGATCATGGACGGGCCGATCACCATCCAGAGCGGCAACACGACCTGGACGCCCAAGAACTACGACGGAACGGTGGCCGGCCCGGCGACGTTGCGCTCCGGCATCGAGAAATCGCGCAACCTGATGACGGTGCGGCTTGCCAACGACATGGGCATGAAGCTGGTCGTGGAATATGCCGAGCGTTTCGGCGTCTACGACCACCTGGCGCCGTATCTGCCGATGGCGCTGGGATCCGGCGAGACGACGGTGATGCGCATGGTGTCGGCCTATTCGATCATGGCCAATGGCGGCAAGTCGATCAAGCCATCGCTGATCGACCGCATCCAGGATCGCTACGGCAAGACCGTCTTTAGGCAGGACGAACGCGGCTGCTCAAACTGCAATGCCGCCGAGTGGCAGGACCAGCCAGAGCCGGAGCTGGTCGACAACTCCGAGCAGGTGCTCGATCCGATGACGGCCTACCAGATCACATCGATGATGGAGGGCGTCGTGCAACGCGGTACCGGCGCCACCATCAACGAACTCGGCCGTCACATCGCCGGCAAGACCGGAACGACCAACGACGAAAAGGATGCCTGGTTCATCGGCTATACGCCGAACCTCGTTGTCGGCCTCTATATGGGCTACGATCAGCCGAAAGGTCTTGGCAAGGGCGCGACCGGCGGCGGCCTTGCCGCGCCGATCTTCAAGGATTTCATGCGCGTGGCGCTGGATGGCACGCCCAATGTCGACTTCAAGGTTCCGGAAGGCATGAAGCTGATTGCGATCAATCGCAAGACCGGCATGCGGGCCAACGCGGGCGACGCCGGAACCATCATCGAAGCCTTCAAACCGGGTACCGGTCCCGCCGACAGCTACTGGGTGATCGGCATGGGTGCGGACGGCTCCAACGCCACCGGCGGGGCGCTGTCGCCGCAGGCCAACCAGGCCATCCAGTCGGGCGGCGGCGGGCTCTACTGACAATCGCTACATCGGGTCGGGCCGGCTTGACGATGATGGTCGAGCCGGTCCATTCCGCTTTACAGGGGCCGGTACATTACAGGGGCCGGCGCTTTACAGGAGACCGTGCCGTCCCTATGTATCGCGCCACCAAACCGCCATCCAGCAACAGGACAGAACAGCCAGCCATGCGCGCGGAAACGCAAAACATTGTCGACGAGATCAGGCAGGCGATCACCCTGCTGAGGAGGCATCTTTGACTGGGACCAAGCCATAAAGCGGCTTGAGTACCTGAACGTCCGTGCCGAGGATTCGAGCCTCTGGAACGAGCCGTTGGAAGCGCAAAAGCTGATGCGCGAGCGTCAGGGCCTCGAGGAAGGTATTGCCGCGGTCAAAGGCCTCACCCAGGCCTTGGAAGACAATATCGGCCTGATCGAGCTTGGCGAGGAAGAGGGCGACGAGGGCGTCGTTGCGGAGGCCGAGGCGGCGATCCGCTCGATGCGCGGCGAGGCCAAGGCGCGCCAGATCGAAACGCTGTTGTCGGGCGAGGCGGACGCCAACGATAGCTATCTGGAAGTTCATGCCGGCGCCGGCGGCACCGAAAGCCAGGACTGGGCCTCGATGCTTCTGCGCATGTATACGCGCTGGGCCGAGCGCCGCCGCTTCAAGGTCGAAGTGCTGGAAGTGCATGACGGTGAAGAAGCCGGCATCAAGTCCGCCACGCTGCTGATCAAGGGTCACAACGCCTACGGCTGGCTGAAGACGGAATCCGGCGTGCATCGTCTCGTGCGCATTTCGCCGTATGACAGCAATGCGCGCCGCCACACCTCCTTCGCCAGCGTCTGGGTCTATCCCGTCATCGACGATACGATCGACATCGACGTTTCCGAATCCGACGTCCGTATCGACACGTATCGGTCGTCGGGATCGGGCGGCCAGCACGTCAACACCACCGATTCGGCCGTGCGCATAACCCATCTCGCCACCGGCATCGCGGTTGCCTGCCAGGCCGAGCGCTCCCAGCACAAGAACAAGGCCAAGGCCTGGGAAATGCTGCGCTCGCGGCTTTACGAGGAAGAGCTGAAGAAGCGCGAAGCTGTGGCGAACGCCACCGAAGCGTCGAAGAGCGATATCGGCTGGGGCCACCAGATACGGTCCTACGTGCTGCAGCCCTATCAGTTGGTGAAAGATCTGCGCACCGGTGTCGAGAGCACCAGCCCGTCGAGCGTGCTCGACGGCGACCTCGATGATTTCATGGAAGCCTCGCTGTCGCAGCGGATCGAGGGTGGCGCCGGCGAAACGGTGGCCGATATCGACTGAGGCCGCCGGGCACCAATCCGGCAGGAATGTGGGTTCATCACGCGAGAGTTACGGCCATCGTGCGAGAGTGACGAGCTCTCAATTTGCACCTACCTGTCGTTCTACAACTTTGTTTTTCGTAGAGTTTTTCAAAATCGATTTCCGCTTTTGACGCGGATGCCTCGGGCCTGCCGGTGCCAAGCCTGGAACCAGCGCGAGCCAAATCCCGTTATTGGCGATCCCTCTGCCGGGGGTCGACGAGGTTCGTCAACCAGGGCGGCAGGTTGGTTCCGGCTGCAGAGGTCGGCGTTCGATTGCGACAGCAATTCCTTGCGCCAACCAAGGAATCAGCCCAGCATTCATGCGCTGGGGAGGAAAAAAGCATTTATGGCCGGACGCGGCGTATCTGCGACCTGACGATCCGGCCACTGGGAAGACACGTTCCGGGAACGGGCAAGCGAAATGCTTGACAACCGTTGATAGGAACTGCGCTCATGCCTGCTCTCACAACCAGACCGGCCCCAGTCGCCCGCACGGCGCGCCGACTCCTGAATTCACTTGTCGCGGCAGTGGTTTTGATTGCTGCCGCCATTCCATTTGCGGCGCCTGCTCTGGCGCATGATGCCAAGCCGACCGCGGCAATGCCGCAAGGCTGGAGCTATCCGTTCTCCTGCTGCTCGGGCTATGATTGCCGCGAGGTCTCTCAGACATCGATCAGCGAACGTCCCGAGGGCTATGTCATCAAAGGAACCGGGGAAGTCGTGGCCTATAGCGACAAGCGGATCAAGAATTCGCCCGACGGCGAATATCATTGGTGCTCCGTTGCCGGTGCCAATGACGGAAAGACCATCTGCCTGTTCGTGCCCCCATCGTCCTACTAGCGCATGACGCCCAAAAGCTTGCCCACGGGCTGACCCGAGCGTGTGCAGCGGTTTTGGATCGATGGGCCTTCGATCTGTGCATCGCAGGCTCACAGGTCTGCTGACCGGCAGTTGTCAGGAGCGTTTCTTTATGCTGCCTTTGCCGTACGGGGCGGCGGCATTGTGAGGGACCAATTCATGACCATCAAGGCAAGCTGCCACTGCAAGGCGACGACGTTCGAGGTTTCGCAAGCGCCGCAGACAGTGACGCGATGCACCTGTTCCTTCTGTTCGAAACGCGGTTCGTTGTGGGCCTATTACACCCCATCGCAATTCAGACTCACCAGCCCGCCGGAGAATGTTTCGTTCTACCAGTGGGGATCGAAAACCATAAAACACGGTTTTTGCGCCACCTGCGGCTGCGGCACCTTCACCGAGACGCCGGACTGGTCGACAGGCGAGCCGAATTTCGACAATCCGAAGATCAGCGTGAACTCGCGGCTGTTCGACGATTTCGATCTCGACAAGGTCGAAGTGGTGGTCATCGACGGCAAGAATCTCTGGTAGCCGATCGAATTGGGGTGGTCGCGCGAGCCGCTGCAGGCGTGTGGAATTGAGCCGGGGAAAGCCGCGGCAACGGCTTTTGCTGGTCCGTTTTTCGCCGCATTTCATGGTACAAGTCGCTGGAAGGGCTGATGCGGTGCGCCGTTGCGCGACCGTGGAATGGAGAGGGACCACCATATGAAAAAGATTGTGCTCGCCGTCGTGGCGACGGCTGTGCTCGTGAGCGCATGCACCACCGATCCCTACACCGGGGAACAGAAGGTTTCCAACACCGCTGCCGGCGCCGGTCTCGGTGCTTTGGCGGGTGCCGGGCTCGGCATGCTTGCCGGCGGTAACGACCGCCGCAACGCGCTGATCGGCGCGGGCATCGGCGCGCTTGCCGGCGGTGCCATCGGTGCCACCATGGACCAGAACGAGGCCGAACTGCGCCGACAGCTTCAGGGCACCGGCGTCAGCGTCACCCGCACCGGCGACCAGATCATCCTCAATATGCCGTCCGACATCACCTTCAACGTCGACCAGGACGCGGTGAAGGCCGGTTTCTATCCGGTGCTGAATTCGGTTGCCCTTGTGCTGAAAAAGTTCCGGCAGACCACCGTCGACGTGTTCGGCCACACCGACTCGACCGGCGGCGACGAGCACAATTTCGACCTGTCGCAGCGCCGTGCTTTGGCGGTCGCCAACTATCTGTCCGGACAGGGCGTCGATTCCCGCCGCTTCGCCGTCACCGGCTTCGGCAAGACGCGTCCGATCGCCTCCAATGCGACGGCTGCCGGCCGGGCTCAGAACCGCCGCGTCGAGATCCAGCTGTCGCCGCTCACCTGAGGCAAGCACATGAACCGAGAGCGGCCCCGCAAGGGGCCGCTCTAATGGTTATGCCGGACCACCGGCCGCCGGCGCCCTTCGTTCGCGATATCAGGACCGGGCCGGCTGATCGACAATTGCGGCAACGATCCGGCGCACGATCGGAAGCACAATCAGCAGGCTGGGAAACGCAACAAGCCATGAAGCGCCCCACGCATAGCTCCAGGCCGCTATAAACCCGTTCGTCCAGCCTGCGCCGATTGCCGTCGAAACCGCCGAGACAATCGAGGACATCAGAATCGAAAGAACCAACGGCATCACCACCGCGCCGTAGGAGGGCGGCAGCTTTCTCAACTTGAAGGCTCGGTCCGGTGATGCTTGCATCGAAATCTCCTAATAAAAAAATATGCGTAGGCGCTATTGTGAGGACGATCAGGCGGCATATGCCGTCTGCAGCGCCAATTCCCGAATGAAGCTTCGCAGCGAACGCGGCTCGCGGCCAAGCACGGCACGCAACGTCAGGCTGTTCCCGCCGAGGCCGTATTTGGCGTAGTGGCTGTGTACTTTGGCCAGCATCTGCAACTGCCGGTCCGTATAGGGAAGGCGGGCCTTCGCCGCCCAGTCCTGAAATGTCGGCTCGCCCGCCGAAACCGGCCGGCCAAGCGCTTCGCTCATCATGGCGACGACCTCTTCGCGGCTGTGCATACCGTCGGCGCACAGCTCGAGGGTCGCATAGGACAAACGCGTTTCGGTCAGTGCGATTGCCGCAACTTCAGCCACATCGCGATAGTCGACGCGGGCGAGCTTCGCCGTCCTTGGAAACGGCTCGGCGAAAACGCCGTGCTCGACGACGGACGGCCAGGCCGCCGCGATATTTTGCATGAAATTGGCCGGGTGCAGAATGGTGTACTCCATGTTCGTCGAATAGAGGGCAGCTTCAACGGGTACCTTGCTTGCATGGTTTTCCAGCCTCGTATTGGTCGGCTGGATCACCGACGAAAAGACGAACTTTCGAACGCCTGCTCGCGCCGCCGCCTCAACCATGGCAACCCCCATGGCGGCTTCGTCGGGAGCAAAGGCCGGTCCGATGTGAAAGACACCGTCGACACCTTCCACGGCCTGCTCAAGGCTCCGATGGTCGCGCAGATCTCCGATCGCGATCTCGGATGCACCGGCTTTCTGGGCTTTTTCGGCACTCGCGGCGTCACGAACAAGCGCCCGAATCCTGGCATTGCGGCGGACGAGTTCAGGCACCACCAAACCGGCAACGCGGCCTGCGGCGCCTACGATCAGGACCGTTGGACTGGGTGTTCGCATGACGATCTCCTTCCCTCAAGTCTGCCTTTCGGCCTATGCAGGGAAGATAAAATCTAGCGAACTGCGTTACAATTGATCGATTTTGCGATAGTTTCTCCCGATTTTCGGGAGAAAGGAGCGATGAGCCGGATAGATGATTTCGAAGCCTTCATTGCCATTGTCGAGCACGGCAGCCTGACGGCTGCCGCACGCCGGCTGAACCGCTCACTGCAGTCGGTCAGTCGGTCCTTGGCGACATTGGAGGAATCCATCGGGGTCGAGCTTCTGCACAGGACGACACGCCGCTCGACGCCGAGCGAAGCCGGAGCGGCTTTTTTCCAGCGCATCAAACCCGCCGTCGAGGAAATTAACGAAGCCAGGCTTCAGGCGGCCAACCGACGGTCGGAGCCGTCGGGCATCCTGCGTGTGAGTGCCCCGGTTCTGTTCGGCCCGGATTTCCTGATGCCGGTCATCGCCGACTGTATGCGGACATATCCCCGCGTCGAGGTTGACCTCCAGCTTTCCGATGAATTTGTCGATCTTGATGCCGAGGGTCTCGATTTGGCGGTCCGGATCGGCAATTTGCCGGATTCCAATTTACGTGCGAAGCGGCTGGGGGCGTTGCGGCGCGTCGTGTTCGGCGCACCTGCCTACTTCCAGCAACGCGGCCGACCGGCCCATCCGCTTGAATTGCGTGAGCACGATTGCATCGTACGAACTGTCGACGGCCGCCCGGGCGAATGGATGTTTCAGATTGAAGGCAAGCCCCGGTCGGTGAAGGTCGCGGGCACTTTCCGGTCGAATTTGATGATATCCATCTATGCAGCCGCGGTTCACGGATTGGGTCTGGGCTACTCGCCGCTTTGGCAGATAAAACACCTGGTGGACGACGGCCGCCTGGAACTGGTTCTGACCGAATTCGAGCCTGTGCCGGTGCCGATACACGCCGTGTGGCCGGAAGGCAGATCATCCTCCGCCAAAGTTCGCGCTTTTCTGGACCTGCTGGCATCCCGCCTGGAGCTCAAGAACCTTTAGGGCGCAAAACTAATCTGAGCGCCGATCTTACCTCATCGACATCAAGTTCGTGATCAGAACTGCCTTGGCGGCGTTGACCACGGGTTGATGGACCTCCGAATGACCGATGTCATTCAGCTGATCGGTCGTCAAATTTGCCAATGCCCTGCGTCTTGCGACGGTCCGCCGCCACCCCGTGAAGTCAGTGATCATCATTGCTGCGCTTTTCAGGCCAGACCCAAGCCAGCGGCGTTTGGACGCGCTGCTGCCGGCGCGAGTTCCCGTGTGAGCCATTTCTTAGTCTCCCGTTTCGAGTTTGCGGGTGGGAGCGTGCCACGCAGGTGTTTTCGGGCTGTTCGGCTGTGCGTGAACAATTGGGAGGAGTCCGACGATCCGCCGTTAAATCGGTGTTAAATCAATCTACCGAGATGCTATTCTGTCGCTGCGGTCAAAGTCTGGAGACGATTTGTGCGCATCCGGTTGCTTGGTGGCCTGGAGGTTACTTCCCCGGAGCACCGGCCCGTCCGGTTCGCCACACGCAAGACTTCGCTTCTTTTTGCTGCTCTGGTTCTCGCAGGCCGCCGCGGCCATCGTCGCGAGCAGCTTTCCGAAGCCTTTTGGCCGGGGCGAAGCAATGGGCAAGCCCGCAATAGTCTGCGGCAAGCGCTTGTCGACATCAGGCGCTCGTTCCCGGCCAGCTTGGATGCCACCGTCTACATCGATGGGGATCAGGAGACCGTCGTGCTGATTGCCGGTCCGGATGAGGCGGACATCTCGGTGTTCGACCGGAAATTAGAGGAGGGCCGGACCACCGATCTCGCCTTCGCAGCCGATCTCTATCGCGGTGAGCTGCTTGCCGGGCAAACGATTCCTGACGAACTGGACGAGTGGTTTGGACCGTATCTGAGCAAGTATCAGCGCAAGGCGCTGCAGTTGGTCGATCGGCTGAGCCTGGCGCTGCCCGCACCCGGCTCAGCGGAAGAGACGGCCTGCGAAGGGCTCGCGGAGAGATTGCTCGCCTCGGATCCGACGGCGGAGGCAGCCCATCGGGCGCTTATCCGCATCCACGCTCATCGAGGTCACGAAAACGCGGCCTTGCGCCAGGTCGAGCTGTGTCGGGCAGCTTTAAAAAAACATCTGAATGCGGACCCAGAGGAGCAGACAAGCTCACTTGCGGCTTCCCTGCAGTCCCGTGAAAGAACTGAACGTCAGCGGCCTGAGCCAAGCTCTGCCGCCGCATCACTGGCGCAGGTTCTGGCGGCCCCGACGAGGCGCGACGACCAGCCGTCGATTGCGGTGCTGCCGTTTCAGAATCTAAGCGGTGATGTGGAGCAGGAATATTTCGCCGACGGCATGGTGGAAGACATTGTCACCGCCTTGGCTCACTTTCGTCACCTGTTCGTGGTCGCACGGAATTCGAGCTTCACCTACAGGGGACGGTCCATAGACATAAAGCAGGTCGGGCGTGAGCTGGGCGTGCGCTATGTGGTCGAGGGAAGTGTTCGCCGGGCGGGCGACCGCCTGCGCATCGCCGGGCAGCTCATCGACACCTCGACGGGGGCCTATCTCTGGGCCGACCGTTTTGATGGAACGCTCGCCGAAGTTTTCAGTCTGCAGGACCAGGTCGCCTCGAGCATCGTCGGCGCAATCACACCGAAAATGGAGGAGGCTGAGATCGAGCGTGCCAAACGCAAACCGACAGAAAGCCTCGATGCTTATGACTACTATCTCCGCGGGCTGGCGGCCTTTGACCGAACGATCACTAGTAGATCGGCGATTGACGACGCCTTGCGCCTCTTCATGAAGGCGATCGACCGTGACCCGGAGTTCGCGATAGCCCATGCGCGGGCGGCGCGGTGCTACGCTACCCGAAAAAGCAACGGCTGGATGGTCGACCGTGCAGAAGAGATTGCCGAAGCTACTCGACTGGCCAGGAGAGCGGTCGAACTCGGAAGGGACGATGCAATTGCGCTTTCCTACGGTGGATACGTCCTCGGCTACGTAGGCGGCGACCTTGATGATAGTGCGGCTTGCATCGATCGCGCGCTCGCTCTCAACCCGAACTTGGCCGCTGCTTTGGGCGTCAGCAGCTGGGTGAGGGCTTGCTTGGGCGAGCCAGGCAAGGCCATCGAGCACGCCGCGCTTGCCATGCGCCTAAGCCCATTGGATCCACGCCTGTTCGCTTGGCAGTTCAACACCGGGCTCGCTCATTTTTGTGCAGGCCACTACGATGACGCCGTCGCTTGGGCGGGAAAGTCGCTGCGGCACCAGCCGAACTACGTGAGCGCGATGCGTGTAGTGGCGGCGGGTCATGCCCTTGCGGGGCGCCTAACGGAAGCGCAGCAAATGATGGCCCGGCTTTGCGAGTTCGATCCCTCGCTGCGGCTTTCGAATCTCGCCGAGGTGCTGCCGCCGTTTTATCGACCGGACGATCGCAGCAGATATATCGAAGGCCTTCGCAAGGCGGGCCTGCCGGACTAACCCCATCTCAGCGCGAAGCGAGGCTGTCTTATGCAGGTTTCGGTGCTTCGCGCGTCCGCAGGACGCACAAGCGCTGCAGCATCAGACCTTGGCGACGATCCGCATGAAGGCCGGCATATCGTCGCCGAAGCCGACGGTCGCGTCATTGTCTTCCTGTCGCTGGCGGGCAGGGCGCTCGCGCTGCGGCCTGGTGTCGCCGCGTTCGGGCGCGCGCCTTTCGTTGCGATCCGGCGAAGCCTTCCGTTCAGGTGAAGCCTGGCGTTCGCTGTTTTCCGACCGGATCGCCTCTTTGCGGGTACGCCGCTCGTCGATGTCGGCGACGGTGGCTTCGGCCACGACTGGCTGTTCCTCGCTAACCGCTTCCGGCGCCGCTTCCTCGCTGCGCTTGACGTGGCGTTCACGCGGTTTGCGCTCGCCCCTGTCCTTGGCGTCGGCGTCGTCCTTGCGGCCGGCACGGCGTGGCGCACCGCGGCCACGGCGCGGGGCCTCATCCTCGCCGCCTTCGCTGGCAACGACCGTCGACAAATCGCCGTCATGCCACTCGATCTTCGTGCCGATCAGCCGCTCGATGGCGTCGATGTATTTGGTGTCCGACTTGGTCGCGATGGTGAAGGATTTGCCCGAGCGCCCGGCGCGGCCGGTACGGCCGATGCGGTGGACGTAATCCTCCGCGTGGATCGGCACGTCGTAATTGAAGACATGGCTGACATCGGGAATGTCGAGGCCGCGCGCCGCGACATCCGAAGCAACGAGGTAGCGCAGCTTGCCGTCACGGAAATTGGCAAGCATCTGCATGCGCGCGCGCTGGTCCATGTCGCCATGCAGGGCGCCGGCGTCGAAATCATATTTCAGCAGCGAGCGGAACAGCTCCGATACCTCGATCTTGCGGTTGCAGAAGATGATGGCGTTCTTCAGCTCGGCATCCTCGGCTTTCATCAAATTGCGCAGCGTCTCGCGCTTGTCCCACGGCTTTGGCCCGGATTTCACCAGCCGCTGGATAATGTTGGTGGCGGCCGATGCTGCCTTCGACACTTCGACGCGCACCGGCGCGTGCAGGAATTTCTCGGTGAGCTTGGTGATTTCCGGCGGCATCGTCGCCGAGAAGAACAGCGTCTGCCTGGTGAACGGGATCATCTCGCAGATACGCTCGATGTCGGGGATGAAGCCCATGTCGAGCATGCGGTCGGCCTCGTCGATGACGAGGATCTCGACACCATTGAGCAGGAGCTTGCCGCGCTCGCGATGGTCGAGCAGGCGGCCGGGAGTCGCGATCAGCACATCGGCGCCGCGCTCGAGCTTCTTGTCCTGCTCGTCGAAGGACACGCCGCCGATCAGCAGTGCGATGTTGAGCTTGTGGTTCTTGCCGTATTTGACGAAGTTTTCCTCGACCTGCGCGGCGAGCTCGCGCGTCGGCTCGAGGATCAGCGTGCGCGGCATGCGGGCGCGGGCGCGGCCCTTTTCCAGCCGGGTGAGCATCGGCAGGACGAAGGACGCCGTCTTGCCGGTGCCGGTCTGGGCTATGCCCAGCACGTCCTTGCCGAGCAAGGCGTGAGGGATGGCGCCAGCCTGGATCGGCGTCGGCTCGGTGTAGCCGGCATCGGTAACTGCGGAAAGGACCTTCGGCGACAGGCCAAGGTCTGCAAAGGTCAACGCTTCTTGAGCGATCTGGGTGTCTGAGGACAAGTTTGGCTGTCTTTGGCTGGTTCGGGGGCGCAACATATGCAGTCGCGGCAAGCGCCGCGCGCCTGCAAGATTGGTATTGCAGGTAGGCGCAAGCCCACGATTTGTCAACACAAACGGGCGGCATTGGCGCGATTGTGAAGTCGTAACCTTAATCGCGATGCTTAATTTGCGCAGTGGCCGCTGCGCCGGCTCAATACCTGAACTGTTCGGCGAGAATGCGCTCGTTCCACGAATGGTTGGGATCGAACAGCAGCGTCGCCGTTGCCGTCGGCGATTCCCTCACCGTGACCGTCGTCACCGCCTTGACCTCGGTGTGGTCGGCGGCGGCATTCACCGGCCGCTTTTCCGGCTCCAGAATGTCGAAACGCACGATCGCCTTGTTGGAGAGCAGCGCGCCGCGCCAGCGGCGCGGACGAAACGGGCTGACCGGGGTCAGCGCCAGCAGCGGAGCGTCGAGCGGCAGGATCGGCCCGTGCGCCGACAGATTATATGCGGTCGAGCCGGCCGGCGTCGCAATCATCACGCCGTCGCAGTGCAATTCCTCCAGCCGCTCCTGCCCATCCACGGTGATGCGGATCTTGGCCGTCTGGTACGACTGGCGCCAAAGCGCGACCTCGTTGATCGCGAGCGCCGAAATCGTCTCGCCTTCGGCCGTCACCGCCTGCATCTCCAGCGGACGGATCGTTTCGGCAACGGCCGCCGCGATGCGCCCGGTCAAGCCGCTGGCGCGGTATTCGTTCATCAGGAAACCGATGGTGCCACGGTTCATGCCGTAGACCTTCTTTCCCGTGCTCATCGTCTCACGCAGGGTCTGCAGCAGAAAGCCGTCGCCGCCGAGCGCCACGACGATCCCGGCTTCTTCGACGGATGCCTGGCCGTAGCGTGCCGAAAGGCTTTCCAACGCCGCATTGGCGTCGGCGGTACCGGATGAGACGAAGGCGAAACGGCTGGCGGTTTTGCTCATGGCTCTCAACGACAACCGATTGGGACGACCGCCTGGCGACCGATTGGCGGCGACCGGTTGCTGGGCCGCGCCAGCGCCGGGTTAGCATGGGTGGGCATTTCTGCAAAGGGAGGGAGGTGCCTGCAGATGGCGACCAAACAAGCCGCACTCGCGCATCATGTCGGAGGACAAAATGATGTGATGGTTAAGACTCGCCTTAAACTCTCGTAAAGCCATATCGATCATGTTAGCCGGCAGCGGACGGGCGGCGTGGGGGCTAACCAGTCGAGGCCGATCTATTGCCGCTGGCACGCTTGATTATTGTCTTCCTGATGCTGGCAAGTTTTGCCCTGGCTTTCGCGGAACTGGTGCGCCAGTCGGAGGAAAAGAGCTTTAGACCCGAGCCCACGGCCTCACGCTGCGGCGACGCGGCGGGGACACCCTGTCCGCAAAGGGCGCTTTAACGCCACAGCGCCAGTGCTTATCGGGCTTGCAACAGATGGCAGCCGGCCTGGCGCTTTTGCGCGAGATACTCGTCGACAAGCTGGCGATAGCGGACTTTGCCGAAGCTCGGGAAATGGCCGCCGTGCACGACCGAGACATCGAGATCGCGCATGCGCAGCAGCGTTTCGACATAATCGTCGATATCGGAGTGATAGACGTCGTCGATCAGCGGGCCGTCATAGATGATGTCGCCGGAAAACAGGATGCCCGTCCTGTTTTCGTAGAGCGCAATGCCGCCGGGTGAATGGCCGGGCGTGTGGATGACCTCGAAGGCACGGTCGCCGAGATCGACGATGTCGCCTTGCTCGAGCAACCAGCCGGCTGGTGCGGGCAGGATCTGGTAGCGCTTCGTGTCCCAACCTTGCGGCATGCCGTCGAACATCTCGTCAGTGGCATAGCGGTCGGCAACCGTCCATTCGTTGCGTGGATCGGCGAGGATTTCGGCCTCGGCCGGGTGCACGCAGCGGTCGGGAAATTCGTGATGGCAGCCGATATGATCGAAATGCGTGTGGCTGGCCACGCAGGTGAGCTTGCGTTCCGTGACCAGCGGCACGTGGCGGCGCAGGCTGAAATGCCCGAGGCCGGTGTCGAACAGAAGATCGCGGTCGCGGCCGCGCACATGCCAGATGTTGCAGCGGAAGAACGGCTTGATCCACGGCTCGTGGATCAGCGTCACGCCATCGCCCATGCGGATAGTTTCGTACCAGTCAGGAGCGTCGATGATTGGAAGCGTGCTCATGTTTGGTCCGCAAGCAGGATGATGTCGCCAGCATCGCACGATACCGCGACAACGTCGCCCGGCTGGACGGCCGATGCTGCCGCGACCTTGGCGATGAAGTGCAGCGCCGGGTCGGTCGTGGAGGTCCCCAGCACACGCTTGAAGCTGCCCTGGAAGACGACGTCGCTGACCTTGACCATGCCAAGCGCCACGGCGCCGGCGGCAGCGCCGAGAACAAGATGCTCCGGGCGGATGGCCAGCGCAACGGTCGAGCCGGCCGGCAATGTGCCAGGCTGCGAGAGCGACCCAAGCTTCGTGGTGACGGTGATTTTGCCGCTCTTCGCCTCCGTCACCGTTCCCGATATCAGCGTGCTTTCGCCCATGAAAGTCGCGGAAAAGCGCGTCGCCGGCCGTGCATAGACGCGCTCGGGCGGCCCTTCGTCCTCGATGCGCCCGTCATTCATCACCACGCAATGATCGGCCAGCGCCATCGCCTCTTCCTGGTCGTGGGTGACGTGGATGAAGGCGGTGCCGACGCGTTTCTGGATCGCCTTCAATTCATCCTGCATCTGCCGGCGCAATTTCAGGTCGAGCGCGCCGAGCGGCTCGTCGAGCAGGAGCACCGCCGGCTCGACCACCAGGGCGCGCGCCAGCGCCACGCGCTGCCGCTGACCGCCGGAAAGCTGATGCGGCTTCTTGTCGAAGGCAGTGGCCAACCCAACCAGCGCCAGCGCCTCGCGTGCCCTTGCTGCCCGGGTTGCGCCATCGACACCCCGCATGCGCAGGCCGAAGCCGACATTGCTGCCGACGCTCATATGCGGGAACAGCGCATAATCCTGGAACACGGTCGTCGTCGGCCGCTTCGCCGGCGGCACGGCGGTGCAGTCCTCGCCGCGGATCAGCACCTTGCCTTCGCTCGGCGTGACGAAGCCGCCGAGGATGGACAAAAGCGTCGTCTTGCCGGAGCCGGACGGGCCGAGAAGGATCGTGTAGCTGCCCGGCTCGATCGTCAGCGAGACGTTCTTCAGCACGGTGTGCTGGCCGAAGCGATGCGAGACAGAGTCTATATCGACCAGTGGCGCGGTCATGCCGGCTTCCTCCGCAACAGCATCAGCTCGAACAATACCACCAGTACGATGGAGACGGCGAAGACCAGCGAGCCGACGGCGTTGGTCTTGGGATTGAGGCCGGAGCGCAGCAGGTTCCAGATCTCGACCGGCAGCGTCGTGTCGAAGCGCGTCAACAGGAACGAGATGACGAATTCGTCCCAGGAGAAGGTCATCGACAGGAAGAAGCCGGCGAAGAGCGCCGGCGCCATGACGGGCACGGTGATCAGCAGCAGCACCTTCCATTCGGGCGCGCCGAGGTCGCGCGCGGCGCGCTCGATATTGATCTGGTGGTCGCCCATCTGGCTGTAGACGATGGCAAAGCAGAGCGGCAGGTTGATCACCACATGGCCGATGCCGGCGGCAATGAGCGACTTCGGCACGCCGGCCCAGTTGAACAGCACCAGCAGCCCCATGCCGATGATGAGATAGCTGACGGTCAATGGCAAGGTGATCAGCCCGCGCATCAGGCCCGAGCCCGGCAAGGCGAAGCGCGCAAAACCCCAGGCGGAGAGAAAGCCCAACGTGACGGCGACAGCCGAGGAGACGACCGCCACCAGCAGCGAATTGACCAGCGCCGAAGTCAGCCGCGTGTCGGCGAGCACGGCCTCGTACCAGCGCAGCGACGGCCCGGTGAAGGGCGGGATCGGAAACGAGGTTGCCTGCAGCGAAAACAGCACCAGAACGATGACCGGCAGAAAGATGAAGCCGTAGATGGCGATGGCGTAAAGGCCGGAGACGAGGCGGATGAAAGCGCGCATGGTCAGGCCCGCTCGATCTTCAGCCAGCGGGCGCAGGCGAGGTAGGCGATGGTGACCACCGCCATCAGGATGATCGACAGCGCCGAGGCGAGCGGAAAGTCGCCGCGCCGGCCGATCTGCATCATGACGAGCTGCGGCATCAAAAGCTCGTTGTTGCCGCCGAGGATCTGCGGCGTGATGTAGTCGCCGATGCACAGCACAAAGGTGAGGAAGGCGCCGACCATGATGCCAGGCAGCGTCAGCGGCAGAACGACATGCAGGAAGGTCCGCAGCGGCCCGGCGCCGAGGTCGGCGGCGGCCTTCCGGTAGCTGGGGCTGAGCTGCTTCAGATTGGCAAAGATCGTCAGCGTCAACAGCATGACGAAGAAATGCACGAAGCCGGTGACGGTGGCGAGCCGAGTATTGGCGAGCTGCAGCGGTTCGCCGAACAGGCCGGAGCCGGTCAGCGCGCGATTGACGACGCCGTTCTGTGCCAGCACCAGCAGCCACGAATAGGAGCGCACGACATAGGAGGTCCAGAACGGCAGCACCGCCAGCATCAGCGCCAGCCGCTGCCAGCGCTCCGGCACCTGCTCGGCCAGGATCCAGGCAAAGGGATAGGCAAGCAGCACCGAGATCACGGTGACGATCGCTGTGACCTGTAGCGAGTTCACCATTGCCTGCCAATAGGACGGATTGGCAAAGAACTGGCTGTAGTTGGACAGCGTGAAGCCGCCGCCTTCATGCGCCGTCAGGCTGGATACAGCCATGGCGACGAAGGGCAGCACAAAAAACAGCAGCGTCCAACCGAGCGCCGGCGTGACCAGCGCCCAGGGCAGGGCACGCCCGCTGTTGACGGCGTTCACGACCGGCAGCCGGTCATTGCGCCTGCAGCATTTCGGTCCAGACGTCCTGCATCTTCTTGTCGAGGTCGGCGTTCGGCGCAGGATAGGACTGGGCGCGGGCGAGGAATTCCGGCTGCTCGTCGAAGCGCAGGATCTTCTTCTGCTCGTCGCTCAACGCCGCCTTGCTGTTGGCCGGCATGCCCCAATAGCAGGACGAGGTGGCGAGCCGCGCCTGGCCTTCGGGGCTCATAATGTACTGGATGAATTTAAGCGCCAGCTCCTTGTTCTTGGAATCCTTGAACATTGCCAGCGACTGCGACCACAGCACGGCGCCTTCTTTCGGGATAGAGAAGTCGAGGGCAGGGTTTTCCTTGGCCAGCCCCGCCGTCACCCATTCGCCGCCGCCGACCAGTATGTCGACCTCGCCGGTCGCCAGTGCCGTCTGGCTGGCGGTCACCTCGCCGACCAGCTTGGCGTTGGCCTTCATTTTGAGCAGCTCTTCCTTGATGGCGGGAAGGTCGGCTTCGGTCAGTTCCGCCGTCTTCTTGCCGATCGCCAGTGCGGCCATGCCGATGACAGGCAGGTAATAATCGTAGATGGCGATCTTGCCCTTGTATTTGTCGCCGGTCAGCGCCGCCATCGACTGCATGTCGGCCGGGTCAACCTTGGTCTTGTTGTAGCCGATCGTGTTGTAGCCGAACTTTTCGGTGATGCCGTAACGCTTGCCGTCGACGACGGTGGAGCTATCCATCTTCACCTGCGGAAAAAGGTCGACCAGCGGCAGCTTGTCTTCCGGTAGCGGCTCGAACAGGCCTTTTTCGACGCCGCGCGGTACGTCGATGCTGTCGATCACCATCACGTCCCAGTCGCCGGGCTGTGATTGATCGACGATGGCCAGGCCGGCGCCGGTGCCTTCGAACTCCTTGACATTGACCTTGACGCCGTTCGCCTCCTCGAACGGCTGCAACAGCGCCGGATCGGCGTGATCGCACCAGATCAGCGCGTTCAGGTCCTGCGCCTGAGCGAGGCTGCCAGCCGCCAGCAGCAGTGCTGCCGCGGCGCACGCGCCTTGGAGATGGCTCTTCAGAACGGAAAGCGGGTTCCTGGTAATTGGATTGGGGGTCTTCAGCTTGATGGGCATCGAGTGTTCTCCCTTGCCTTTTTGGCTTGTGGCAAAAAATTGAACCAATTCTAAAATTGAGTCAATTCTGTTTTTGTGGCAAACAGCCGCTATGAGCGGATTGCGGGCAAGGCAGAAGGCGGATCGGCACCGCCGCATCATCGAGGCGGCAGCGGACCTATTCCGCGATGCCGGTTATGAAGGCGCCAAGATCGAGACCATCGCGGCGCAGGCCGAAGTCTCGGTCGGCACGATCTACAATTACTACCAGAACAAGGGCGACATCCTCGGCGCCATCGTCTCGCTGGAGGTCAACGAGGTGCTGAATGCCGGGCGCGGCGTCGTCGCCAACCCGCCGGCCAATGTCGGCGACGCGCTGGATACGCTGCTCGGCATCTATATCGAACATTCGCTGCATTATCTCAGCAAGGAGATGTGGCGGCAGGCGATGGCGATCTCGACGCAGCTGCCCGACAGCCCGTTCGGCCAGGCCTATACCGCGCTCGACCGGGCATTGACCGAGCAAATCCGCGCGCTGATCGTCCGCCTGCAGGCGCTCGGCCTGGTGCGCCGCGACATCGACGGGCCGGCGCTCGGCGAACTCATCTTCAACAACATGAACATGATGTTCATCGAATTCGTGAAGCGCGAGGAGGCGAGGATTGCCGAACTGCGCACGGCGATACGCAGGCAGAACAGGATATTGGTGGCGGCGATCGGAGTGTAAGAAGATCAAGGGCGAGTAGGGCCTGCAACACAAATCGCCGCAGCCGGAGCATCGCCTAACGGTTGATCAGCCATAGAATGGCCGAGAGCACGATGCTGACCAGTATCCCCGTGGTGATAGGGACATAAAGCCTGAAGTTCTCACGCTCGATCACGATATCGCCGGGCAGCCTGCCAAGGCCGGTCCGGGCCAACCAAGGCCACAGCAGGCCTATGGCGACTATGCTGAGACCAACGACGATCAGAGTTCGCGACATGGCAGCATCCTGCCGGAAATAGCATCGTGCCAGAAACATAGTGTTGACGGGTCTTGCAAGCAGCGCTTCCTTTCGATGTTGCCTCTTGAGTTGAGGTTGAAATCTGATACAACCTAAAAGGGTATCAAGGGAGGGATTGGATGCAGATTTCCATCTGGCATTGGGCTATAGTGCTGCTGCTGATCGGCGTGCCTGTTTTCTTTGCCGTTCGGTCAGCCGCAAAGCCATTACAGGATCCTTCGGCTCTCGTAGGTTTCGGAGGCTGGCTTATGCTGCTGGCGATCCTTCAGGCTTTCTCCCCGCTACGCACGCTCGTCTCATTGGGCTCATCGAGTGAAGGCTACCGACAGCTCATGACGCTCCCGAATGGCACTTTGGCGGTCTACGGCGAGGTTGCCCTCTTGCTGGCGTTTCTGGTGCTCCAGGTGATTGTGTTCGTTGCAATGCTCCGGCGGAGTTCCCGCTTCAAGCAGCTATTCCTGTATCAGTGGTTTGCAATACCAATCGTGTTTATTCTGGACGCGGTATGGATCTCAGCGGTTATGAGCGCTCCTGTGAGCTTGGTGCTTGCAGGGGATGCGCTGGTAATGCCCGCAGTTTCTTTTGTCCTGACCGGCATCTGGGTCGCCTACGTCTACAAGTCGGTCAGGGTGAGAAACACGTTCGACCGGGTCGCCATATCCGGTCATGTCGCGAGTGCTTCATAGAGCTTGCCGCGAGTCCTATGTATGGCTGCCGACAAAAATGCCGGGCGCCCAATATGGACCCGGATCATCCGGCTACTAGGCCTGCTCTAGCGAGGATTTCAGGAGCCGGCGTGACATGCCCGTGCGGCTTGCAGTAGTCCGGGTCGATCGCGCGATAGCCGAGCAGATGGCCGAGTGGCGCCAGGATCCCCAGCGCCACTCGCTGAATCGAAGGTGGCGGGTGCGTGAAGACGATCACGTCGGCAAATTCCCTGGCGATGACTGCTGCCTGAAGCGGCGAAGGTCTACCTTTTCTGTCTACCTTGCCGGCATTGGCCAGGCCGAAGAGCATGCCGATCAGCAGCTCGAAACGGTTCGGGTCGACATTGTCCGCACCTGGCGCCCGGTCGACTTCGACCAGGACATGCGCTTCTTCGGTTTTGCTGCTGTTCCACCAATCATGTGCGACGCCTGCTTCGACCGTGGCGGATTGGCCAGGCCCCAGGGACAAAGTGCTCCCGGCGATGCAAGCGTCGAGACGGCCACGGAGGACGGTAAACCGTTCCGTCAGATTCGGGTGGAAGTGCTCGCCCACCACTGCGGCTCCCGGCCGGGCGGTCAGATGAGCGATGCCAGGTCCCTGGCCGCGGTCTTCGGTACCACGCAGGATGACCGCATATTCGCCGGTCACCTTGTTCTCGTAGACATCTCCACAGCGTGACATGGATCGGCTCCGGAGTTTCAGAGCACCACTGCCCGGCAACTCTATCGTCAAAGGCTTGGTCGTTCAACGACGCTCCAACGGGCGATTGCGGAAACACCAGTTGCCGGCTCTTCGTCAACGCGGGCGATCAGCGCTCTACCGAACATGCTTAGGCGGCCGCGCTCGCGGAAACGGCACGACCGTCAGTGGCGCCTTGCGGAATTCCGCGATGGCTATTTCTTCAATCAGCGCGTCGAGGGCCTCGTTGACGCGTCGGCTCGTTTCATCCGCGCCGCAGAGGCGGTTTTGTGCGCACTCCAAAAGCTCGCGCGCCGCGGCGAAATCACTTCGCATGACAACACCCTTTGGTTTTTGGCCCGCCGCACCGACATTGTCGGCGCGCTTAATTGAGCGAGTGCTAATATACACAGGAGCAATTTAATCGAATGGTACGAGATGGCCGAGGCCGGGAGAGAGGGCCGAAATGACGGCTCTGCAACCGCGAAGTCACGCCCTGGCTCAGCGTCTCTAGATATGAGATGCTAACTCGTTGTCTGGCGACAGATTTTGCCAGCAATTTCACGGAAGTTTCTGGTGACCCGACGAGGACGGTCCCGACACGTACGCCCCTAATACGATCTTGGGCGGCTTATATATTCTCTGGCGGCGGCAATCTGGCGCCGGTGCTCGCGGAGGAAGGCTGCGCCGAAACAAATGGCGAAGGCCAGTACTGAAAGGCTTGTCGTTGCTCTTGATGTTGGATCGGGATCGGGACTTAGCAGGAAACGGAAACCGAACGCGAAGGCGAAGACGATAAATCCGCCAAATATGCCGTTGATGAAGGGGGCGGTCGTGCGTTTCTGCTCCAACGAAGACTCCTAGGTTTTCCGCTAGGGAACTATGGTTTCCGCTAGGGAATATATGCGTTGAAGCTGATGTGCTACCGATCCTGACGGCCCCGGCCTGTGGATATCGGGGATGAGCAGATATCAAGCGCCCCGGAGGTCTCAAGAAGCCCGTACTGGTGCCCCCGGACGGAATCGAACCGCCGACCTTCGGTTTACAAAACCGCTGCTCTACCAGCTGAGCTACAAGGGCACGGCGCTCCGGTTACCATATTTGCCGCGCCAGTAAAGACAAAACTCCGTTTTCGGCCGCCGCGAACGCGCCGGTTCTGCCGCCAAGGCGTCCTGAAAACGGCCAATTCGCTTCCTATATTGATCGAAGGTGCAATTGCATCAGCGAGGCAGTCGCATGATCAGGTTTGTCATCATTCTCCCGCTCGTCGTCGTGGCCTGGGTTCTCCTGGTGAAGCTCGTCAAGGACCTGAAGCACGCCAATATCGACTGGACCGGCGTCACCACCATCATCGGCTTCATCGCGCTCGCCTTCTGGCTTCGCCATATCACCGGCATGGGCTGAGGCCTGCCGGTTGTTCCGGTGAACTGTCGACGGCGCGACCGTTCGTGGTCGCGCATCAGACCGCGCGATTTCTCCCTTCGAAAAAAATCCAAAAGGACCTTCGAACCTTTTTCCTTGTTGCGACGACTGATGGTCAAGAGGCGGTTGGATCGCCTCCCACAACAAGGAGATCGTCATGTTCAAGCGCACCATCGTTTCCGGCCTCGTCGCCACCACTGTCGCCGCCGCCATGCTGGTCGGCACCGTTCAGCCGTCGGCCGCCCATCACAAGCACAAGCACCTCGGCATCGGCATTGCCGCAGGTGTCGGCGGCTTCCTGCTCGGCAGCGCGCTGGCCCAGCCGCGCACCGTCTATATCGAGGAAGGCGGCGGCTCGTGGCACGTCCGGCGCTGCCTCAATCGCTACCAGAGCTACGACCCGTACTCGGACACCTATGTCGGCTACGACGGCTATCGCCATCGCTGCTGGCTTTGAGGGCCACTATGCCAGCTTGGGAGGAGGTGACCGTTTCAGGCAACCGGAAGAAGGGGCACCCCACTGCCCCTTTTTCTGTGTGTCTGAGTGGCAGGGCAGAGGGGTTGTTCCTCCGACCTCTTAGGACCTGGGTTCCTCGCCCGCCGCGAAGCGGGGGAGAGGTGGCCGCCTACGGGTCTTGCCTTCGGCAAGCCCGAGGACAGGCTCCGCGGCCGGAGAGGGGGCCTTCGTAGGGCGCGGTCCCCTCTCCGTCGCGGCTTCGCCGCGCCACCTCTCCCCACTTCCGTGGGGCGAGGAACCCAAGCTGGAATAAAGCCGCGCTCCGTCAGCCTCTCTGTCCTGTCGAACATCGTCCACTTAAGGCGAGATCGGATGCCGCTTCAGCATTCGCCAACACTCTTGCCGATGTACAGCGATTTCCCAACAGCCTAATCTGCACCGAGCCGAAACAGGGGAGAGGGCGCTTGGGCGAGCAAGATCCGAACGAAGAGCCGATCGAGACAATTTTCCGCAACGGCACAATCACCACCGTCGGCATCCTGCTGGCGTTCTCGCTGGGCTTCATCACGCATTGGGCCGCCAACCCGATACCGTGGGAAATCTATCACCTGGCCGCCGTCGTGCCGATTTTGATCGGCATTGCCCTGCAGATACGAGCGCTGCGGTTGCTGCTCGACATAACGTCTCTACAACGGCGCGTTTATGAACGCGCCAATCGTATCTTCATTGCCGGCCTCATCTTCACCGCCTGCGGAGTTGGGCTGGCGATGCTGCTTGATTTCTACGACCTATCGACCAAGAGCGCGGTGCCCGGGGGCTAGCTCTGGCCATCCTGGCAGATGTCGCACCATTCGGCGCTGGTCAGCGCTGCCATGCGCTCGGCTCGCTGCCAAGGCCGGGAGGGGTCGGCAGGCCGCCGATCATCCTCGTCACCTCCGCCGCCGCATCGTGCACCAGCGGGCCGATCTCGGCCAGCCGTTCCGGCGTGACCCGTACTGTCGGCCCGGAGACCGAAACGCCGCCGATCGGCTCGCCGAATTCATTGAAGATGGCGGCGGCAACGCAGCGCATGCCCGGATGCCGCTCCTCGTCGTCAACCGACCAGCCGCGCAGCTTGATCGTCACCAGGTCGCGGGCGAGCGCCGAGATGTCGGACAGCGTATTTTCGGTGAAGCGCTCCAACCCGGCCCGGCGCAGGATGGTGGCGACGCGCTCCGGCTCGAGATGCGCCAGCACCGCCTTGCCGATGCCCGAGGCATGGAAGGGGCTGCGCGTGCCCGGCCGGAAAAAGGCGCGGATCGCCTGGTGCGTCTCGACCTGACTGACGAAGACGACGCAATCGTCCTCGGCGACGCCGAGATTGGCGGTCTCGCCGGTCTTCTCCATCAGTTCCTGCATGACGATACGGGCGCGGTCGACCAGCTTGCGGCGGCGCAGGAACGCCGCGCCCATGCGATAGGTCTCGACGCCGATCGACCACAGCTGGTCAGGGCCGTCGAACTCGACCATGCCGTGGTTTTCCAGCGTCGTCAGCATGCGGTAGGCGGTGGATGCCGGCAGACCGGAACTGGCGGCGATCTCGCTCAGCGACAGGCCACTGCCATCGGCGACGATTGCCAGGATGCGCAGCGCCCGGTCCAGCGACTGCACCGAGGCGGCCTCGGCCGGCCCGTTGAAGGCGCGCGGCCGGCCGCGCTGGCGTTTTTCGGTGGTCTCCATCGGGCCATTCTTCGCTCTGTTCGCCCAACAAGCAATGAAAAAGTTTTTCACCGATTTGCCAAGCGAATTCGTGGAAAACAGAAAGTCAAATCAATTCAACTCACAAGAGCCGTTTTCTAGAAATGAAAAAATATTCTGAAAAAATTGAAAAATCATTGGTGCGCTGGCATCATAGGCTATCAACAATTCCGTGGAGGCTGACATGGCCAGGATGCGCGCAGTCGACGCAGCGGTTCTCGTTCTCGAAAAGGAAGGCATCTCCTGTGCCTTCGGCGTGCCGGGTGCTGCGATCAACCCGCTCTATTCGGCACTGAAGGCGAGGGGCAGTATCCGCCACATCCTTGCGCGTCACGTCGAGGCGGCCTCGCATATGGCCGAAGGGTTTACCCGCGCCAGATCGGGCAATATCGGTCTGTGCATCGGCACTTCGGGTCCCGCCGGCACCGACATGATCACCGGCCTCTATTCGGCCGCTGCCGATTCAATTCCCATCCTCTGCATCACCGGGCAGGCGCCGCGCGCGCGTCTCAACAAGGAGGATTTTCAGGCCGTCGACATTGCGGCGATCGCCGCACCCGTCGCCAAATGGGCTGTTACCGTCATGGAACCCTATCTGGTGCCGATGGCGCTGCAGAAAGCGTTCCATCTGATGCGCTCGTCGCGGCCGGGGCCGGTGCTGATCGATTTGCCTGTCGATGTGCAACTGGCCGAGATCGAGTTCGATATAGATGCCTATGAGCCGCTGGTGCCGTTCAAGCCGGCAATGTCGCGCGCTCAGGCCGAGAAGGCGTTGACGATGCTGAACGCGGCGGAAAAGCCTGTCATCGTCGCCGGCGGCGGCATCATCAACGCCGATGCGTCCGATCTGCTGATCGAGTTCGCCGAGGTCACCGGCGTGCCTGTCATTCCGACGCTGATGGGCTGGGGTGCGATCCCCGACGACCACCGCCTGATGGCCGGCATGTGCGGGCTGCAGACCTCGCACCGCTATGGCAATGCCACGATGCTCGAAGCCGATTTCGTTTTCGGCATCGGCAACCGCTGGGCCAACCGCCACACCGGTTCGATCGACGTCTACACCAAGGGTAAGAAATTCATCCACGTCGATATCGAGCCGACGCAGATCGGCCGCGTCTTCGCGCCGGACCTCGGCGTCGTCTCGGACGCCGGTGCGGCGCTGAAAATGCTGCTCGACGTCGCCACCGAGTGGAGGACGGCCGGAAAATTGCGCGACTGGTCGGGCTGGGCCGGCGAATGCCGGCAGCGCAAGAAGACAATGAAGCGCAAGACCCATTTCGACCAGGTCCCGCTGAAGCCGCAGCGCGTCTACGAGGAGATGAACAAGGCGTTCGGCCGCGACATCACCTATGTCACCACGATCGGCCTGTCGCAGATCGCCGGGGCGCAGTTCCTGCACGTCTACAAGCCACGCAACTGGATCAATTGCGGCCAGGCCGGCCCGCTCGGCTGGACGCTGCCGGCAGCGCTCGGTGTTCGCGCCGCCGATCCGGACCGCACCATCGTGGCGCTGTCCGGCGACTATGATTTCCAGTTCATGATCGAGGAACTGGCGGCCGGCGCACAGCACAGATTGCCCTACATCCATGTCGTCGTGAACAATGCCTATCTCGGCCTGATCCGCCAGGCGCAGCGCGGCTTTTCGATGGACTTCGAAGTCAGCCTGGCCTTCGAGAACGTCAACCGGAAAGACGAGCCTGAGGCGGGCTACGGCGTCGACCACGTCGCCGTTGCCGAGGCGATGGGCTGCAAGGCGGTCCGGGTGCGCCGGCCGGGGGAATTCGCCGGTGCCTTCGAAGAGGCAAAGCGCCTGATGAACGAGCACCAGGTTCCGGTGGTGCTCGAATTCATCCTCGAGCGCGTCACCAACGTTTCGATGGGTACCGAAATCGACAAGATCACCGAATTCGAGGAGCTAGCCGAACATCACGAAGATGCCCCCACGGCGATCGTCATGCTCGATTAAGCCGCATATGAGGAACTACTGCCATGCCACGGTTTTCAGCCAATCTTTCGATGCTCTTTGGCGAGCATGACTTCCTCGACCGCTTCGATGCCGCCGCCCGCGCCGGCTTCAAGGGCGTCGAGTATATCGGCCCCTATGACCATGCGCCGGATGTCGTCGCGGCCAGGTTGAAGAAGAACGGGCTGACGCAGGTCCTGTTCAACCTGCCTGCCGGCGACTGGGCCAAGGGCGAGCGCGGCATCGCGATCCTGCCCGACCGCATCCCGGAGTTCCGGCAGGGCATTGCCAAGGTCGTCACCTATGCCCATGCGCTCGGCTGCGAGCAGGTCAACTGCCTCGCCGGCATCGCGCCGCAAGGCGTCGATCGCTCCGTGCTGGAAGACGTCTTCGCCGAAAATCTGGCTTTCGCGGCCGAAAAGCTGGAGCAGGCCGGCATCAGGCTGCTGATCGAGCCGATCAACACCCGCGACATTCCGGGCTTCTTCCTGAATTACTCGGACCAGGCTCTGGCCCTGATCGACCGCGTCGGATCGAAGAACCTGTTCCTGCAATACGACATCTATCACATGCAGATCATGGAGGGGGATCTCGCCCGTACCATCGAGGCAAACCTCGACCGCATCGCGCATATCCAGCTTGCGGATAATCCCGGCCGTCATGAGCCGGGGACGGGCGAGATCAATTTTCCCTTCCTGTACAACCACATCGACCGCATCGGCTATTCCGGCTGGGTCGGCGCGGAGTATAAGCCGAAGGCGGGGACGGAAGCCGGGCTTGGCTGGTTTCGGGACGCGGCCGGGCAGGGGAGTGCGGCGGCGTAGACGCTACGTATCGCACGTCGCGTTCCTGCGCGCCCCCCTCTGGCCTGCCCTCTTTGCCAAAACTTGGCATCTCCCCCACAAGGAGGGAGATTGGATGTCACCGCCGCTTTCGCCAATTTTCGAGGTCGGGAACGTTTAAGGGCCGGCGCGGGAACTGCCGATCTCCCCACTCGTGGGGGAGATGGCCGGCAGGCCAGAGGGGGGCGCGCAGGAACGCCCCCTTAACAAGAAACGGAGAAAGACATGGACACCATCGGCTTCATCGGTCTCGGCATCATGGGCGCGCCGATGGCGGGGCATCTGCTAGACGCGGGTTATCAGGTCGTCGCCAGCGACCACCGCTCGAAGCCGCCGGCCGATCTCGTCGCCAGGGGATTAAAGACCGTCACCGGCCATGATGCCGTTGCCCGCGCGGCCGACATCGTCATCACCATGGTTCCGGATACGCCGCAGGTGGCCGATGTGCTGTTCGGCCAAAACGGCGTCGCGTCAGGCCTTACTAAAGGCAGGCTGATCATCGACATGAGCTCGATCTCGCCGATCGCGACCAAGGAATTCGCTAAAAAGATAAACGATCTCGGCTGCGACTATCTCGACGCGCCGGTGTCGGGCGGCGAGGTCGGCGCCAAGGCGGCTTCGCTGACCATCATGGTCGGCGGTGAGGAAAAAGCCTTCGAACGCGCCAGGCCCATCTTCGAGAAGCTTGGCAAGAACATCACTCTGGTCGGGCCGAACGGCGTCGGCCAGACCACCAAGGTCGCCAACCAGATCGTCGTCGCGCTGACCATCGAGGCCGTCGCCGAAGCGCTGGTTTTTGCATCGAAAGCCGGCGCAGACCCGGCCAAGGTCAGGCAGGCGCTGATGGGCGGGCTCGCAAACTCGCGTATCCTGGAAGTGCATGGCGAGCGCATGATCAAGCGCAGCTTCGCGCCGGGCTTTCGCGTCGAACTCCACCAGAAGGATCTCAATCTGGCGCTGGAAGGCGCGAAGGCGCTTGGGGTAGCACTACCCAACACCTCGATGACGCAGCAATTGTTCAACTCTTGCGCGGCGAACGGTGGAGCAAAGGAAGATCATTCGGCACTGGTCAGGGCACTGGAGCGGATGGCTGGTCACGAGGTTGGGTGAGAGTGAAGTGAATTAGTCTGCAATACCTTCGATGGGCCGACTTCGTTCGACCGCATAGCGTATGAGATCGGCAAAACGTTTCAGAAAATCTTTGGATTCCTCCGACATTCCTTCAGTTCGCACAAGTGCCTCAACTTGCTTGGTCAAGGAAGGTAGGGATTCGATCGGAAGAGTGACGTCCTCATAGAAATCTTCGAATTTCAGTATGAGTTCAAACGCGTTTTGGTTTGCGATTGACACGATTTCATGATGCGCAGAGGGACCTACCGATACGCATCGATCGATATGTCCATCTGGATTGAGAACGGCAAAATCCAATGACATGCATTGCGCCCTATTTGCCGCGCGCGAACCACCGCCTCGCCGCATAAAGGCTCACCGCCGCGGCATTCGAGACGTTGAGCGAACGAATGGCGCCGGGCATGTCGAGCCGGGCGAGCGTCGTCACCGTTTCGCGCGTTTTCTGGCGCAGGCCTTTGCCCTCGGCGCCGAGCACCAGAGCGATCTTGTCACCGGCAAAGCTGGTTTCAAGTTCCGCCGGCCCGTCCGAATCCAGCCCTATCGTCTGGAAGCCGGCCTCGTGCAGCTGCCCCAGCGCATCGGCGAGGTTCTTCACCTCGATCTGGTCGATATGCTCAAGCGCGCCGGAGGCCGACTTCGCCAGCACGCCGGATTCCTGCGGGCTGTGGCGCGCCGTGGTGATTAGTGCACCGGCGCCGAAAGCCACGGCCGAGCGCAGGATCGCACCGACATTGTGCGGATCGGTGATCTGGTCGAGCACCAGCACCAGCCTGGTGTCGCCGAGCGCATCGAGGCGTTTCGGTTTCAGCGGCTCGGCCTCGATCACCACGCCCTGGTGCACGGCATCCGAGCCGGTGACCTTGTCGATGTCCCTTGGTTCGACCAGTTCCGCCTTGAAGGGCAAAGCGCCGAGATCGGCGATTGCCAGTCGCTCGGCAGCGTTGCGCGTCACCAGCATCTTTTTGATTTTGCGGCGCGGATTGTCGAGTGCGGCCCGCACCGTGTGCAGCCCGTAGAGCCGCACCAGCCCATCCGCCGGGTTCTCGCCGGGCGGCACCGGCTGGCGTGGCCTGAACGCCGGCGCGCCGCCGCTCTTCTCGTCGCGATGCGCGCGGCGCAGCTTGGCGTAGTGGGTGTCTTTAGGGGTCTTGGATTTGTTATCGTTGCTCATGGCCGGCTTCTATAGCCGTGTCGTCCGGTCATGGATACAGCTGCAGAAGCTGCTTGTCGGGCGAGGCGTGCGATTCAGCGCTTTTTGCCGGGCTGTTGCGGTTGACAGTTTTGGGCGCTGCCGCCATAAGGCGCTTCGCGGAAGGGCTGCTTTGGCGGCCGCGACGCGTCGATGCCTCGTTGCATGGCTCCGGCGGCAGACTGGAGAGGTGCCCGAGTGGTTAAAGGGGACGGACTGTAAATCCGTTGGCTATGCCTACGTTGGTTCAAATCCAACCCTCTCCACCACTGCCGGCCCGGAAGCCCTGAAACGCAGAGCGAGCGTCGGAGCGGATCCGATGCTTGACTGAAAGGCGCGGGTATAGCTCAGTGGTAGAGCAGCAGCCTTCCAAGCTGAATATGCGGGTTCGATTCCCGCTACCCGCTCCAGATTTCCCCCAAGCCGCGGCGCACCTCGCGCACGATGCCGAAGCAGGCACCGCCAAGCGAAGCGCTTTGCCGATAATTCAAAGTATTCGTTGCGCGTCCAGACGGACGCGCATCTTAATCTGTGTTATCGTTGTCCCGAACCGCAGGCGGCGTTGGGCGACAGGCGTCAGCTCGCGAATTTGCTGAATATGGACGCGAGCTGGTTCTGCTGCGGCACCTGCCCGTTCGGCGTCAACTGGTCGACAAGCCCTGGCAAGGCCGCGGACAATTGCTTGAGCAGATCCTGCTGGTTCAGGCCCGTCCTTTGCGCGATCTCCTGAATGATTTGTGGCCCGAGAGCACTGCCCAGATCGCTGGGGTTGATCGGCTGGTTCTGACCGGTACCGACCCACGAATTGGCAACGTTGCCGTGGCCGGCGTCCTTCAGTTTGTCGAGCAGGCCGCCCAGACCGCCGAGCAGTCCGCCATCGGCGGATGCGGTTGTATCAGGCGGGACGGGGGCAGGGCTCTGCGCCGCCTCCGGCTGGGCGGAACTTCCACCGCTCAGCATTTTTCCCACCAAAAGTGCGCCGAGCGCGATCATCAGCGGCTTGGCGACGTTGCCGCCGGGAACGGCATTGTCAAACAGTCCCATTGTGGATCTCCATGTCAAATTGCCCGTCCGTCTCCAACAATGACGCATTCATGGCGAATTTCAAGCCGGTTTGAGCTTTCCGTAATCATGATTTTCAAGTTGGCTTGAGCTTTGCTTAATAATGTGGAAGTAATCGGGTGCGGGGAACGGAGAGGAAAAATGTCAATATTAAGCTGGATTATTCTCGGCGTCATCGCCGGCTTCATAGGCAGCAAGATCGTCAATAAAAGCGGGCAAGGCCTTGTGCTCGATATCGTGCTTGGGATCGTCGGCGCCATCGTCGGCGGGCTCATCTTTAGCGCCTTTGGAGCGTCGGGCGTTACCGGGCTCAACATCTATAGCCTGATCGTCGCCGTGGTCGGTGCCGTGGTGGTCCTGTGGGCCTATCACCAGTTCAGCGGCAAGAGGGCTCTGTAGAAGCCGCTCGGCAATTGCGTCGGCATTCACCCGAATGCCGACCGCCTATCTGATCCTTTTGAGGATTTCGCGGATCAGCGTGTTGAGGCCGGCTTCCAGCCCTCTCACCATGATCGGCCATGATTCCTCGAGCAATCGCTGCCATACCGCATCGCGCCCAATCCTCACCGGCAGATTTGGCATCGCGCCCATTGCCGCCGTCACGTCGCGGCGCAGCCGCTCGCCACAGGCGCTTGCGCCGCTGATCGTCGGATCGAAGGGCAGCCGGGTGAAATCCCATTTTCCGCGCTGCTCCATGCCGAGATTGCTCTCGACTTCGGCATGCGACAGCACCGTTTTGGGCGTGACCTTGATGCGGTAGTATTTGCAGAGTTCGGCGACAACGGCGGTCATCGCGTCCCACTGCGCCCTGGTCATCGGATAGCGGCCGGCATCGAACGGCCTTTCCTCCGCCCCGGCCATGCAGCAGAGCGAAACCCCGATCGAGCCGCCGTTGCAGTTGAGCGTGTGCGCGGCATATCCCGGTTTTACCCGACCCGAATTCAGCGCGATCGAAGGCCGGCCCCTGACCAGACGGCCATTCCCCTCGACCAGTATGTGATACGCATCCCTGTCGGTATCGCCGGCCGAATGCGAGCCTGCGTCCAATGGCAAATGACGCGCCTCATCGCAACATTGGGCAACCAGTCGGGCGGCAATGCCACAGAAATCCCCGCGACATAAGTTCAGTGACGGAGCACAGTATAGTTTCGTTGGCGGCCGACGCGAAAACGAAACGATAATTTGGTTGAGCGTTTTCTAACGGTCAGCTATTCGCCGGCATCTCCGGCGACCGCGTGTTCTCTGTATTGCGGCAGATCGTCGGTGATCGTGAACCACTTCGCCTTCGAGCCGACGAAGATGTGCTGCGTCGGGCGGATGGTCGGCTCGTCGACCAGGGTTCCCATGGCGACATGCACGAAGGCACCGTCGCGGACCACGGAATAGAGCAACGAGCCGCAGGTCTTGCAATGCGCGTCATGGCCGGTTTCGTCGCCGAAGATCATGAGATTGTCCTCGCCCCTCGCCAGGCTCAGCCTGTCGCGCTCGATGCCGGCGAATGGCTTGAAGGCCGAGCCGGTGGTGCGCCGGCAGTTCGAGCAGTGGCAGTTCGTGGCATAGACGAACGCGTCCGCCACCGCGTACTGAACGGCGCCGCACAGGCACTTTCCGATAAGCCTGCGGTTGCGTGAATTCTGGTTGTCATCCGGGCTTGCCACGCGCTCCTCCTATTGTGCAGGCCGATTTCAGTTTCAAGCGACGACGGTCAACCGGCGCTTGCGCTCGTCGAGCGAGACGATGGTCAACCCGCTGGCCACCACCAGCAGGATGCCGCAGATGGCCAGCGCATTCGGGAGCTGCCGGAAAACCACCAGGCCTGAAATCACCGCCCAGACGGTAAAGCAATAGTAGAACGGCGCTACCACGCTGGTCGGCCCGACGCGATAGGCCATGAAGATGAAGAAGTGGCCGAAGATCAGGAACAGTCCGGCGCCGCCCATCAGCAGCAGGTGACGGATTTCAGGCACCACCCACTGCTCGGAAACCAGATGCGCAACGCCGGCGCCGGCGAGCACCACAATCACCGCGGAAATAGCGACGATCATCCCCGGCACGTCGGCGGCGACCTTGCGTCCGGCCAGATCGCGCGCCGCGGACAGGGCGGCATTGCCTAGCGCCAGCAGGGCATAGACCGAAATCCCCTGCATCGTCGGTTGTGCCACCATCACCGCGCCGATAAAGCCGAGCCCGATCAGAGCCAGGCGCACCCCGCCGATCCGTTCGCCAAACAGCATCGAGGAGCCGACCAGCATCAGCAAGGGCGTGATCTGTCCGAGCGCGGTCGAATCGGCGATCTGCATGTTGGCGAGCGCCACCACGTAGCAAAGGATCGCACCCAGTTCGAGCAGGTTCCTGCGCAAAACCTTGGCGTCTAGGATCAGCGGGATCTGCTTGCCGTAGCCCAGCATGAACAGCAGCGGAATGCCCCACAATGTTGCCGCAGCGCCGCGCAGGAACAGCACCTCATAGGGCGGCAGTCCCGCGGTTGCGAGTTTCATCATCGTGTCGTTGACGATGTAGGACCCGGTCGAAACGACCATGAACAGCGGGCCTCGTATGGCAGTCGGGATGAAATGCATCGGCCCACGAAATCAGACCGGCGCCAGGGCGGCAATGGGCCAGATCCGGCTGTAAATCCGGCAAAGCCGTCAGCCGCCGCCGTAACCATTCCATTTGCCCTTGTTCGTTCCTATATCCGCGCCACATTCTCCGAAACCGGATCACGCGTTCGGGCGGGCGAGCGCGCTCGGCGACAAGGCACTTGTGTTTTTCGGCCTTAGTCGCTAATCGCCCCGCATTCGACTGAACTGAAGGTCCAGGCCGTCCCCAGGCCGTCCAAGGAAAGAGACTATGGCAAAAGGTAAATTCGAGCGCACTAAGCCTCATGTGAACATTGGCACGATTGGTCACGTCGACCATGGCAAGACGTCGCTGA
>NZ_JAMYUM010000016.1:0-163073 GCF_040322975.1 Mesorhizobium sp. M0074
AACCGCTTCGACGCACCTCCTGCAACAAACAGAAGCGGACATCTGATGTGCTACAAAAACCGGACAACTTGAAAAGCTACCGACATGACCGCAGGGCTCGGTCGCGGACGCGCGCGCATCGAAGATGCGCGTCCGGCTGTGCCAGTGCCAAAAAATGTGAACTCCTGGAACGCGCTCTCGCATGGGCTCGACCGAAACAGGAATATCATTGTTGTCGACCTCAGACCGGCAGTCCGTTCTGCTTTCGCAGGCTCTTGTCGAAAGCGGATGCGGGGACGAAACGGCGCAGGAAACTGACCTGGCGCGCCATTTTTCCAGCCGCATAGCGCCCCTTCGGAGCGGGATCGGTCGCAGCCGCCAAAACGGTCCTGGCCACCACTTCCGGCGCATCGCC
Source organism: Mesorhizobium sp. M0074 (assembly GCF_040322975.1). Classification (NCBI taxonomy): domain Bacteria; kingdom Pseudomonadati; phylum Pseudomonadota; class Alphaproteobacteria; order Hyphomicrobiales; family Phyllobacteriaceae; genus Mesorhizobium; species Mesorhizobium sp. M0074. The sequence continues at coordinate 395 of NZ_JAMYUM010000016.1, forward strand.
TTTTTCCATCGCTTTCCGCACAGCTGCATTCATGCCGGCGCGCGCAGAGTCATAGATGTCAAGCAACTGATCCGGCCTGGCGAGATTTTCTTCAAATGAGGTGCGGGTATAGGCGGGCTCCACCAACACGACGCGAATTCCGAAAGTACGCAGTTCGTGGTCGAGCGATTCGGAATAGCCCTCAACGGCATGCTTGGTCGACGAATAAAGCGCGAAATAGGGAGCTGGAATGAACCCCTGCACCGAGCTCAAATTGACGATTCTGCCCTTGCCTTGGCGGCGCATTGTCGGCAACACCGCTTTGGTTACTCGCATAACGCCAAAGACGTTCACGTCAAACAACGACTTGGCCTGGGCCATCGAGGACTCCTCCGCGCCACCAAGCAGGCCAACGCCGGCATTATTGACAAGCAGGTCGATGCGCCCGGTCTCGGCCAGCACGTCCTGGACAAGTTTCGCCACGGACGTGTCATCGGTCACGTCACAGGCCAGCATGGTAACGCCATCGGATCGGTCGACGACCGCGCGACGGCTGGTTCCGAACACGCGAAAGCCCCCGTTCTGCAGGGCTTTGGCCGTTGTGTGCCCGATACCGCTGGATGCCCCCGTCACCAGGGCGACGCCTAGATTGGTCTTGTTCATGGAGGTCACTTCTTTCTTCGTTTTGGATTGGCGTGGGAGAAGCACGACAGGTCGGAGCGAAAGGCGTCAATCATGAGCGCCTCCGGTACTCGCGCCGGCCAGATCATCCGTCCAGCGCCGGAACAGCGCGCTGGCATTAACGCCTCCGAAGCCGAAGCCATTGGAGATTGCATAGCCCATCGCCATCGGCCGGGCCCGGTTTGCGACGAAGTCGATCCCGTCGCCGGCCGGATCGGGAGCGCTCAGATTGAGGGTCGGCGGTGTCATCTGATCCCTGAGCGCCAGGATTGCGAAGATTGCTCCGAGCCCGCCGGCGGCTCCGAGCAGGTGTCCGGTCGCCGATTTCGTTGCACTGACAGCTATCGCGAAATCGCGCCCGAACACGCTCTTGATCGCTTCGATCTCACCCAGGTCGCCCACCGGCGTGGAGGTCGCATGGGCATTGAGATGACGAACCTCGCGGGGCGAAATCCCTGCTTGGGCGATTGCGATCTCCATGGCCCGGCGCGCACCGTCGCCGTCCTCGGGACCGGAGGTGACGTGATGAGCATCCGCCGTCGTGCCGTAGCCGACAAGCTCGGCCAGCGGTCTTGCGCCGCGCGCCAGCGCGTGGCTCAATTCCTCGATGACCAGCATGCCGGCTCCTTCGCCCATGACGAAGCCGTCCCGCGACTTGTCGAACGGTCGGGAGGCCTCATCAGGACGGTGATTAAAGGACGTCGAAAGAGAGCGTGCCGCGGCAAACCCACCGAGGCTGACAAGATTCATGCATGCTTCCGTCCCGCCGCACACGGCAATATCGGCCTCGTTGGCGCGGATTAGGCGAGCCGCATCGCCGATCGCCTGAATGCCGGCCGCGCACGCCGTCACGGGTGCACCGAGCGGACCTTTGAAGCCATAGCGGATCGAGACGTGGCCTGCCGCGAGGTTCACCAGGAAGGACGGCACCGTAAAAGGTGATAGACGGCGGACGCCGCGCCGGTCGACCGTGCGCACCGCCTCGGTTATGGCCGGGAACCCGCCGACGCCCGAGGCGATGATCGTGGCCGTGCGCAAGCGATCCGCTTCCGAGACGGGGGCCCATCTTGCTTGGGCGAGCGCCTCTTGTGCCGCGGCCAGCGCAAAGAGAATGAACCGGTCTACCTTGCGCTGATCCTTCGGCGGAAGGATGGCTTCCGGATCGAAACCAGCGTCCGGATCTTCTTCTGTCGAGGGCACCACCCCGCCGACCTTCGCCGGCAGGTCGCACACCACGTCATCCGCAAGCCTCCGGATCCCAGAGCGGCCGGCCAGGAGACGCGACCAGGACGCTTCAACATCGGCAGCAAGGGGCGTAACCGCTCCCATGCCCGTAACAACAATCCGTCGCATCTATTTTCCTGTCAGTTTGGGCGCGCCGCAGGCGCCGCGACGCCGTTCAAGTGCCGGCTGATTCACGAACTTGATTGGCCGCCGCATCCAGAAAGGCCTGCGCGAGGTCAGGATCGTTGATGAGGCGCGATAACATCAGCGCACCGACCATCGTCGAGAGAATGGCCATGGCCCTGCCATCGAACTCCCCGCCACTGGTCTCAGCAATGAAACGGCCGAGGATCTCGAGATGCTCCTTGATCCCGGCTTCGAACGGCGCTTTCACGTCCTTGCCCTGTCTGGCGGCATCCGAGCCGAGCGCCACGATCGGGCAGCCGTCCATCTTTTCTCCGCGATGGTCCATACTGAGGTAGAACGCGATCACCGCGCCAAGCGGATCATCAGGGTTTGCCGCAGTCGCGGCCGACCATCGATGGGTGGCGCTCTCCATCGCCCGCCTGGACGCCTGCGCCGCCAGGTCGTCCTTGGATGCGAACTGCTTGTAAAATGCGCCTTGGGTCAGTCCGGCACCCTTCATCAGATCCTTAAGGCCGATACCGTCAAAGCCGCGCTCCCGAAAAAGGCGGCTTGCCACGTTGATGACGGTTTCTCGGTTTTCCGCTGCCTGAGTACGACTTACGCGCATTGTTGACCTCTTTTTTAGATTGCGTTCGTAATCTATAGCCTATATAGAGTTCGAACGCAATCTAAAAAGGAGATACGAAATGATCCGCAAAACCCTGAGCGCATCGCTCCTGGCCGCGCTGTTTCTTGCGACCCCGGCTTTTGCCGAGGAAGCCACCATCGGACGCCCGATCGAGGGCGGCAGCCTGCACGAGGGACACCTTGACATGGTTGTCTACTACGTCCCGGTCGACGGCGACCTCCTGGAGGTCACCGCCACCTTCGCGCCGAAGACCGGGGGCGATCCGCTGCGCGTCGTCATGGGCCTCGCCGACGACGACTCCGTGGCATTTTCCATGCCGGGCCACCAGGACTCGCTCTACGCGTTCTCAAGGTCCGGGGATGAGGTGACGGTCTCGACCGAGACTGACATGCATCTGCGAGCCGACGCGACAATACGCTGATCCGAAGTTCAGACCGCAGCCGGCGTGCTGCTGGCCGTGGGCTCTCGCGTCCGCTCGGCTCGCCGCACGGTGCCTCGATCACGCCATCGAATAAGTTTGGGGAGAGGTCAAATGCTATACAGTTATTTTGTCGAGAAATCGATCCGAGAGAGCTTCGACCACGTCAACAACCATCGCTGGGATGAGGCGGTGAAGGCACTCGCGCTGCATGTCCATCACCGCGTTTCCGGCGCCGACGCACTTGGTGGTGAGCGCCGCGACAAAGAAGCCATGCGCCGCTGGTTTGAGCGCCTCGGCCGCGTCCTGCCCAATCTCCATCTCACGGTCAACCACATCTGGGTGAAGGGCTGGCCGTGGCATACCACCGTGTTTGCCCAATGGGACGGTACCGCAACGCTGCTCAATGGCGACGCGTCGTACGTCAACCGTGGTCTCCACGTGTTCACCCTGCGGTGGGGCAGAGTCTATGCACTTGAGGAATTTTACGATTCACAAGCAGCGGCCCGCGGTCTTGCCGCCCAAGCGGCAGCTGGCCTCGAAGAAGCTGTCGCCGAACCAATTGTAGGCTAGCAGACGCTCAGTCAGAGCCCACCCGTTCCGTGAACGCGGGGGCGCTACCGCGTGGGCCAGCGCTTGGAGGGCGGTCGACTCAGCTCCGCAAATGCGTGCCACCAGCGATGCCTCCCTATCCTCGGCGCGTGGACGTCGGTCTGGAGATCACAGCCGATCAGCCGCTGATACACACCATCGTTTATCTGAAGCGTTTGCCTGGACCGCGCGCCCTAACTCGCGCGACCTCTACTGTTCAGTTCCTCGTGCGGATAGAGCTTGCCGAACAGTGGCAGGTACATCGCGCCCTTGCGCATCAGAAAATCGTGGAAGGTCGCCATCGCCGGCGAGATCGCGTGATCGCTGCGCATCACCGAAAACCATTGCCGGCGGATCGGCATGCCGACGACGTCGAGGATGACCAGCCGGCCGGCTTCGGTTTCGGCAGCGATGGTGTGGGCAGAGATGAAGGCGATGCCGAGCCCGGCCATCACCGCCTGCTTGATGGTCTCGTTCGAGCCCATCTCGACGCCCAGATCGTCGATGCGGCCAGGCACGTCGCTCAAAAATATTTCCAGCGAGATGCGCGTTCCGGAGCCGGGCTCGCGAATGAGGAAATGCTCCTCGGCGATCCGCTCCTTGGAAATGTCGCGTGCCGACGCCAGCGGGTGGTCGGGCGGTGCGATGATGACCAGCGGGTGATCGCCGAAGACCGAAGCACGCACCGGGACTTCCTTGGCCGGGCGTCCCATCAGCGCGATATCGATGTCGTGGTTCTTCAGATTGTCGATCGTCTCGGCGCGGTTGCCGATGGCAAGGCGCATGTCGATATCGGGATGTTCCTTCATGAAGGCGGCCATCAGCCGCGGCGCGAAATATTTGGCCGTGGAAACGACGCCGAGCCGCAAGCTGCCGGCGCGCACGCCCTTGATCGCATCCATCTTGTCTTCGAGCAGACGAAGCCGTTCCTCGATGGCCTGTGCCGTCTCGACGAAGGCCAGACCTGCGGCAGTGGGACGCATGCCGTCCGACGTCCGGTCGAACAAGGCCAGTTGGAACTCCTCCTCCACCTGCCGCAACTGGATCGTCACCGCTGGAGGAGACAGGCCTAACACCCTGGCCGCGCTGACGATTTTTCCGTGGCTGATGATTGCCTGAACGGTCTTGAACTGCTTGAGCGTGAGGTTTCTCATAGGGCATACTAAAATTTTTTAAGTGCCTGAGTAAAGTTATTGAATTTTACTTATCCAGCGTCGTTTGTTCTCCTTTCCCAATCCGGCCGACCCGAGGAGAGGCGGCTGGATCGGGAGGTTACGATGCCAGCGGCAACGCTCGACGCTTTTCTGAACTCCTATCTTGGCGAGCCGGACGAACTGCGCTCCGCCGTCGTAGCGACCATCCGTCAGCTGACGCAGGCGGCCACCACGATCCGCAACACCATCAATCAAGGGGTGCTCGGCACGGCCTTTGCCGGAACCCGCGGCGCCAATGCTGACGGCGACATCCAGAAGGATCTCGATGTCTTCGCCGATGACATCTTCCTCGACGCCATGCGCCACGCTCCGGTCGCGCTCTACGCTTCCGAGGAACTGGAGCAGCCGGTGCTGCTCGACAGGCAAGCGCCTCTTGCCATCGCCATCGACCCGCTCGACGGCTCATCCAACATCGACACCAACGTGTCGATTGGAACGGTCTTCTCGCTCCTCCCTGCAATTGGTGCGCCGGATGGGAATCCGGCCGCCTCGTTTTTGCAGGCAGGCGTGAACCAGCTGGGCGCCGGTTTCTTCATCTACGGCCCGCAGCTGGCGCTGGTTCTGTCGCTCGGCAGCGGCACCCATGTCTTCGTTCTCTCAACCCGGCTCGGCACCTTCGTCCAGGCCTACGAGAGCCGGATCATCCCACAGCGAACCCAGGAGTTCGCCATCAACGCCGCCAACTACCGGCATTGGGACGAGGCGGTGCGGCTCTACATCGATGACTGCCTTGAAGGCACCGAAGGCCCACGCGAGAAGGACTTCAACATGCGCTGGATCGCCTCCCTGGTCGCGGACTGCTACCGCATATTGATGCGCGGCGGCGTATTCCTGTATCCAGGCGATAAGCGCAAGACTTACCGCCAGGGGCGACTGCGCCTCGTCTATGAGGCAAACCCGATCGCCTATCTCGTCGAACAGGCGGGCGGTGCCGCCACCGATACGATCAACCGCATCCTCGAAATCGAACCAGAGAACCTTCACCAGCGCGTGCCCATGGTTTTCGGATCGGCGCGGGAAGTCGCGCGCATCACCCGCTACCACACCGAGCCGAGCGCCATCGGCGAGCGCGCGCCGCTGTTCAGCCGCCGCGGCCTTTTCAGGGCCTGAAGACCATGTCGGCAAAGCACCCCATCATTACCATCACCGGGTCGTCGGGCGCAGGCACCACCTCTGTCAAGCGCATCTTCGAGCTGATCTTCCGGCGCGAGAACATCGGGGCCGCCTTCATCGAAGGCGATGCTTTCCATCGCTACGACCGCGCCACGATGAAGGCGAAGGTGGCCGAGGAGGAAAAGGCGGGCAATCCGAACTTCACCCACTTCCACGCCGAGGCCAATGAACTGGCAATCCTCGAAGAGGTATTCGAGGAATATGGCCGCCGGGGAACCGGAAAGACCCGCACATACATCCATGATGAGGATGAGGAGAAGCAGTACGGCACGCCGCCGGGACATTTCACCGAATGGCGCGAATTTCCGCCGAGCGACCTGCTCTTCTACGAGGGCCTGCATGGCTGCATCGTCACCGACAAGATCAACCTGGCCAGGCACGCGGATCTCAAGATCGGCGTGGTGCCGGTCATAAATCTCGAATGGATCCAGAAGATCCATCGCGACCGCGCAACGCGCGGCTATTCCACCGAGGCGGTGATGGACGTGATCCTGCGTCGCATGCCGGACTATGTCCGCTACATCGTCCCGCAGTTTTCGCAGACCGCCATCAACTTCCAGCGCGTGCCGATCGTCGACACGTCCAATCCATTCATCGCGCGCTGGATACCGACGCCCGACGAATCGATGCTGGTTATCCGCTTCGCCAATCCCCGCGGCATCGATTTCCCCTACCTGCTTTCGATGATCCACGACTCGTTCATGTCGCGGCCGAATTCCATAGTGGTGCCCGGCAACAAGCTCGACCTTGCCATGCAGCTGATCCTGACGCCGCTCATCCTGCAATTGATCGAACGCAAGAACCGTGTGTCGTGAGGAGGACGCCATGAACAGCCAGGCAGCAGCACCGAAGCCCGTCGCCGCCGTCTCGGAGCGCGACATGGCCAACGCCATTCGCGCACTGGCGATGGACAGCGTCCAAAAGGCCAATTCCGGTCATCCGGGCATGCCGATGGGCATGGCCGATGTCGCAACGGTGCTGTTCAGCCGCTTCATCAATATCGATCCGTCGGCCCCCAACTGGCCCGATCGTGACCGTTTCGTGCTGTCGGCCGGGCACGGCTCGATGCTGCAGTATGCGCTGCATTACCTGCTAGGCTTTGAAGACATGCCTATCGAAGAATTGCAGCGGTTTCGCCAGCTGGGCAGCCGCACCGCCGGACATCCCGAATATGGCCATGCGCTTGGCATCGAGACGACGACCGGCCCGCTTGGACAAGGCATTTCGACCGCTGTCGGCATGGCGCTGGCGGAGCGCATGCTTGCGGCCCGCCACGGCGCCGATCTCGTCGACCATTTCACCTACGCGATCGCCGGCGACGGCTGCCTGCAGGAAGGCATCAGCCACGAGGCGATCGATCTTGCCGGTCACCTGAAGCTCTCCCGGCTGATCGTCTTTTGGGACGACAATGCGATCTCGATCGACGGGCCCACTTCCCTGTCGACATCGATGGACCAGCCGGCGCGGTTCAAAGCCGCTGGATGGCATGTCCAGTCGGTGAACGGCCACGACACCGAAACCGTTGCGGCGGCAATCGAAGCGGCGCAGCAATCGGACCAGCCGTCTCTGATCGCCTGCCGCACGGTGATCGGCAAGGGAGCGCCCAATCTGGGCGGTTCGGAAAAGACGCATGGCGCGCCGCTGGGCGATGCGGAGATCGCCGCGACGCGCGAAAACATCGGCTGGGCCTTCGCGCCGTTCGAGGTGCCGGACGATATCCTTTTCGCCTGGCGCGAGATTGCCGGCCGCGGTCAAGCGGCACGCCGTGCCTGGGAGCAGCGGCTTGCCGCCTCACCACGGCGGCAGGCCTTCGAGAGCGCGGTCACCGGCGCCCTGCCCGACGCGGTCTTCGAAGCACTCGGCGCTTTCCGCAAGGAGCATGTCGGGAAGGCGACCAAGGTTGCAACGCGAAAAGCCTCGGAAATGGCACTCGCTGCGATCAATGGCGCAACCGAACTGACCGTCGGCGGCTCCGCCGATCTGACGCATTCGAACCTGACGATCACCAAGGGTATGAACCGCATCGCGCCGGGTGACTACGCCGGCCGCTACATCCACTACGGAATCCGCGAGCACGGCATGGCGGCAGCCATGAACGGCATCGCACTGCATGGCGGCTTCGTGCCTTATGGCGGCACGTTCCTGTGCTTCGCCGACTACGCGCGCGGCGCGATGCGGCTCTCGGCGCTCATGGGCCAGCGCGTCATCTATGTGATGACGCATGATTCCATTGGTCTCGGCGAGGACGGCCCGACCCACCAGCCGATCGAGCACCTGGCGATGCTGCGGGCGACGCCAAACCTCAACGTCTTCCGTCCGGCCGACATCATCGAAACGGCGGAGTGCTGGGAACTGGCGCTGAGAAGCGAGAAGCGGCCGAGCGTGCTGGTGCTCTCGCGCCAGAACCTGCCGATGCTGCGCCAAGCACCTAGCGGCGAGCCACACAGCGACGAGAACCGGTCGAGCCGGGGCGCCTACATCCTGCGCGAGCCAGCCGGGCACCGCGCGGTGACGCTGATCGCCACCGGCTCGGAGGTCGAAATCGCGGTTGCCGCCGCCCTACGGCTGGAGACCGAGCACGGCGTCGCCGCCGCGGTTGTCTCGATGCCGTGCTGGGAGCTTTTCGAGGAGCAGGATGCCGGCACCCGCAAGGCCGTCCTCGGCTCGGCGCCCCGCATTGCCATCGAAGCCGCAGCACGGCTCGGCTGGGATCGCTGGATCGGCGACACCGGCACTTTCGTCGGCATGGCCGGTTTCGGCGCCAGCGCCCCTGCCCCGGATCTTTACCGGCATTTCGACATCACGCCCGAAGCCGTCGCGGCAGCGGCGCTGAAGCTCATCATCTAGGAGGACGACCATGGCCCGCATCACCCTTCGCCAGCTTCTCGACCATGCCGCCGAGCACGGCTACGGGGTGCCGGCATTCAACATCAACAACATGGAACAGGGCCTCGCCATCATGGAGGCCGCCAGGGCCTGCGATGCGCCGGTTATCATCCAGGCCTCGCGCGGCGCCCGTTCCTATGCCAATGACATCATGCTGGCCAAGATGATGGAGGCGTTGACCGAAATCCATCCGGCCGTTCCGCTATGCATCCATCAGGATCACGGCAACAACGAGGCCACCTGCCTGTCGGCGATCCGCCACGGCTTCACCTCGGTGATGATGGACGGATCGCTGATGGCGGATGCCAAGACACCGGCGAGCTACGACTACAACGTCGCCATCACCGAACGTGTCGCACGCATGGCGCATTGGGTCGGCGCTTCAGTCGAAGGCGAGCTCGGCGTGCTCGGCTCGCTGGAAACCGGCCAGGGCGAGGCCGAGGACGGGCACGGCGCTGAAGGTGCGCTTTCCCACGACCAGCTTTTGACCGATCCCGACCAGGCGGTCGACTTCGTGACCGCCACCCGGGTCGACGCGCTGGCGATCGCCTGCGGTACCTCGCACGGCGCCTATAAATTCAGCCGCAAGCCTGACGGCGGCATCCTGGCCATGCAGGTGATCGAGGCGATTCACGAAAAGCTGCCCAACACGCATCTGGTCATGCACGGGTCTTCCTCCGTGCCGCAGGAACTGCAGGACATCATCAACAACTATGGCGGCGAGATGCCCCAGACCTTTGGCGTCCCGGTCGAGGAAATCGAGCGCGGCATCCGCTACGGCGTGCGCAAGGTCAACATCGACACCGATTGCCGAATGGCCATGGCCGGGCAGTTCCGCCGCGTTGCGACGGAGGACCCGCGCGAATTCGATCCGCGTAAATTCCTGAAACCCGCCATGGACGCCCTGCGCGACCTTTGCCGCGATCGATTCGAACGCTTCGGCACCGCAGGCCACGCGTCGAAGATCAGGGTGATCGCCATGGATGAGATGGCGAAACGTTACGCCGCAGGAAAGCTCGACCCCCAAATCGCAACAGCGAAAGCCGCCTGAGCGGCAAACAGGAGACCTGCCATGAACAAGATCGACATGCCCTCAGCAGGCACGCTCAAGGAAGGAAAGGAACGCTACAGGTCGGGCGTCATCCCCTACAAGAAGATGGGCTACTGGGAGCCGGACTACCGGGCCAAGGAGACCGACCTGATCGCCATGTTTCGGATCACGCCGCAGCCCGGCGTCGACCACGAGGAGGCGGCCGCCGCCATCGCCGGTGAATCCTCTACCGCGACATGGACCGTGGTGTGGACCGACAGGCTCACCGCCTGCGAGCTCTACCGCGCCAAGGCATTCAAATCCGAGCCGGTGCCGAACACAGGTCCAGGCACCAGGATCGAGCAACAGTACTTCGCCTATATCGCCTACGACCTCGACCTGTTCGAGCCCGGCTCCATCGCCAACCTGACTGCATCGATCATCGGCAACGTGTTCGGCTTCAAGGCCGTCAAGGCCTTGCGGCTCGAGGACATGCGCATCCCGGTGGCTTACCTCAAGACCTTCCAGGGCCCGGCGACCGGCATCGTGGTGGAACGCGAGCGGCTCGACAAGTTCGGCCGGCCGCTGCTCGGCGCGACGACGAAGCCGAAGCTTGGCCTGTCCGGCCGCAACTACGGCCGCGTCGTCTACGAGGCGCTGAAGGGTGGCCTCGACTTCGTCAAGGACGACGAGAACATCAACTCACAGCCCTTCATGCATTGGCGCGACCGTTTCCTCTACTGCATGGAGGCTGTGAACAAGGCGTCGGCCGCCACCGGCGAAGTCAAGGGCCATTATCTCAACGTCACCGCCGGCACGATGGAGGACATGTACGAGCGCGCCGAATTTGCAAAACAGCTTGGCTCCTGCATCGTCATGATCGACCTCGTCATTGGCTACACGGCAATCCAGTCGATGGCCAAGTGGGCACGCCGCAACGACATGATCCTGCACCTGCACCGGGCCGGCAACTCGACCTATTCGCGCCAGAAGAACCACGGCATGAATTTTCGCGTCATCTGCAAATGGATGCGGATGGCCGGCGTCGATCACATCCATGCCGGCACGGTGGTCGGCAAGCTGGAAGGCGACCCGCTTATGATCAAGGGGTTTTATGACACGCTGCGCGAGGAGCGCACGCCGCAGAACCTCGAAACCGGGCTGTTCTTCGATCAGGACTGGGCCTCGCTCAACAAGGTGATGCCCGTCGCCTCCGGTGGCATCCATGCCGGCCAGATGCACCAGTTGATCCATTATCTCGGCGAGGACGTCATCCTGCAGTTCGGCGGCGGCACGATCGGCCATCCGGACGGCATCCAGGCCGGCGCGACGGCCAATCGCGTCGCGTTGGAGGCGATGATCCTCGCCCGCAACGAGGGCCGCGACTATCTGCGCGAAGGGACCAAAATCCTCGAACAGGCGGCCAGATGGTGCACGCCGCTCAAGGCGGCCCTGGAGACGTGGAAGGACGTCACCTTCAACTACGAATCGACCGACACGGCCGACTTTGTGCCAACCGCAACGCCGAGCTTCTAGACGAAAGGAACCGTCGCCATGATGACCAATCCCGGAAACAAGGTCACGCAGGGACAGTTTTCGTTCCTGCCCGAGCTAACCGATGAGCAGATTTCGGCGCAGATCAAATACGCACTGAAAAACCACTGGGCGGTCAGCGTCGAATACACGGACGATCCACATCCGCGAAACACCTATTGGGAAATGTACGGCAACCCGATGTTCGACCTGAGGGACCCGGCGGGCATCCTGCTTGAAGTCAACAATTGCCGGAAAGCCATGCCCAACATGTATGTCCGGGTCACCGCCTTCGATTCGACCAAGGGCTGGGAAGCACCGCGCATGTCATTCATCGTCAACCGGCCACCCAATGAACCCGGGTTCCGGCTGCTGCGCCAAGAGCGTGACGGCCGCAGTCAGGGCTATTCGATCGTGCCTTATGCGACCGACAGGCCCGAAGGCGAACGGAGCTAGGCGAACCATGCTGGACGCGATAGCAAAGAGCGCTGCCGCGCAGGGCGAATCGGTTGATCTACAGGCCGAGTTCGAGGCGTCCAACATCGACGAGGTGATGGACAAGCTCGACCGCGAACTCGTCGGCCTGAAGCCCATCAAGACCCGCATCCGCGAGATCGCTGCGCTGCTCCTGGTCGACCGGCTTCGCCGCAAGTTCGGGCTGATCTCTGGCGCGCCAACGCTGCACATGAACTTTACGGGAAATCCCGGTACCGGAAAGACCACCGTGGCGCTCAGAATGGCCGAAATCCTGCATCGTCTTGGCTATGTCCGCGAAGGGCACATGGTCGCGGTGACGCGCGACGATCTCGTCGGCCAGTATGTGGGCCACACCGCGCCCAAAACCCGCGAAGTGATCAAGCGCGCCATGGGCGGGGTGCTTTTCATCGACGAGGCCTACTATCTCTACAAGCCCGAGAACGAACGCGACTACGGCCAGGAATCGATCGAAATCCTGCTGCAATGCATGGAAAACAACCGTGACGATCTGGTTGTGATTCTTGCCGGCTACAAGGACAAGATGGACCGCTTCTTCGACAGCAATCCCGGCATGCGCTCGCGCATCGCCCATCACCTCGATTTTCCGGACTACGGCGTCAGCGAACTCAAATCAATCGCCGAGATCATGCTGGCGGAACAGAATTACCGTCTCAGCGAAGCGGCGGCCAAGGCCCTCGAAGAGTATCTCCCGATCCGCATGCGGCTGCCGCATTTCTCCAACGCCCGCTCCGTTCGCAATAGCCTCGACCGGGCGCGGCTTCGCCAGGCCAGCCGGCTTTTCGCATCGCGCGACCGGGCGTTGACGAAAATCGATCTTATCACCATCGAGGAATCCGATATTCGCGGCAGCCGCGTGTTCGCGGAAGGTAAGCTCGAAGGCGAACCGGAGACGAAGGCGCGCTGACAAGATGACGGCGGTTGGTGTGCAGCGACCGGAAACGGACGACAGAATGGGAGCCGACGACCATGGATACCAAAACAATCATCGCGCCCTCGGTGCTTTCCGCGGACTTCTCGCGGCTCGGCGACGAGGTCGAAGCGGTCGTCCGGGCGGGTGCCGATTGGATCCATCTCGATGTGATGGATGGCCATTTCGTGCCCAACATCACCTTCGGTCCGCCGGTGGTCAAGGCGATCCGCAATCGAACGGACAAGGTCTTCGATTGCCACCTGATGATCGCGCCGGCCGACGCCTATCTAGGCGCCTTCGCCGATGCCGGCTGCGACATCATTACGGTGCATGCCGAGGCCGGACCGCATCTCGACCGATCGCTGCAGGCAATCAGAAATCTCGGCAAGAAGGCAGGCGTGTCGCTAAACCCGTCAACGCCGGAAAGCGTCATCGAATATGTACTTGACCGGCTCGATCTGGTGCTTCTGATGACGGTCAATCCGGGCTTCGGTGGCCAGGCCTTCATTGCGGCGGTCGTCGACAAGGTCAGGCGGGTCAAGGCGCTGGTCGGCCATCGTCCGATCGACATAGAGATCGACGGCGGCGTCACGCCCGAAACCGCTCCGCTTGTCACCGCGGCCGGTGCCAATGTGCTGGTCGCCGGCTCGGCCATCTTTAAGGGCGGCACCGAGGCGGCCTATCGCGCCAATATCGGCACCATCAGGCAGGCGGCCGACGGGGCGATCCGGAAAGCGGCGTAAACCGTTTCATCGGAGGGCAAACATTTCATCGGAGGAAATCTTGGCGGCAATCCCACCTGTCTGCGATTTCGGCTGGCGAGCCATCGACGCCGTTTTGCCCGGCGTCGACGGCACATCGCATTCGATCTTAAGCCACGCCGGCCCGAACGGGCTGGTGGTGGCCTTCATCTGCAACCACTGCCCCTATGTGAAGGCGGTGATTTCACGGATGGTGCACGATGCCAATGACCTCAAGGCCGAAGGCATCGGCTTTGTCGCGATCAACTCCAACGATAGCGACGCCTATCCGGATGATTCCTTCGACAACATGAAGCTCTTCGCCGGGACGAACGGCTTCACTTTCCCCTATCTCCATGACGAGCACCAGACGGTGGCGCGTGCCTACGGAGCCGTTTGCACTCCGGATTTCTTCGGGCTCAACAACGAGTTGACGCTGCAATATCGCGGCCGGCTTGACGCGTCGCGACGCGACGCCGAATCGCCCGGACTGAGGCGCGACCTGTTCGAGGCGATGAAGCAGGTTGCCCGAACCGGCGACGGACCGCTGGACCAGATCGCTTCGATCGGCTGTTCGATCAAGTGGAAGGATGCTGCATGAACGTCGGCGCAGTCAGGCCGTTTCGATCGCGCAAGGCGATCCTGTTCGATCTCGACGGCACGCTGGTCGATTCGGCGCCTGATATAGCGGCCGCCGTCAACGAATTGCTGGCCGGACACGATCTGCCGCCGCTGCGGCTGGATCAGGTCAAGGCCATGATCGGCGGCGGCATCAGGAAACTGGTCGAACGAGCCTTCGCGGCTTCCGGCACGCCGCTCCTCGGCACTGCACTCGATGAGGCCAACCGCGTCATGGCGCCGATCTATCGCAGGCATCTGACCGGCCGCACGAGGCTGATGCCTGGCGTCAGGGAGGTTCTCACGCACTTGCATTTGAGCGGAATAGCCTTGGGCGTGGTGACCAACAAGCCGCAGCTGGCAGCTCGCGAAATCCTGCTGCATTTTCGGCTGACGGACTATCTCTGCGCGATCGTCGGCGGAGACGCGGTGACATACTTGAAGCCGGCGCCAGACGCGCTGTTGCTGGCGCTCGACCTGCTTCAGGTCGAACCTCGTGACACGCTGATGGTCGGAGACAGTAGCGCCGACGTGGCCGCCGCCCGCGCCGCCGGCATGGCAGTCATTCTGCTGCGTGGCGGATACAGCCAAATTCCCGTTGAAGAGCTTGGCGCCGACCTCGTTTGCGACAGCCTGTTCGATCTGCCGTCAGCGATGCAGAGGCTGCAAGACGCTGCGTGACCCCATGCGCAAAGCCGAGCCAACGCCGGCCGAGCGCAGTCCAACGGCCGGCGGTACCGCGTTATTTTGAGAATTGCTTGAGATAAGCAATGACGTTGGCGATGTCCTCGTCTTTCTTGAGGCCGACAAACGCCATCTTGGTTCCTTTGACCATCGCCTTGGGATCGCGAAGGTAGGTCGTCAGCGTAGCCTCATCCCATTTGACGCCGGACTTGCCGGCCTCGGTCATGGCCTTGGAATAGCTGAACCCCGGATGCGTCCCGGCCGTTCGGCCGATAACGCCGTTCAAGGACGGACCGACCTTGTTCTGGTCCTTGTCTGCGACGTGGCAGACCTTGCATTTGGCGAAGACCTTCTCACCCGCCGCGGCATCCTGTGCCTGAGACTGGGTAGTGACAAAGGTGGCGACGGACACGGCGGCGAAAAATGCGACTGCGCGCATGGCATTTCCTCATTGATCGTGTGAGTGCCCGGGACACTTTACGCGTGTCGATGCCTTGATCGCCGGCATTCGTTTTAAAGCGGGAGAGCGAACTATTCGTCCTTCCTCCCCGGACTGGCAGCACCTGCACGCCTCGAAAAGCTAGACTGCCGATGAAGGAAGTCAATCGTACAAAGGTCCTGTTTCGTTTCCCGACTGCGCGAAGGGAGGTGTGTAGCGACACGCGGTCCACATCATTGACGCCTGTTGGCCGAACGCGTAGCCTCACTCCAACCGGTTTGCTGTTTGGGCACCTTCAGGAATCCGCGCAACTCCAAAGCACGAACTCTGGAGAGTTCGCCGCGCAGGCGACGATAAGTGCCAAATGGACATGGTCGATCTCATATTAACGGTGTGCCTTAGCGCCAATCCGGGCAATTGCCGACATGAACATCTCTATTTCGAGAGCCGCGGCTCTCTGTTCCAATGCATGTTCCTGGCGCCCACCGAGATCGCAAAATGGTCTCAGGAACATCCGAGTCTCAAGGTCGTGCGCTGGAAATGTGCCGTTCCGAGCAAGGAACGAGCGATTTGATCGACATTCCTGGTTCGTCGACGACCCTAAAAGAGGAGACGCCATGATGATTTCGCGGCGCACGACGCTGCGCTTGGCGGCTCTGGGGGCCATCCTCGCCTCAAAGCCGGTTGCCGTGTTTGCGGCCGCTAAGGTCCGAATTGGTGTCCTGAAGTTCGGCACCGTGAGCTGGGAACTCGATACGTTGAAACGCCACAAGCTCGACGAGGCCAACAGGATCGATCTGGAAATTGTCTACTTCGCCGGGGAGGATGCGACCAACGTCGCGCTGCTGGCCGGCGCGATCGACATGATCGTGACCGACTGGCTGTGGGTCTCGCGCCAGCGCTACGAGGGCGGCGACCTTACATTGGCCCCTTATTCGACCGCCGTGGGGGCAATCATGGTGAAGGAGGAATCGCCGATCCGGACGCTCGCCGACCTCAAGGAAAAGAAAATCGGTGTCGCCGGCGGCCCGCTCGACAAGAGCTGGCTACTGGTCCAGGCGCTGGCCAGACGCGATCACGGCCTCGACCTGCCGACAGCCTGTGACGTCGTCTTTGGCGCGCCGCCGCTGATTTCTGAAAAGGCGATGCAAGGCGAACTCGATGCCGTGCTCAATTTCTGGCATTTCTGCGCCCGGCTCGAGGCCAATGGCTTTCGTCGGTTGATCGGTGCGGATGACGCGACGAAAGCGCTTGGTGCCTCGGGCCCCGTGTCGGCACTCGGCTACGTCTTCCACGACCAATGGGCGAACGACAATCCGGATGCCGCCCGGGGCTTCGTCAAGGCATCCAAGCAGGCCAAGGACTTGCTGGCCAAATCCGATGATGAATGGCTGCGCATGGCGCCACTCATTCGCGCAGAAGGCAAGGAGCTGGAAAAACTGCGCGACCGCTATCGCCAGGGCATCCCAAGACGGCCGGTCGCCGAAGAAGCGGCCGATGCGGGCAAACTCTATCACGTGCTGGCCGCGATAGGCGGCGAGAAGCTGGTTGGCAGGGCGCCCGAGATGGCGCCCGGCACGTTCTGGCCGGAACTCGCGAAATGACCGCAACGGAAGACAAGTCGGGTCGATCCGGCTTTGCGACGCCGCTGACGCCAGCGCTGACGGTAACGGTTTCCCTGATTGGACTTTGCCTGCTGTGGGGCCTCGCGGCTCATCTGTGGCAAAGCCGTGCTTTCCCCCCACCAGGAAAGGTCTGGCAGGTACTGCTCAGGGAAGCGGCGAGCGGTGACCTTTTTTATCATCTTGGCGCGACGCTCGGACGGGTTGCTGCGGCGTACGTCGTCGCAATGATTATCGGCTCGGTCATCGGCGTCATCCTCGGGAGCTACCGCGGTGCGGACCGGTTCTTCAGTCCGTGGGTGGTCCTGTTTCTCAACATTCCCGCGCTGGTGGTCATCGTGCTCGCCTATATCTGGTTCGGCCTCAACGAGGCGGCGGCGATTGGCGCAGTTGCCGTGAACAAGATCCCGAATGTCGTGGTGACGATGCGCGAAGGCGCCAGGGCGTTTGATCCGCGTTATGCCGAAATGGCCGCCGTCTACCGCTTCGCCCCACTCGAGCGCATCCGCCATGTCCTGCTGCCGCAACTGCAGCCCTATTTTGCCGCGGCCTCGCGGTCCGGCATCGCCCTCATATGGAAGATCGTCCTGGTGGTCGAACTGCTCGGCCGCTCCAATGGCGTCGGTTTCCAGATCTATCTTTATTTCCAGCTCTTCGACGTCGCCGCCATTCTTGCGTACACGCTGGCTTTCGTGGCGGTGATGCTTGTCATCGAACTTCTCCTGGTGCAGCCCATTGAACGACATGCAACCCGTTGGCGCCGCCGTCCCGCTTAGGGTCGACATCGCCGAAAAGACCTTCAGGTCCGCGCAAGGCGTGTCGATCACGGCGCTTCAGGGTCTGTCCTTCGAGGTCCGGCCGGGCGAATTCGCTTGCCTGTTTGGGCCGTCGGGCTGCGGCAAGACCACGACGTTGCGCATCCTGCTTGGACTGGACAAAGACTTTTCTGGCTCTTTCCAACTGCCGCAAGGCGGCTCGAACCGCATTGCCGCCGTGTTCCAGGAGCCTACTTTGCTGCCATGGCGGACGGTGGAGCAGAATGTCAGGCTGGCGCTGCCGAAAAGCCTAAGAGCGAAGAGTCTCGACGAGCTGTTTGACACTCTCGGCCTCGCCGGTATGCGCTCGCTCTATCCGGCGGAGCTTTCGCTCGGCCTTGCGCGCAGGGCAGCGCTTGCCAGGGCTTTCGCCACCGAACCGGCGGTACTTTTCCTGGACGAACCCTTTGCCTCCCTCGACGAACAGAACGCCGAGCGGCTTCGGCAATTGCTTTTGACCGTCTGGTCAGCGCGGCCTACGACCGCCTTGATGGTAACGCACAATCTGCGCGAGGCACTGATGCTGTCGGACCGCATCATCGTGCTTGCGCAGCGCCCAACTCACGTGCTCGGCATGTTCGACGTAGGCTTGCCGCGGCAACATCGCAACCCACAGGTGATGAGCGACCTTTTGCTGTCGTTCCACCAAAAATTTCCGGGCGTGGCCTGATCGCCTTACGGCTCGAATGCGGATTGCAAGGTATTTCGCAGCCAATGGCCTATAGAAACGGCGAGACTGTGAGGCACCGCCACGCGCGCCTGTTTCGCCTGATTAAAAGCAACGTACGTCGGCTTCCGCCTGCGCGCGTTTCAGTTCCGTGCGCGCCGCCTTCGCTGGCGCGCTTTCGCGAAACAACCCTGCGGCCTCCCCTGTCGTCAGCGACATGCTTTTGAAGGTCTCCGCCCTCTCATAGTGATCGTAAGGAAGGATCGAGGCGATAACATCGATCGAGCAGGAACAGCTTTCAAGCGCCTGACGTGTCTGGCCATTTGTTTGCATGCAGCCGAGCACGTAGTCGGCAATCGTTGCCGTCGGGTAGTCTCCCGCCGCGTTGGCCAAGTTCGCAAAGGCCAGCGTCGCCGCAAAGGCCACCGGCAAGCTGAGAGATCCAACAGACCTTATCATGAGGAACCTCCAGTTGGCCTGGACACCATGCATCCAGACGGGATCATCGCTCCAGTTGGCGACGTGCCGCAAAGCCAGTCAAGCTCCCATGGCCTGCGTATACGACCAAAGGAGGAATGCCCTATCGACCGACAAGAGCCAGCTTCATGACCCCCTGAGCACCTCTTTCACGCGTTTATTTCATGCGTCGCTCACTATCGGCAGCCAGCGAGATGCACGCATACTTACTCCGATGTGCCTCGTGGAATATATCGAAATAACGTCAAATATATATCACCTTGAGAATACGGGAACAATATGGTTGCTATATATGCCGCAGCTGGCGGCCATTCTCTTATTAGTTTTTCACCCGATGCTTATTTTACTGGTTTCTAAATATTGCATCGCACCATAATCGATATTGCAGCGCAACGACGCATTGTAGGTTTTTGCTTGCCTGGTCTTTTACGATGACATAGCTTTTTCCTGTTTCCGGCTTCAAGAGCGCCACCGTCATCAGGGAGCGGCGGCAGTCTTTCGAAGACCAAGGGGGGCGGGCGGTAACGGTGCCCTCTGCTTCGGGGTAGGTCGTGACAGCTGCCGGAAAATAACTTCCCAACGTGAATTGCTTGGGCAGGCCCCTGTGGGGCTTGACGGTCGATTCTTCACTGTGAACCCGGGAGGATTTTGGATGCGTGTACTTGCGAAAACTACCTACATACTGACGACCGCGGCGTTTTTATCGCTCGGCGCTGCCTATACGGCTTCGGCCAATGAAGACCTTGCAAAGCTCGCATCGGATGCGAAGAACTGGGCGATGCAGACGGGTGACTACGCCAACACCCGCTATTCCAAACTCAACCAGATCACTGCCGACAATGTGAAGAACCTGCAGGTCAAATGGAGCTTTTCCACCGGCGTGCTGCGTGGTCACGAAGGCGGGCCGCTGATCATCGGCGACGTGATGTATGTCCATACGCCTTTCCCAAACAACGTCTTTGCTCTCGACCTCAAGAATGACGGCAAGATCCTGTGGAAATACGAGCCCAAGCAGGACTCGAACGTCATTCCGATCATGTGCTGCGACACGGTCAACCGCGGTGTCGCCTATGGCGACGGCAAGATCATTCTCAACCAGGCCGACACAACTGTCGTCGCGCTCGATGCCAAGACCGGCAAGGTCGTCTGGTCTGTCAAGAACGGCGACCAGACCGACGGCGGAAAGGGCGAATCCGGCACGTCGGCACCCGTAGTCATCAAGGACAAGGTGCTCGTGGGCGTCTCCGGTGCTGAATTCGGTGTTCGCGGCTGGCTGGCCGCCTACAATCTGAAAGACGGCAAGCTCGCCTGGAAAGCCTATTCGGAAGGTCCTGATGCAGACACCCTTCTCGATCCCGAAAAGACGACTCATCTCGGCAAGCCTGTCGGAAAGGATTCCGGCACGAACACCTGGGAAGGCGAACAGTGGAAGACGGGCGGCGGCACGACATGGGGATGGTATTCCTATGATCCCAAGCTGAACCTGGTCTATTACGGCACTGGCAATCCCTCGACGTGGAACCCGGTCCAGCGCCCAGGCGACAATCGCTGGTCCATGACAATCATGGCTCGCGATGCGGATACCGGTGTTGCCAAATGGCTCTACCAAATGACCCCGCATGATGAGTGGGACTATGACGGCATCAACGAGATGATTCTCGTCGATGGCATGGAGGTCAACGGCGCCAAGCACGACGTGCTGGTGCATTTCGACCGCAACGGCTTTGCCTACACAATGGATCGCGCCACCGGCGAACTTCTCGTCGCCAAAAAATACGATCCGGCAGTGAACTGGGCGACGGAAGTCAACATGGATCCCAAGAGCGACCAGTATGGCCGCCCGCAGGTCGTCGCCAAGTATTCGACCCAGCAGAACGGCGAAGACACCAACTCGACCGGTATCTGCCCGGCCGCGCTTGGAACCAAGGACCAGCAGCCGGCCGCCTACTCGCCGAAGACCGGGTTGTTCTACGTGCCGACCAACCATGTCTGCATGGACTATGAGCCTTACAAAGTGAGCTACACCGCCGGTCAGCCCTATGTGGGCGCCACCGTGTCGATGTATGCGGCGCCCGGTGGTGACGGCAACATGGGCAACTTCATTGCCTGGGATGCAGCCAAGGGTGAGATCGTCTGGTCGAAGCCCGAGCAGTTCTCGGTTTGGTCGGGCGCATTGGCGACAGATGGCGACGTCGTCTTCTACGGTACCCTCGAAGGCTACATCAAGGCGGTCGATAAGGACGGCAAGGAACTTTACAAGTTCAAGACCCCGTCCGGCATCATCGGCAACATCACGACCTATGAGCATGACGGCAAGCAGTACGTCGCCGTTCTGTCCGGCGTCGGTGGATGGGCCGGTATCGGTCTGGCAGGTGGCCTGCTTTCGCCCGATAACGCCGCTGCCTGGCATGGCGCCGTCGATCAGGGCCGTGCGCAGGGCGACGAGACCGCGGTCGTTGGAACCGCTGGTCTGGGTGCCGTCGGCGGTTACGCGGCACTTGCCGACTATACGACGCTGGGTGGTCAGCTCACCGTCTTCGGCCTCCCGGACTGATAACCGGGAAGAGCCTTACGACTAGGTTCGAAAACGAGAGCCCGGGTCACCCGAAGCCGGGAACTGGGCTCTCGATTACGCGCGCATCCAAACACCGATCAATGCCGCTGCACGACGGCAGCCAGTGTCCCTGGCAAATGAAGGAAGAGTCTGAATGATCGTTCGCATTGCAGTTTCCGCTCTCGCCCTGGTCCTGCTGCCTCTGGCCAGCTCAAGTCTGGCACGGGCCGAAGACAGCATGGAAAAAGCCAAGGCGGTGAAGCAAGAAGGAGGCAAGTATGTAGATGCGGACGGAAATCCGACCTACAAGATCGAAAACGGAACCGTCGATTGGTACACGTTCAGCGGGTACCGCCGGTATCACTCCGATTGCCATGTCTGTCACGGACAGGACGCAACAGGTTCGAGCTATGCGCCTGCCCTGGTCAATAGTCTGAAAACCATGGATTACGCCACGTTCCTGTCGATCGTCGCCGAGGGCCGCAAGAATGTCGGCGGCGGCAAGGAAAACGTCATGCCTGCCTTTGGCGACAACAAGAACGTCTATTGTTACCTGGACGATCTCTACGTCTATCTGCGCGCGCGCGCCGATGGCGCGGCACCCCGCGGCAGGCCGCCCAAGCACGAAAACAAGGCTCAGGCAGCCAAGGATGCCGAAGCATCCTGCATGGGTGGATGATATGATCGGCTGCACTGCATCGAAGCTGCGCGTCGTTCTGCCGATCCTCGGCGCGTTCGCCTTGCTGCCGTCGAACGTTCTGGCTCAAAATGCCGGGCTTGGCGCTGCGGGCGAACTTGTGGATCCCGACATTCTGCGCGTCTGCGCCGATCCCTCGAATATGCCCTTTACCGACAAGAACGGCCAAGGCTTCGAAAACAAGCTGGCTGAACTGGTTGCCAAGAAGACGGGGCGGAAATCAGTCGCTTACACGTGGTTTCCCACTGTCACCGGCTTTGTGCGAAACACGCTGGGGGCCAACCGATGCGACATCATCATGGGCTACGCCCAAGGCGATGAACTGGTGCAGAACACCAACGCCTACTATCGCTCCGCCTATGTGCTCGTATACCCCAAAGGCAACGGCATGGAAGGCATCGAGACGATCGAAGACCCGAAACTTTCCGGCAAGAGAATCGGCGTCGTCGAAAGCACGCCGCCAACCGCCAACATGGCCGCCAACAAGCTTCTGCGGACCGCCAAGATCTATCCACTCGCGGTGGATACGCGCGTCACTCCTTCCATGGGGGAGGTCATGATCAAGGACATGCTCGCCGGCAAGATTGACGCGGCGGTCCTGTGGGGGCCGATGGCAGGTTACTATGCCAGGGAACTCGGAGCCGATGTCACCATTGTTCCGTTGTTGAAGGAAAAAACCGGCTCGCGCATGTCCTACCGCATCACCATGGGCGTACGTCCGTCCGACCAGGAATGGAAACGGACGCTCAACCGGGTGATCAGGGAAAACCAGCCGGAGATCACCAAGCTCCTGCTGGGTTACAATGTGCCGCTGATCGACGAGCACGAGAATCCGATTACGCAATGTTGGGATGGGTCAGGAGGAGGAAAAACCTGCGCGATGAACAATTGAAGAGAAGACTACAGCTACTTTCGATAGTTTGTTTTTCGGGCCTTTCAAAACCTTGTGTTTCATTTGTCCATTTTGAGAACGTGATGGACGAGCCATTGCTTCGGTGCCCTGCAATGGTTGGCTAACCACCGGATCGGCCCCTTCGGGCTGGTAGAAGAGGAGAAATGTTATGAAGAAGAGCTGGACAAAACCGACCATGTGTCAGGTTGCTGCGGGCTTTGAAATTTCGCGGTATCTGCCTGCTGAAATTACTCCCAAGAAGTAGGCCGCAGAGGTGCGTGTCCCTGGCAACAGGGGCACGCATCCCCTTGCCGTATGGGATTTTCGTGAAAGAGTTTGAGGCGCGCAAAGCGGGCGGGCCGTTTTTTGCGGCTGCAAATTGGCTGCTGGTCAGAGAAGCCGCGGGGCGGGCGTTTTCATGCGCTTGAGAATCATCGGATCGGCGGCCGGCGGCGGCTTTCCGCAATGGAACTGCAATTATCGTCTGAGCCGTGCGGCTCGCACCGGGGTAGCTGGCGTGCATTCACGAACCCAATCGAGTGTCGCCGCGTCGGCGGATGGACTCGGCTGGGTTCTGTTCAACGCCTCGCCCGACATTCGCCAGCAGATCGCGGCAACGCCTGAATTGCAGCCCGCGCACGATGCGCCGCTGCGCTCGACGCCCATTCGCGCGGTCGTGCTGACCAATGCCGATGTCGATCATGTCGCCGGCCTGCTCAGCCTGCGTGAGCGGCAGCCTTTCGCTATCTATGCAACGACACAGGTTCTGGCGACGCTGAAGGCGAATTCGATTTTCAATGTCCTCGATCCGGCGCTCGTGCCGCGACGCATCTTGCCGCCGGCGCAAGAACTGTCGATCTGCGACACAGACGGCCACGACACCGGGGTGGCTGTCGAGAGCTTTCCCGTGCCCGGGAAGATAGCCCTCTATCTCGAAGAAAGAGGTCAGCCGGATGCGAATTTCAGCTCTGACACTGGCGACACGATCGGCGTCCGTATCGCCGGTGCCGGCAGTCGCGGCTCCGTCTTCTACATCCCCGGCTGCGCCCGCATCGATGCGGCCCTGCGCACGCGTCTAGCCGATGCCGCATGCCTTCTGTTCGACGGCACGGTCTTCACCGACGACGAGTTGATTGCTGCCGGCGTCGGCCAAAAGACCGGTGCGCGCATGGGGCATCTGGCAATGTCGGGAGACGCGGGGTCGATCGCCGGCTTGGCCGATGTGAGGATCGGCCGTCGTGTCTTCGTCCACATCAACAACACCAATCCTGTTCTGGACGAGAATTCTGCCGAGCATGCAGCAGTCGAAGCGGCTGGCTGGGAAGTGGCCGGCGATGGGATGGAGATGGAATTTTGAGTGATTTCCACCACGCAGCCAGCAACGGCCTGTCCTCCAGAGAGCTCGAAGCCGTGCTGCGGCAGGTCGGTGCCGAGCGCTATCACAACCACCATCCTTTCCATCACAGGATGACCAGCGGTGCGCTGTCGAGGACCGAGATGCAGGCCTGGGCGCTGAATCGCTATTGCTATCAGGCGGTCATTCCGCGCAAGGATGCCATGATCCTCGCTCATGCCGAGGATCCGGCGTTTCGCGCCGCCTGGCGCAAACGCATCGAGGATCATGACGGCGAGGACGGCTGGAGCGGCGGTATTGCGCGCTGGTTGCACCTGGCGACCTCGCTCGGTCTCGATGCCGACGCGGTGAAGAGCGAGAGGCTGGCCCTGCCGGCGACACGTTTTGCGGTTGGCGCTTACCTCTCCTTTTGCACGAACCGGACCCTGCTGGAGGCGGTCGCGTCGTCGCTGACTGAGATGTTCTCGCCGCTCATCATCGGCGAGCGGGTGCCCGCGATGCTGGCCAGATACGATTATATCACCGAGGACACGCTGGCCTATTTCACCCGACGGCCCGAACAGGCCTCGCGCGACGCCGACTTCGCGCTCGCCTATGTGCTCGAACATGCCGACACGGCAGAACGCCAGCAGCAGGTGATCGATGCACTGGTGTTCAAATGCGATATACTCTGGGCCATGCTCGACGCGCTTCAACACGCCTATGGCGAGCCGGGCAATATCCCGCCGGGCGCCTTCCGTCCGGAGGCAGCCCAATGATGGCACTGCGCGAAAGAGCCATGGTGTCGCTGCAGTCGGTTCCATCGCTGCCGAAGCATGTGCGCATACAGTATGACCCCGTGCGCCAGGCGTTCGCCGTGCTGTCGCCCGAAAAGGTGTTCTGGCCAAACGAGATCAGCCTCGACATATTGCGCCGCTGCGATGGGCGGTCCACGGTCGGCCACATCATTGCCGGCCTTGCCGCAGATTACGATGCCGAACAGGAGGCTGTGGCGGCCGATGTCATCGCCTTCCTGCAGGAATGGTCTGACAAGCTGCTGGTGAAGCTATGAGCGAGCCCCCTCTCCCCCCGATCGGCATGCTGGCGGAACTGACGCATCGCTGCCCGCTGCAATGCCCCTATTGCTCCAATCCGCTCGAATTGCTGAAGGCCAATCGCGAACTCGACACGCAGAGCTGGCTCGACCTATTCTCGCAGGCCGCCGATCTTGGCGTTCTCCAGGTGCATCTGTCCGGCGGTGAACCGACGCTGCGTCGCGATCTCGAGCAATTGATCGCCGGGCTTTCGGCGCGCGGCGTCTACACCAACCTGATCACCGCCGGTGTCGGCATTGCGGATGGCCGCATCGAGGCATTTGCCGAAGCCGGGCTCGACCATCTGCAACTGAGCTTTCAAGGTGCACGGCCGGCGACCACCGAGCGCATCGGCAATCACAGGGGCAGCCACGAAAAGAAGCTGGAAACGGCACGTCGCGCTCGCGCGGCCGGCTTGCCGCTTACCATCAACGCGCCGATCCATCGCCACAATATCGAGGAGGTACCGGAATTCATCGATCTGGCCCTTTCGCTGGGTGCGGAGCGTCTCGAGATCGCCAGCGTGCAGTACGCCGGCTGGGCGCTGACCAATCGCGATCAACTGATGCCCGAGCGTGCTGCCGTCGACCGCCAGGCGGAGATCGTCGCGGCGGCGCGCGAACGGCTCACCGGCATCATGAACATCGATTTCGTCACGCCGGATTATTTCGCCATCTATCCCAAGCCGTGCATGGGCGGCTGGGCGCGCGACGCCTTCATGGTGACGCCAGACGGCACCGTACTGCCATGCCATGCCGCCCAGACCATACCGTCGCTCGGCTTCGAGCGTTTTGGATCACGCAGCCTGGCCGCGATCTGGACCGATTCCCCGGCATTTAATGCCTTTCGAGGCACGGACTGGATGCAGGAGCCCTGCCGCAACTGTGAGCGGCGCGAGATCGACTGGGGCGGCTGTCGCTGCCAGGCGATGGCAATCGCCGGCGATGCCGCCGCGACGGACCCGGCTTGCGCGAAATCGCCGATCCATGCGCGCATGGCAATGCTGATCGACGAGGCCCAGCGCGCTGCGACGGTTCCTTCGAAGGACGAACCATTCGTCTACCGGCGCATCGGCATCGTCACCGAGCCCGCCTGACTGCCAACTATTCCTACGGCCTACCCTAGTGAAAGCCGTTCGGCATGCCACGTCATATGGTCATGCATGAATGTCGAAATGAAAAAATAGGAGTGATCGTATTCGTCCTGCATCCGCAATTTCAACGGAATGCCTGCCTTGGAGCAGGCGTCTTCGAGCAGCCAAGGCCTGAGGCCCTCCTGGAGGAAACCGTCTGACGTTCCGTGATCGACCAGGAATTCCGGGAAACGATGTCCATCCTCGAGGAGCGAAGTGGCATCGTAGCGCCGCCACGAGGCCTCATCCAGGCCGAGATATTTTTCGAAAGCCGGCTTCGACCAGCCGGCTGTGCTTGGCTGCACGATCGGCGCAAAGGCCGAGCAACTTCTGAAACGCGCGGGATTGTTCAGTGCGATCGTCAGCGCGCCATGCCCGCCCATCGAATGGCCGAAGATCGACTGGCGCGCCATATCGGCGGGAAATTCGCGCCCGATGACGGCTGGCAGCTCCTCGACGATATAGGAATACATGCGATAGTTCTTGGCATACGGCTCTTGCGTCGCGTCGAGGTAGAAACCGGCGCCGCTGCCGAACTGCCAATTGTCCTTTTCATCCGGAATGTCGGCACCACGCGGGCTGGTGTCGGGACAGACAACGATCAAGCCAAGTTCGGCGGCAATACGTCTGTATTCGCCTTTTTCCATTACATTCGCATGGGTGCAGCTGAGCCCGGAGAGGTACCACACCACGGGGCAACGGCTTTCCCGTGCCTGCGGAGGCACGAAAATGGCAAACGTCATTTCGCACGAGCAGCTCGTCGAAAGATGAGAGTAAACATGCTGGGCGCCGCCATGCGACTTGGCAGTCGAGACGAGTTTCGGGTGCTCTGGCATATATTCTTCTCCACCAATTGCCGCCGACCGTAGGCTCTACGACATCAAGGGTGATCGCGGCAACCTTGGTGGGCCGGCTGGCGCGCGGCGCTCTTGATCGGAGCCGGGATGGCCTGCCTTCGCCGACCGTCTTGGCGCAGCAAGGCGCGAGAGGCCACTCGCTGGCGCAGCGTTGCCCAGCAAGCCATACGGGCCAGGCTGGGCGATTGTTGGCGATGCTGGCTATAACAAGGACGCACTCACTGCGCAGGCATCGGCGATGCTTCCGGGACGCCGAACTCTGCGCAAATGCACTTGCCCTGGCTTTCAGTGGCGACAGCCGCTTCGACGCGGCTATGGCGGACGAGCACGCACGCGTCATCGCGTGGGCTCGCAGCAAGCGCGCCAGGGTACCGAGCAAGAACTTGTGAGCCGACGGCTATTCCCGACCGTCGAAAGCCACGGACAGGCCCAGGGCCTAGAAATAGCCGAGTATGGATTTTACCTCGAGATACTCCAACATGCCCTCGATCCCATATTCGCGTCCGTTTCCGGACTGCTTGAAACCGCCAAACGGGGCGTGCGGATCCCAGGCCGGGTAGTTGAGATGCACCTGACCGGAGCGGATCCGCGAGGCCACGCCCCTGACGGCGTCCACATCCTGGCCCTGCACATGGGCCCCCAGACCGTAGACCGTGTCGTTGGCGATGGTGACGGCCTCCTCGATTGTGTCGTAGGGGATGATGCAGAGAACTGGCCCAAAGACCTCTTCCTGGGCAATGCGCATGGTCGTGCGCACGTCGGAAAAGATGGTCGGCCTCACATAGAACCCGACGTTCAGATCGTGCGCACGGCCCGGTCCGCCGGTGAGAAGCTTGGCGCCCTCAGAAATGCCGACGCCGATCATGGTTTGGATGCGGTCGAATTGGGCACGGTTTGCGATTGCACCGTGAGTTGTGGCTTCGCAAAGCGGATCGCCAATGACGATCTGGGCTGCGGCCCTTTTGGCGATTGCCTCGATCTCGGAGAGCAGCGAGCGTGGCACGATCATGCGCGTCGGGGCGCTGCATGACTGGCCGAGATTGCGGAAGGCGGCGGCTACGCCCAGAGAAACGGCGCGATCGAGATCTGCGTCCGGCAGGATCACGTTCGGCGACTTGCCGCCCAGCTCCTGCGCGACACGCTTGACCGTCGTCGCTGCCGCCTGGGCCACCGCAATGCCCGCGCGGGTGGACCCGGTAATGGAGATCATGTCGACATCCGGATGGGAGGCGAGACCCATACCGACGCCTGGACCATCACCTTGCAGGAGGTTGAAAACCCCGGCAGGGAAGCCGGCTTCCTCGATTGCCTCGGCGAACAGCAGGGCGTCCAAGGGAGAAAGCTCACTCGGCTTCAGCACGATCGTGCAGCCTGCAGCGAGCGCCGGCGAAACCTTGGCGGTGATCTGGTAAAGTGGCCAGTTCCACGGAGTGATCAAGGCGCAGACACCGATCGGTTCGTGGGTGACGGCGGTTTGCCCCCGTTGCTTGACGAAGCGAAAGTCTGTCAGCACATCGCGAGCGACCTTAACATGCGTGATCGCCAGCGGCACCTGGGCGCTGCGCGCATAGCCGATCGCCGCGCCCATTTCGAGGCTCAGGCATTGAGCCAGCAGTTCGCCGCGCGCCTCGAGCAGCGCTTGCAGGCGATCGAGCAGACCCGCGCGGTCTTCTGGCGTGGTCCGACTCCAGGTGGCGAATGCCCGGCGAGCCGCTGCAACGGCCGCGTCAACGTCCTCGCCATTTCCAAGCGGAAACTGGCTCACAACCTCTTCTGTGGCGGGATTGACGACGACGCCCGTCGCGGTGCCGCTCGGCTCAACCCATTGACCGTCGATGAAGAACTTGTCCAGGTGGCCGTTGCGGGCCAGGCGTTCGAGGGGCGTCATCACCCTACAAGGTCCTTCATGCGGTAATAGGCGCCGAGAATCGGCAGGAACCAGGGGCGCCCGAAATAACCGGGGATCGCTGGCCAGTCGAAATCCTTCCAGGGATTGAGCTCGGGGTGCCCGTCCATGACGTCGGCCATGATGGTGCCCATCAACGTCGACATCTGGGTCCCGTGTCCGCTATAGCCCATCGAGTAATAGATGCCATCGCGCTCTCCGGCGCGCGGCAGGCGATCGCGGGTCATATCGACCATGCCGCCCCAGCAGTAGTCGATGCGGGTGCCGGCCAGTTCCGGAAAGACCTCGACCATCGCCGCCTTGAGTATCCGGCCGCTTTTTTGGTCGGATTGAGGGTTGGACACGGCAAAGCGCGCCCTCCCGCCGAACAAAAGGCGATTGTCCGGCGTGAGCCGCCAGTAGACAACGAGATTGCGCGTGTCGACGACCATGCGCCCAGTCGGCATGAGACGCCTAAGGTGGTCGGGCGACAGCGGCTCGGTCACGATCAGAAATGCGCCGACCGGGATCATGCGCCGGCGGATCCAGCCGAGCGGGCCAACCTGGGAAATGCCGCTTGCCAACAGGACCTGCCGCGCGACGATCTTGCCCTTTGGCGTCGTTACCTCATGCCCGCCTGAAACCTTGCGCATCGCAATGACGGGCGAGCGTTCATGAACCTCTGCGCCACGCCGGGCAGCGGCGGTCGCGAGGCCCCGGACGAACCGGCCGACATGCATGCCCGCGCTCTTGGGAAAGAGCAGCCCGCCATGGTAGCGGTTGGTGCCGACTTCGGTTCGCAGGTCCTCGCGCGCGATCATCCTGGTGTCGGGATCGACATTGGCAGCCAGTAGTTCCTGGCTGCGCGCCAGCATGGCGTAGTGCTCGGGCTTGGCGGCAAGCTTGAGTTTGCCGACGCGGGAGAAGCTGCAGTCGATCTTCTCTTCCTGCACCAGCCGCTCGACCATATCGACGCCGGCGTCAAAAGCCTTGTAGAGCGCATTTGCGGCCAGCTTGCCGTGCTTGCCAGCCATGATTGCATAGTTCTGGGCAAAGCCGTTGTTGCACATGCCGCCATTGCGGCCGGACGCGGCATTGCCGATCGTTTCGGCCTCCAACAGGGCAACCCGGGCGCCCTTTTTGGCAAGGGCCAGCGCTGCGGAGGAGCCGGTCAAGCCGCCGCCCACAATCGCCACGTCGTAGTGGCCTTCGAGCGGTTTGGACGACGCTTCATTGAACGGCTGAGACGTATCCAGCCAGTAAGAGGTAAACTTCATTTTCTTGACCACCAGTGTTGATTTGAGTGGGGCGACATCCGAGCGTAGTCGCGCGCCTACCAGCCGCGCATCCGCTCCCAACGCGCTTCAATCTTGGGGCTGTCCCCGTTGACGACGCTGTAGAAATCATGCTGGGCGGCCATCGCACACGCATGGTTGGGCAGAATCCGGACCCGAGTCCCGAGCGGCAACTCGGGCATGGACTTTCCAGAGCCGGCACGAATGGCGAGGATACCGTGTTCCTGGCTGGCCTGGGCCACGATCACATCTTCAAGCACCCGCCCCTTTTCGTCGCAGACCACGCCGTAACCCTGGTCGATCTGCTGGTTTGCGGTTCCCCGGTCGCGCGAAAGCGCCATCCATCCAGCGTCAACCAGCACCCATCCCTTTTCCGGCTTGGACCCGATCACCGTGGCCAATACGGAAATCGCGATGTCGTCGAGTTCGCACACCCCAACGCCGTGCTGGACCAGGTCGAAGAACATGTAGACCCCGGCGCGCAGCTCCGTGACCCCCTCAAGATTGCTGGCGAAATGCGCTGTCGGCGTCGAGCCGACGCTGACGATCGGGCAGGCATGGCCATGGGCGCGCAGGATTTCAGCCGCGCGCACCGTGGCTGAACGCTCGTTCTCGCCTGCCTTGACCAGCGCATCGGGCGTGTTCAAGCCATAGGATTCGCCTGCATGGGCGAGAACGCCGACGAGTTTGGCACTGGCCGCGACGACACTGCCGGCCACGTCAAGCAACTTCGGGTCGTCCGGCCTCAAACCACCGCGATGGTCATCGCAGTCCAGTTCGATGAAAACAGATGGGGTCATACCGGTGGTTTCGCGGACGCTGGCCAGGGCATCGGCCTGCCCGACCGAATCGAGCAACAGCTTCACATCAGCGCCGGTGCGGCGACAAAGCTCCATGGCCCGCGTGGCCGAGGCCGGCGAAATGCCGACCGCGTAGGTCATGTCTCGAAAGCCATGGCCCGCGAAATACTCCGCCTCGGCGATGGTCGAGACCGTGATCGGACCGCGTTCGCGATGGAACGCGCATCGGGCGACATCGATGCTCTTGGCCGTCTTCATATGCGGGCGCAGCACCACGCCAAGCTTCCTGGCGCGCTCAGCCAGACCCTTGATGTTGTGCTCGAGCCGGCCACGGTCTAGAAGCAGCGTCGGGGTGACCAAGGCGTCGATCGTCCTAGCCGTCTCGCTCACCGCCAAGCTTGCCGCCAGCTTATTCATAGTCTCGTTTCCTAAGTGAACGACTGGTTTGCCAACGCATACATATGGGCTGGCCCCTCGGCGCCGGGTCGTTGTCCTTTGACCATGGCGGTCGCACTGCCGGACCGCTGCAGGCCAAGGCTCGCAAGCCAGTCGCCCAATCCATCCTCGGCATAGACGTCGATGCGAACGAATTGATTGTGAAGCTTCGAAAGCTGGGCCAGGATCAGAAGCCGCGCGTCGTGGTCGCTCTCGGCTGCACAAGGGCCGACGACATAGCCGCGGCCAAACCTCCTCGCGACAGCGTAGCCTGCAATCCGTCCCCTGCGCTCAATGACCAATGCGTTGCCCACATCGGCGAGCGCAGCCACCATCGGCAGCCGGGGCATGCCCGTGGCCCGTTCGTCGAAGGCCTGGATTGCCGCGAGGTCAGAGGCTGTCGCTTGACGGATGTCGTCGCGGGTACTCCGCGTCACGGCGACAGCCAGCGAGCCCTGGTGCTGAAGCACCGTGCCCCATGCAGTGAAGCCGCGTCGCTTGTAGAGCGCCAGCCCCTCTTCGGTTGAGTTGAGCAGCAGGTTGCGACCGTGTGTCGCCTCAAGCAATCCATCAAAGAGCCGGGCGCCGTTGCCACCGCCTTGCGCGGAGCCAGTAACTATGATCATCCCGACCGAGGCATAGGACTGTCCGTAATTCCAGGACATGGCCGTGCCAATCACCTGTCCTGCCCGCTCAAGGACCAGGCCATTGCCGACCATCAGGGCAAATTCCCAATCCTCCTGACGGTAGGGCCAGGCCATCTCCTGCGACAGCTTCAGTGCGCCCGGCAAATGGCGGGTTTCCAATTTCATCAGCTCGATCGGGGCGCTGACGATATCTCTGTCATGATCAAAGGCCATAAGGTGCAACGCTGTCAGTTGATCCAGAGTCGGATTGAAGTCGGATCTGAGAGTCGCGCCCGGCGGACAGATTTCGCTGCTGTTTTGCCCCTTCAAATCAGCGGGATTATTCGTTTTATGCAGTTCCTCGGCATGCCAAATCGTGCAAATCGGGCGAGGAATACCTGGCACCTTGAATCGCCGCTTCGTGGTTGCCCGATCGGCGATGCCCAGGAGGAATTTTGGATGATCTACATCAGCGAAGAGGAGTCAGCCGCCCTCGTCACGCATGAACTTGCTTTCGAGGCGGCGCGCGAGGCTCTCGTGGCGGCAGCATCGCGGCAGAGCTGGGTCTTTCCGGCTGTTCTCGGGCGCACACAGGAGGTGACCAATACCTTCTCAATCAAATCCGGTTCGTCGGGCGAGCTGACCGGCGTGAAAATTGGCTCCTTCTGGTCGGGCAACCCGGCACGTGGCCTTCCGCGCCACAACTCGACCATCGTGCTGCTCGATCAGCATACAGGTCGGCTCGGCGCCGTAGTCGAGGCCGGGAAGGTCAACGCCTACAGGACGGCCGCCGCCGACGCGGTTGCGGCCGATCTTCTTGCGCGCAAGCAAGCCAAGGTTCTGGCGATTTTCGGGGCCGGCAACCAGGCGAGCTTCGAAGTGATGGCGCTGGCACGCATCCGCCCAATCGAAACCGTGCTGGTCGTGGCCCGGCCTTCGCCGCGGCGCGACGCTTTTGTCGATCAGATCGGCGAAAGGGGACTGAAGGCGCGCGCTGCCTTGCCGGAAGAAGCCGTGCGCACGGCCGACATCGTGGTGACGGCGACACCCGCACGCGAACCGCTGTTCGATGCCGCTTGGGTGGGACCCGGAACCCATATCGTCAGCATCGGGTCGGATGCTCCGGGTAAACGCGAATTGCCGAGCGAATTATTTCCCAAGGCACGTCTGTTTTGTGATCTGCTTTCCCAGTCCGTCCAGATCGGCGAGTTCCAATACGTGCGCGACGAGATCGACGCCGGCGTGCTTGTGGTAACACCAATCGGCGACGTTATTGAAAGGCGTGCGCTCGGACGCCGCTTCGACAATGAGATCACGGTCTTCGATAGTTCCGGCATCTCCCTGCAGGACCTCTACATGGCCGACGCGCTGATCCGCGCAAAGGCGTCCCACCGCTGATCAGTTTCGCACCACGCCCCAGTCCCGACGGATTTTTCGACACTCTCCGGCAACAAGGTGACCTCGCGCGATCCTGCAGTCGTGTCAGCGGCGGGCGCGCCAAAGGGTTTGCCCGCATGAACCACGGATCGCCCCCGATGTCGGCGACTAGCGTCTGGCGCGCCAGAAGGCGAGACGGTCCTGCAACCGATAGCCCTGGATAATCGCCGGCATGAACCACGGATTGCCACGATAGAGCGGGACGGCCGAAGGCGGTCGAAAGTCGAACGCAGTGCGCGACTGCTCGCCATGCCCCATCAACTTGTGGGCCGCACGCATGCCAATCCATGGCGCCCAGACCACGCCCGAACCGCAGAAGCCAGTTGCATAGACCACGCCGTCCTTCTCGAAGATGCGGGGCAGCATATCTCGGTTCATCGCCACATTGCCGAACCAGCAATGCGAAAGGCGCACGTTCTCCAACTCCGGGAAAAGGTTCACCAGGCCCTTGCGAAGGAGAAGTTTCGGCGCCGCCGGATCGCCGACGCGGGAACTGTCACGGCCCCCCAGCAGGATACGTTTTCCGTCGGGCGAGGGACGATAATAGAAACCGAGTTGCCGGTTCTCGGTGATCGTCATCAGCTTCGGCATCAGTCGCGCCATGACATCGGGCGCAAGTTCTTCGGTGACGATGATCCGGCTGCGGACCGGAACCAGGCGGCGGCGCAGGAAGGGAGCGGCGCCGTCGGTATAGCCGTTGGTACAGACCAGAACCTGCCGTGCATCCACCGTCCCTGCCGAAGTCGCGACGCGGAAGCCCGAACCGTTCCTCTCGATCGACTTGACCACTGTATGCGAATGGACCGTCAACCCGGATGCGAGCGCCACCCGCAGGAGCTCAGCATGGAATTTTGCGGGGTGCAGCCCGCCAATGTCCATCCGAACGGTTCCGCCGCGGTAGAAGTCGGTGCCGATATAATTTCGCTGCTCGGCATGCGGAACCGCGTAGGACTCGATCCCCAGTTTCTTCGCCAGCGTCTCGGCGCCGCGCGCCATCTTCTCATACTGTTCATATCCGAAAGCGCCTTTGAATTGGCCAACCAGTCGGAAGTCGCAGTCGAGCCCTTCGGTCTTGATGAAGTCGTAGAGGAATTCGCGTGCGACCTTGCCCTCGGCCTCGATCGCCATGGCCTTCTCTTCACCGAAGCGCCGGGTGATCGTGGCATGGTCCGGCCGGATGGTCCCGCTCGTAATCCCGCCGTTGCGCGTGGAAGCACCCTCGCCCGGATTCATCGCATCAAAAGCGGCGACCGAGCGTCCCTCGCGCGCCAGCGCAAGCCCGGCCGAAAGCCCGGCATAACCGGCGCCGACAATTGCCACGTCAAGCTTTGTTGCGACTGGCTGCCGCGGCAGCGGCATGACGGGCGCCGCTTCCCACCAGTAGGGTGTGTTCTTGTCGGCGATATGAGGCTCTTGCACGTGGCTGACTTCTCGCTGCATTGCAGGGGTAATCTACGGTCGGTGAAACTTCAGATGTGGTCGTCTCGGACGTCGAGCGCATCACGCAGCCCGTCACCGATGAAATTGAAACTGGTTACCGCGATGGTG
This sequence comes from Mesorhizobium sp. M0074, assembly GCF_040322975.1. Taxonomy (NCBI): domain Bacteria; kingdom Pseudomonadati; phylum Pseudomonadota; class Alphaproteobacteria; order Hyphomicrobiales; family Phyllobacteriaceae; genus Mesorhizobium; species Mesorhizobium sp. M0074. The sequence goes on from NZ_JAMYUM010000016.1 coordinate 35,954, forward strand.
ATTGCAGCTCCGGGAATGATTGCCAGCCAAGGTGCGCTGCCGAGATATTGCTGGGCACCATTGAGCATGTTGCCCCAGCTGGGCAGTGGCGGCTGGATCCCGTAGCCGAGGAAACTGATGTAGGCTTCCATGAGAATGGCGCGCGCGACCGTCAAGGTGGAAGCGACGATAATCGGCCCCATGGCGTTGGGCAGTATCTCGCGGAACATGATGTGGGTGCCGCTCAATCCCAGCATTCGCCCGGCCAGGACGAACTCGCGTTCGCGTAACGAGCGGACTTCCGCTTCGACTATGCGGGCAACCTCCATCCAACTGGTGAGGGCGATAATGACGGTGATCATCACAGGACTGGGCTTCAGTGCGGCAGCCAGCGCCAGCAGCAGAAAGATCGATGGGAATGACAGGAATCCATCGACCGTGCGCATCAGCGTGGCCCCGACCCAGCCGCCGCGATAGCCGGCAATTACCCCGACCAGGGTGCCGATGAGTGTCGACAAAACCATGGCAAAGAAACCCACCAGCAGCGAGATTCGTCCCGCCATCAAAAGCCTTGCCGCCACGTCGCGGCCAAGCGGATCGGTACCTAGAAAGTGGTAGCCCGTCAGCGGAGGGGCAAAGCGGGCTCGCAGATCGATGTACAGTGAGTCATAAGGCAGGAGATGGGGGCCGAGGACGCAAGCGAGGCTCAGGAAGATGATCATCGCCAACCCGAGCAGCGCCAAGCGATGACGCATGAAACGACGTGCCGCGCGGTTGTTTCTCCATCGGCTTGGAGCTGCATTTGCGGTGAAAGCGGTCATATCGGCTGTCTCCTGTCGGGAAAGTTGCGCGCTCAAGCCAGACGAATGCGCGGATCGACAATAGCGACGACAATGTCGGCGATCAGGTTTCCAAGCAGAACGAGGATGGCGGAGAACATCAGCAGCCCCATCACAACCGGATAGTCGCTGTAACCAAGGCTATCGAGGAACAACCGTCCCATTCCTGGCCAGGTAAAGACGGTTTCGGTCACGAGCGCGCCAGTGAGGACACTGGGAAGCTGCATCCCGGCCAAGGTAATCATCGGCAAAAGTGCGTTGCCGACGACATGCTTCATCAGAATCCGGCGTTCACTCAACCCCTTGGCCCGAGCCGTCTTGACGAAGTCCTGGCTAATGGCGTCGAGAGTGGCCGTCCGCATGTAGCGGCTCCAGATCGCGACATGGACCAGCGACAGCACGATACTTGGCAGGATCAGATGGTGGAGGTAGCCCAGGATCGAGGCGTCGCCGATCTCGGACATATTACCCGCAGGCAGCCAACCCAACTTCAGGGAAAAGACGTAGATGCCGACGAGTCCGAACCAGAAGGTGGGGACCGACAACGCAACCATGGCCCCGACAGTTGCAAGATAATCGAACAGCGAGTAGCGGCGCGTGGCGCCTCGGATTCCAATCCAGGCGCCAATGGAGATCGCAATTGCGGTTGAGGACCCCATCAGCAGCAGCGTGGCAAAGAGATGGCTGCCGATGACCTCCAATACCGGCGCTCCGTCGCGGAAGGAGTGACCCCAGTCGCCCCGCACCAGCCGCCATGCCCAGTCCAGATATTGGATCCACATGGGTCGATCGAGGCCCAGCAGCCCCTTGAGACGCTCGATATCCTGCTGGGTCATTCCGGGATCGAGCCCGAATTGCGCCAGCGGGCCGCCGGGAAGGAGGTTCAGAATGCCGAAGCCGATGATCGAAACGATCACAAGCAGCACCAGGCTCTGCGAGAGGCGATTGAGCAGGAAGCCGCGCATTCGAGTCCCTCCATTGTGGGTTGATGATTTTAGTCTGTTGCCGCCGCCGCGGCGGAATCGGCGGGGCGGCGGCAACTGCGTGGATTAGGCCTTCCACTGCCAGGCTGCGGCATCCCACGAGGCGGTGCGGGTGTTGGCGTTGGGCTCGAAGCCGTCCAACCCCTTCTTGCGCCCGAGGACGATTGTGTACGCGAACAGCGGCAGGAAGGGCAGATCATGGCGCACCACTTCCTGCACGCGATTATAGATCCCGCGTCGTTCTTCCGGATCGAAGCTGCGAGCGCCCTTTTCGAGCAGGGCATCGACCTCAGGGTTGGAATATTGCCCGGTGTTCGAACCGTGTCCGCCTTGAGCGGCGATTGCCTTCGTATGGAGCCGGTTTGTGGCGTCGGGGTCCGCGGCAATCAGATAGGTGACGCCCACCATGGCGGTGTCGAATTGCGACTTCAGCCAGAACTCGCCCCACATAACTGCAGCCGGCAAATTCGAGATCGTCATCTCGACGCCGATCTCGGCAAACGTCTGCTGCAGGAACTGCTGCGTCTGCTCGCGGAGGTTGTTGCCAGAAGTTGTCGAGTTGGAGAAGGACAGTCGCACCCCATCCTTGGCGCGGATTCCATCCGGCCCCGGCGCCCAGCCGGCCTCATCAAGGATTTGGCGCGCCCGGTCCAGATTGAACTCCTGAACCGGCAGGTTCGGGTCGTAGTAGTAGGACTCCTTCGGCATGAAAGTCTCGGTGAGAGTGCCCACGCCGTAATAGATCGTGTCGACGATCGCTTTCCTATCCAAGGCGGCGTAGAGCGCCTGGCGCACTGCCAACTCCTTGAACTGCGGGCGGCCCAAATTGAGGTAGATCGACTCCAGGGATGACCCAGTCTCAAGTGTCACCACGCGGTCTGCTAGTTCGCGGGCTTCAGTATAATGGTCGGCGGTGATGTACGACTGATCGACCAGGTCCACGTCGCCGCTCTTGAACTGCGTGTAGAGCACCGTCATGTCGGGGATGTATTTGAAGATGAGTTGCTCGACATAGGGGCCTTCGCCGGCGTACTCAGGATTGGCGACGAGCTCGATATGATCGCCCGCAACACGCTGTCCCCATTTGAATGCGCCGGTGCCGACCGGCGCCTGGTTGAACGCGGCTGTGTTCGGATCGGCTTCTTTCCCCAGAATGTGCTTGGGCACGATGAACGTTTCGGCCAAGAACGAAAGATAGGGCGCAAAAGCCTCCTTCATCCGCCATGTGATCTCGGTGGGCGAAACCACTGTGATGTCCTGCACGAGCGAATGGCCGCTCGTGCGCCAAGCGCGAAACTTCGGGTTCGTGATGAGTTCAAGGGTGAATTTCACGTCCTCGGCCGTGAAGGGCTCACCGTCGTGCCAGCGGGCATTGTCACGCAACCGGATGCGCCAGTTGAGACCGTCCTCCGAAATGCCGCCGTTCTTTTGGCTTGGCACCTCGGCTGCGAGGTTTGGATGTAGGCCACCTTGGGGATCCATGCGGACCAGCGCGTCGAAAACCGAGAAATGGACCGCGTCATCGACTTCGATATGCGCCATCAGCGGATTGAACACGGTCGGCTCTTGGGAGAGGCCGACGATGACGCGACCGGCCGGGCCTGCAGGAGGGGTCTTGGCGAAGGCGGGCTTGCCCAACAGATTGGGCGCGATGAGGCCTGCAGCCCCACCTATCGCCATCAGTCGCAGCGCTTCGCGCCTCGAGTAGTTGGACGTAGTCGATGAATTTTTGGTCATGGTAGTTCCTCTCTTGTTATTTCTTATGCGTTTGCTGCTACTGGACGGGCATTGCCCGGCCGCTCTCCTGGAATTGCCGCTACCAGTTGGCGCGTGTAGGCTGCTTGCGGGTTCAGGAATATTTGCGAGGGCGGTCCGCGCTCGACGATCCGGCCCTTCTGCATCACCGCGATTTCGTCGCAGATCTGGCTGGCGACGCGCAGGTCGTGCGTGATGAAGACCATCGACACGCCCGTCTCGCGCTGGATCTGGTCCAGAAGCTGCAGGATCTGCGCCTGGATCGACACGTCGAGTGCGGAGACTGCCTCGTCGGCAATCAACAGCTTCGGCTTGAACATCAGCGCACGAGCGATGCCGATGCGCTGGCGTTGCCCACCCGAGAACTCGTGCGGGTAGCGGCCAAAAGCGCCGGCATCGAGACCGACATGGGCCAGAAGCGCACGCGCTTCATCGCGCGCTTGGACATGAGGCATCCCGTGCGCCATCGGGCCCACCGTCATGATGTGACCGACCGTCGAGCGTGGGTTCAGAGAAGCGAAGGGATCCTGGAAGATCATCTGGATCCGCGGTCGAAGTGGGCGGAACTTCGCTTCGGAAAGCTTGGCTATGTCACAGCCCTCGAACAAGATCCCGCCGCCGTCATTGTCCAGCAGCTTGATCAGCAGCCGGCCCAGCGACGATTTCCCCGAACCGCTCTCGCCTACGACCCCAAGCGTGCGGCCGGGCGCCAGTTCGAACGAAACCTCGTTGACCGCTGTCACAACTCGTTGCGCGCCGAACAGCGCGCTGCCGCCGCGATAGGTCTTCACCAGACCCTCAACCTTCAGGATCGGCTCCTTGCTGGCAGCCTCCGGACGAGGGCGATCTTCGCCGGTCAAATGCGGTACGGCTGCAATCAGGCGCTGGGTATAAGGGTGCTTGGGCGACTTCAGCACCTGTTCGGCGCTGCCCTGTTCGACGACATTGCCCTTTTCCATCACCACGACGCTGTCGGCGATCTCGGCCACCACGCCGAAATCGTGGGTGATGAACATAACGCTCATGCCCTTGCGCCGCTGAATGTCACGGATTAGTTGCAGGATCTGAGCCTGGGTGGTGACGTCGAGCGCGGTGGTTGGTTCATCCGCAATCAGCACCGTCGGCTCGAGCGCCAACGCCATGGCGATCATGACGCGCTGCCGCTGCCCGCCCGAAAGCCGGAAAGGGTACTGGTGATACATGAGTTCGGGATCTGGCAGGCCTACTTCAGTGAGCAGTTCGATTGCGCGGTTTCGACAGATTTGTGGCGTGCCGAAGCCATGCGCGGCCATGACCTCGTCAATCTGCGCGCCCACCGTCATCAGCGGATTGAGCGCCGAGAGCGGGTCCTGAAAGATCATCGACACGACCCGTCCACGCAGGTTGCGCAGCTTGTCGGGCGACATGCCGATGATGTTCATCCCCTCCAGCTGGATTATTCCCGATGAGAGGCGGATCACCTTGGGCAGTAGCCCCATGATCGCGTTCGCCGTGACCGACTTACCCGATCCGGACTCGCCTATGATGCAGAGTATCTGGCCGCGTTTCAGATCGAAGGAAATGTCCTTGACAGCATGGGTCCGTTCCATGCCTTGCGGCAAATTCACCGTGAGGTCGCGCACCGAAAGCGCCACATCGTGGGGGGCTACAGCCTGGATGCTTGCGACCATCGAGATCACCTCCCCTTTCAACCGAGCGCGTCCACCCTGTTGCGGACCGCTTCATCGCCCTTTGAGCAGAAGCGCCTCACCGTAGCGGCCGTAGTCTGGCCTTCTCGGCGCTTCGCGCGCTGAGGCTGCGAGAGACGGGTTCTGCTCATCCTGGCGGCTCCCTTATGAAATCCGGTCCGTGTACCGGACTCTGTTCCCTTTTTCTTGGAGAACTCTCCGAAGGGGCAAGCCTTGCCTGTCGAATGTCCTCTGGAGCCTGCCTGCCATAAGGAAGGGTTGCTCCGCTCTCCAGCCAGTTTGACTGTTCTGTTTCCGCAGAGTCTTCGAAACTTGGCCCTCGCGCGGCAGGAACTTCTGAAAAGAACATCCAGTTCGGCATTTCACTCTGTTCCCGTTTCGACGCGGAAACCGGGATCAGGCAACCATATCCTTCACCCGGCAATACGCGCCCATGAGGAATAGGACCAAGGCTTTCCGGTGTACATCGGCACCATGTCCAGGCTGCCGCCGAGCGGATTGGTGACCGTGCGGCCCATCGCAATGTGGGCAAAGGCGCTGCCGATCATGGTCGACAACTGCGCCGTGTGCCGCCCATGCCGCAGATGACGCGACTGCATGAAGTGTACTCCTGCTTGGCTGGCAGCGAGCTTTTCGCGCAATAATTGCCTGTCCTGGAGGCTGCTAAACGCAGGAAATTCCGTCCAGGCACAAACTCCGCAGCCTGCCTCTGCGGGCGGCAGGTTAGGCTGCTTCAAATTACCGGAGTCCCATCCATGCCCGCGCCGCTCATGCACATCGACTGCAGCCCTTCCCTCCCTCGCGAGGCGGACGTCGTCGTCATCGGCGGCGGCGTGGTGGGCGTGTTCAGCGCATACTATCTGGCGCGCCGCGGCCTCAAGGTCGCCCTGGTCGAGAAGGGGCGCATCGCGGCCGAGCAGTCCAGCCGCAACTGGGGCTGGTGCCGCCAGCAGAACCGCGATGCGCGCGAGTTGCCAATGGCAACCAAGAGCCTCGATCTCTGGGAGAAGGTGGCACAGGAGACCGGCCAAGACACCGGCTTTCGCCGCTGCGGGCTCCTCTATCTCTCACAAGACGAAAATGAGCTGGCAGGCTGGGCGAAGTGGCGCGATTTTGCGAGAACGGTCGGGATCACCACGCACATGCTGAGCGCGGAAGAAGCCACCGAACGGGGCAAAGCGACGGGCCGCAAATGGAAAGGTGGCGTGTTCTCGCCAACTGACGGAACGGCGGACCCTTCCAAGGCAGTGCCGGTTGCCGCGCGCGGCATCATGGCAGCGGGCGGCACCGTACATCAGCACTGCGCGGCGCGCGGGCTCGAGTTGAGCGCCGGCCGGGTGAGCGCTGTGGTGACCGAAGCAGGCCCCATCCAGACAAAGACCGTTGTCATGGCCGGAGGCGCGTGGGCTTCTTCCTTCTGCAACCAGCTCGGTATTCGTTTTCCGCAAGCTGCCGTGCGTTCGTCCATTCTGGCCGTGGCACCCGGCGCAAACAGCCTGCCGGATGCCCTGCATACCGCGCGCGTCTCTCTGACGCGGCGTAGCAACGGTGGATACGCGCTGGCGATCAGCGGGCGGGCGCGTGTCGATCCAACGCCGCAGCAGTTCAGGTTCAGCCGCGAGTTTGTACCTATGTTCGCCCGCCGCTGGCGCAATCTCGCCCCGGGCGCCTTAGAGGGCTGGCGTCAAGGCCATGAAAGCCTGCGCAAATGGGCCCTCGACGACATCACGCCAATGGAACGGAACCGCATTCTCGACCCGAAGCCCGACATGGGACAGATTCGGCTGACATATCGAAGAGCCTGCGAATTGATCCCCGAACTCCAACGCGTCGCGATCTCCGATGTGTGGGCGGGTTATATCGACAGTACACCCGATGGCATTCCCGCCGTCGGCGAAGTGGAGGGGATTCCGGGCTTCATCCTGGCGGCGGGATTCAGCGGTCACGGCTTCGGGATTGGCCCCGGCGCGGGGCATATGATCGCCGACATCATTACAGGCAGCGAGCCTATCGTCGATCCGCGTCCTTATAGGCCCGAGCGCCTGAAGACTGCTGCGTGGGGCAAGGTCGCTGAATTCTGAGAAGACCGTCTTGCCAACATACAATCGATCGCACACGAGATTGAGGTCACGAGGCGGCCAGCACCAAAAAACAGGGAAGTGACGATGCGCGAATATGAGATTGCCGCCATTCCTGCCGACGGGATCGGCCCAGAGGTGATTGCCGCAGGTCTCCAGGCGCTTGAGGCGCTGCAGCAGCGCTGCGGCGACTTCAAGCTCCGCGTCCAGCACTTCGACTGGGGCTCAGACTATTACAAGGCCCACGGTCGGATGATGCCCGAAGATGGGGTGGCGCAACTGAAGCGCTTCGACGCCATCTTCTTTGGCGCGGTGGGCGCCTCCGATCTGCCTCACAACATCACGCTCTGGGGCCTCCGGCTGCCGATCTGCCAAGGCTTTGATCAGTACGCCAACGTGCGGCCGACCAGGATATTGCCTGGGATTGTTTCGCCGCTGGCGGGCGTTGGCCCTGGCGATCTGGATTGGGTGATCGTGCGGGAGAATTCCGAGGGCGAGTATTCGGGCCACGGCGGCCGCGCCCATCGCGGACTCCCCGAGGAGGTCGGAACCGAGGTCGCGATCTTCACGCGCGTCGGCGTCACCCGCATCATGCGCTATGCATTCCGGCTGGCGCAGTCACGGCCGCGAAAGCTCCTGACAGTTGTTACGAAATCCAACGCGCAGCGTCACGGCATGGTAATGTGGGACGAAATCGCAGCCGAGGTGGCGCAGGAATTCCCGGACGTCGCGTGGGACAAGATGCTAGTCGATGCTATGACAGTGCGTATGACGTTGAAACCTCGGAGCCTCGATACGATCGTCGCCACCAATCTTCACGCCGACATATTGTCGGACCTTGCAGGCGCGCTCGCGGGCAGTCTCGGCGTTGCACCGACCGCCAACATTGATCCCGAGCGGCGCTATCCCTCGATGTTCGAGCCAATTCACGGCTCGGCATTCGACATCGCCGGTAAAGGTATTGCCAACCCGGTCGCCACCTTCTGGACCGCTGCCCAGATGCTCGAACATCTGGGCGAGAGCGCAGCGGCGGTGCGGTTGATGAGCGCTGTGGAAGCGGTGACGAGTGAAGGCGTGCTGACGCCGGACGTAGGAGGGACAGCGACCACGCAGGAGGTGACGGACGCCGTCTGTCGGGCGATCCGCGGTTCGAACCTGTGACAGGTTTCCAATGAAGCTCGACAGGATCGACATCAAGATCTTATCCCAACTGCAAAAGAACGGGCGGGTCACGAATGTCGAGCTTGCCGACCTGGTCAACCTTTCGCCGAGCCCTTGCCTGATGCGGGTGAAGAAACTTCAGGCGGAAGGCTTCATCACCGGCTATTCCGCCCAGATCGATGTGTCCAAGCTCGGACAGACTCTAACGATCTTCACCGAAGTCACGCTCAAGCACCATCAACAGAACGACTTCGCGAGATTTCTCACCGCAATTCAGAAAGTCGATTCTGTCATCGAATGCCATCTGGTTTCAGGCGGCTACGACTATCTTGTGAAGTTTGTCACAGCGGGCATCACCGAGTACCAGACGATCATGGAGCGCATGATCGAGTTGGATATCGGAATCGACAAATATTTCAGCTTCGTCGTGCTGAAGTCACCGATCGTGAAATCCCATTTGCCTCTCGACATCATTTTCGACAAATGAGAAAGCTGCTCCGGCTCGGTCCTCAAGCGGCGGCGCTCGTGCCAAGCTCCATCTTGTTGCGCGCGCGGCATTTGTCGAATGACGGTGTCACGATTCGGCGGAGGCCGTCATTGCCACTCGCCTGAACGGCGCTTAGCCTAAAACTTCGACTGCATCTGGACATTTCCAGCGAACGCCTGTTTTCGCCTTGTCCTCGTCAAATGGCTTGAATATATCATACAATGATATATAGGCAGGTAGCACGCACAGCTTGCGGAGTTGCGACAATCGCGCCTCGGGTCACCAAAGGCAACAGGCGAAAAGATGAACAAGATCAAAACTTTGATCCACCGAAGAGCTGACGATCGCCGGAAGACCGCGCAAGCCTGTGTATCGCGTATTCTCCGGAACGCCAAAGCCCGCGGCGTCGATATCTCCGTTGTCGGATCCCTCGCGAAAAACCGTTTCCGCGTCCACTCGGACTTAGATCTGCTGGTGAACGGACGCACTGATCCCGCGCGCCGGGCCATGGTAGAGCGCTTGGTCGCAGACCAGCTTCGGGGAACGAACATTCCTTATGACCTGATCTTTGCCTCAGACGTTTCGGCCGAACGAGTGCAGGAATTGCTTAATGACAGCGTTTAAGCATCCGGCATTCGCAAAACTGTCGCCAAAAATCGACCGCGCTGCGAAGGAACTGCAGCAAATCGAGGAATGTCTGGCGGCTCATCGGAGTGAGCTGTCACGCGGCGAATGGGGCGCGGTCGCAGCAGTTTCGCTGGGAGTCCACGATGTCTACAACGGCATCGAGGACATCCTGCTCAGCCTCTCCAACGACATAGACGGCCTCGTTCCCCAAGGGCCTACCATGCACCAGGACGTGCTCGATCAGATGTCGGCGGAAGTTGCAGGCATCCGGCCGGCTGTGCTCGACCCCGAGCTTTATCAGTCCTTGAGTGAGTTAAAGGGATTCCGTTACCTGGTGAGGCATCGGTACGGTTTTGACCTGAAAACAGACAAGGTGCAGGAAAGCCTCGACAGAGTAAAAGAGGCATTTCCGTCTTTCGTCGAGGCCATTGTTTACTTGGAAAGCACCCTTACTGAGGAAAACACGCACGACAGTGATGGCGGCGGCGACGGCTCAGGCGGCGGGGCATCTGGTGGTCCCTGAACCAATGGCTCAGTCGTGCGCGCCGGAAGAGGTTCTGCGGGCGTTGACCCCTGAGAATTGTCGGCTGGTGGCGCTGATCCATCGGTATCGACCGCAAAGCATCACGGAACTGTGCAGGTTGGCGGCGCGTCCGCAGCCGAACGTATCCCGCTCCTTGGCGGCCCTTGAGCGGGCGGGAATTGTCTCAATGGCGGGCTCCAGGCCGAAGAGACCCGAACTCGCCGTGCAACGAGTCACGATCGACCTCGCTGAGCTTCAGAATGGCCGATGCGAGGTCGACGATTCGTGGAGACAAATCGCCGGACCATCATCTTTGCTGCGCGATGGGTGACAGGGGCAAAAGTCGATAAGTGGGATGCGAAACCGCCGCTGACCAGGTTTGGCAAGTATTGGAGGTGAAGCCTCGGTGACGCCGAGCCGATCGCCAAGCTAGTCCCAAAAGGAGGGCCGGAGGTTTTAGCGGTTTTCATTTGGCCCAGGAAGATATCACGACAGGCGCGTCCTGCCTGTAAGCGGGTTTCGCCGGAAATCTTGGGCCGGGCCACATGGCGTTGAATGTCGTTCTCGGAGCCGTTCGTATAGCGGAGAAAGAAGCGTCCGGCCTGATACTTAGGCCGGGAAACATGCGAAAGACCCGGACGGCGTGAGTTTAGCCCTGGTCGATGCAATGCGCCCGCTGATCAGCCCTTCATCGCTGCCCGCACATCCTTGTCTTCGAGGGTTTGGTCCAGCGTCATCCGCGTGCGTTCGAGGATTCCATCAATATCGTCGTCCGTGCAGCAGAGCGGCGGCGCATAGCCGAGAATGCCGCTGTTGAAGGCACGGATGACAAGGCCGTTCGCCCACGCGCGCTCGAAGATGCGGCGCCCCGGATCGGCCGCCACCGGCAGCGGCGTCTTGCGTGCCTTGTCGGTGACCAACTCGATTGCTGCCAGCATGCCGCGACCGCGAATGTCGCCCACCAGCGGGTGGTCGGCGAGCGAGCGAAGGCCTTCCATCAGGCGCTTGCCCGCCTTGCGCCCATTCTCGAGCAAGCCATCTTCATAAAGACGCAGGCATTCGAGCCCGACCGCCGCGCTCACGGGATGGGCCGAATAAGTATAGCCATGGCCGACAGCCGCTTTGCCGGCTCCGTCCGCGATCGTATTGTACACCTGGGCCGACATAAAAACGGCGCCCATCGGCACGTAGCCCGAGGTCAGTCCCTTCGCCGTGGTCATGAAATCCGGCACGACCTCGTCTTCCTCACACGCGAAGAGGGGGCCGGTACGGCCAAAGGCAGTGATGACTTCGTCGGCAACGAACAGAATGTCGTGTTCCTTGCACACGGCGTGCAGAGCCTTCAGCCAACCTGTCGGTGGAACGAGGACACCGCCCGAACCCTGGATGGGCTCGGCGTAGAAGGCCGCGACGCGGCCGGCGCCGAGTTCCGCGATTTTGGCCCGCAGCGCCGCGACCGATGCATCGATGATCGCCTGCGGGTCAGAACCAACCGGATTGCGATAGGCGTAGTGCGAAGGAATCTTGTGCTGCCAGTCGTATGGCACGCCGAAACCGGCGTGGAAAGCCGGGATCGCGGTCAGACCTGACCCTGCCGTCGAGGATCCATGGTAGCCATACTCGACCGAGATGAACTGGTCCTTTTGCGGCGTACCCTTGGCATGGTGGTAATAGCGAATGAAGCGGATCGTACTGTCGACTGCGTCGGAGCCGCCAAGCGTGAAATAGACATGGTTCAAATCGCCGGGCGCCAGTTCGGCAAGCCTGGCAGCAAGGCGAATGGCAGGCTCGGATCCCAGCCCGAAATATCCCGTCGCATAGGGAAGCTCTCTTAGCTGCTTTGCGGCTGCTTCAACGACGCTTTCCTGGCCGTATCCGATGTTGACGCACCATAGACCGGCGAATCCGTCCAGCAGGGTTTTCCCGCTTGCATCGGTCACGGTTGCGCCCTTGGCGGATTTGAGCACCCGCACGCCCGTGTCCTCGTGGCTCCGATAGCATGAAAACGGGTGAACCAGATGTGCGCGATCGAGTTCGATCAGTGAGTTTGCCAGCATTTCTTCCTCCGATTCAGCGCAGGGCCCGACTGACGAGAGCATAAGTCCGGTGTGGTGTGGTTTCGTCCTTCAGCTCGTTTTCCAGCGTGATCTGCTGCGCGGTCATGGTTCATTCCGGGCCTGAATTCTCTAGGTCCAAGATAGGCTGCCGCGGGCAGCAGTTCCTCCCGACCAGAACCTGAGCGATAGGCGTTTTGACTTTCCTTTGCCGCTGACACCGCATCTTATGCCACGCACGGCTGAGAGATCGCGCGCCCGCCGAAGCTCGAAACGAACTCAGGCGCAACTCTCTGCCAAAGCTCTCACGCAATACAAAACAATCTGCTTCAGGGCGCATCGAATGCGGCGACTAGTCTTCTCCGGTCCTCATTATGATCCTTGCTGTTAAAGGCACGCAGTGCCGACAGGATTGGAAGGATCGACGCTCATGACCCAGTTCAGACCGAAATACATCACCTTCGACTGCTACGGCACACTGACCAACTTCGACATGGCCGGCGCGGCGAGACGCGTATATGGTGCCCAGCTCTCCCCAGTTGGGATGGCGCAGTTCATCAAGGATTTCTCGGCCTATCGCCTCGATGAGGTCCTTGGCGCCTGGAAGCCGTACAGCGAGGTCGTGCACAATTCCGTGGAACGGACCTGCAAGCGCAACGGCGTCGCATTCCGGCCCGAGGATGCCCAGCGCATCTATGCGGAAGTGCCGACATGGGGTCCGCACCCGGATGTCCCGGTGGGCCTGGCCAAGGTCGCCAAGGAGATTCCGCTGGTGATCCTGTCGAACTCCATGAAGAGCCTGATCATGTCGAACGTGGAGAAACTCGGCGCACCCTTCCACATGGTCATCACGGCCGAAGAGACGGGCGCCTACAAGCCGCAGATGAAGGGCTTCGAATATATGTTCGAGAAGCTCGGCTGCGGCCCGGAGGACATTACGCACGTGTCGTCCTCATTTCGCTACGATCTCATGACCGCCTGTGATCTCGGTATCAAGAGCAAGGTCTGGGTGAACCGCGGCCACGAGCCTGCGAACCCCTTCTACGAATATACCGAAATCAAGGATATCGGCGGTCTGGCCGGCGCCGTCGGACTGGAGCCCGTTCGGGAATTCGCCTGAACGTTTGTTTGCTGGCGCAGTCGCACCAGACTGAGGCGCTCCCAAAACGCTAATGCTCACTGGTCGCAATAGAGAAGGGACGGTTTTCACGCCCCCTTCTTTGTTGTTCCAACGCTTTAGGGGCTGCAAGTGTTTCCACCTGCTTGCAAGATAACTAGTGGTTAAGATCTAACGATTGGTACCCGATCGTAAGCGCGGCCACATCGCGAGCGCCTCCGTCTTCCTATCGGAAGAAATGTCTGACGCCATCTTGCCGCAAATGTTATCTCTAGCGATCCGTCCTCGATCGAAGAAGGATCGCATCAATGGACGATTGGAGAATCGGGAATATCTGGGTAACCAGAATTCTGGAGATGTGCGACCCTCTGGGGACGCCGTCGGAATGGTTCCCCGACTGCACCGACGAAGCACTCGAACCGCATCTTCATTGGCTCACGCCCCGATTGATATCGCCGGCAACCGGCCGGCTTATTCTTCCCATCCAGAGTTTTCTGGTTCGTACCGGCCACCACACCATTCTGGTCGACAGTTGCGTCGGCAACGACAAGACGTGCGCATACTTCCCGCATTGGCATCGCCGCAATGACGGCACCTTTTTGGCGCGCTTGGCGAATGCAGGTGTTGCTCCCGAGCAGATCGACTATGTGCTGTGCACCCATCTTCATATCGACCATTGCGGCTGGAACACACGATTGGTGGACGGGCGTTGGATACCGACATTCCCGAACGCCCGCTACATCATGGCGCGGCGCGAGTTCGAGGCCGCACAGGCCGCCTCCGGCGATGCCGACGAACGGACCTATCAGGACAATGTGCTGCCAATCGTCGAGGCTGGTCGGGCTGTGCTTGTCGATATGGATTATGAACTCGATGGCGAAGTGTGGCTGGAGCCGACGCCGGGCCACACCCCGGGGCACGTAGCCATCGGCCTGAGATCTCGAGGCGTAGGGGCAGTGTTTTCCGGCGATCTCATGCATTGGCCGATGCAATGCCTATACCCCGACTGGAGCTTTCGGTACGACACGGACCCTGACCAGGCACGTCGGACGCGGTGGGCATTCCTGGAGGCTTGCTCGGACAATGGACGTATCGTCATGACATCGCATTTTCCCTTGCCGTCGGTGGGAACAATCTCGCGACGCCAGTCATCATTCTGGTTCGAGGATCATCAGCCGCCGTAATCGCCGAGGACGCCGACCACGCGAACCCGAACGGCGGGGGCGATCGCGCTCGGCATGTCCGGCGCGCGGATCGCCGGGAGGGCCGCGCTGGAGGCTTAGCAAATGCAAGGCTGGCTCGCGCTCACCACGATGTGCATCGGCGTCGGACAGGGCGTGACATAAGAGTGGGGTGGGATTCCTTTTCACGAGTGCGCATGCGAGTCTGTTGCATCCGCGCAGGAATATCGTTCACCGTTTCGCCAACCGATCGCCAGCGACTGACGGCGCTCATCCGGGATCGCAATACGCCGCAGAAGCATGTCTGGCGCGCCGAGATCATCCTGCTGAGCGTCAACGGCACCGGCACCGTCGAGATCATGCGGCAAACCGGCAAATCGAAGACCTGCGTGTGGCGCTGGCAGGAGCGCTTCGCCACTGAAGGCTTCGAGGGGCTGTTGCGCGACAAGACGCGGCCCTCTCGCGCATTCCGCCTCTCGGACCCGAGGTGGCCGAGCGCGTGGTGGCGCTGACGCTTGCCAAGCTGCCGGGCGAGACGACGCACTGGACCGCCGACATGATGGCGCAAGCGGCTGGCATCAGCGCAAGCGCTGTGCGTCGCATCTGGAAGGCGCACGGGCTGCAGCTCAACCGCTGGCGCCAGTTCAAGCTCTCCAACGATCCCCAGTTCGTCAACAAGCTGCGCGACGTCGTCGGCCTCTATGTCGATCCGCCGGCTCACGCCATCGTGCTGTCGGTCGATGAGAAGAGCCAGATCCAGGCGCTCGACCGCACCCAGCCCGGCCTGCCTATGAAGAAGGGAAGGCTCGGCACCATGACCCACGACTACAAGCGGCATGGCACGATCACCCTGTTTGCCGCCTCAACGTGCTCGACGGCACCGTTATCGGCAAGAACATGCAGCGGCATCGCCATCAGGAGTTCATCCGCTTCCTCAACGCCATCGAGGCGCAAATGCCGGCCAGCAAGGCCGTCCACGTCGTCCTCGATAACTACGCCGCCCACAAGCACCCCAAGATGCGCGCTTGGCTCGACCGCCATCAGCGCTTCACCTTCCACTTCACGCCGACGTCGTGCTCGTGGCTCAACGCGGGAGAGGGTTTCTTCGCCAAGTTGTCAAAGCGTCGCCTCAAGCGCGGCGTCTTCCATTCCGTTGTCGACCTCCAAGCGGCAATCAACCGCTTCCTCGCAGAGCACAACCAGCAACCCAAACCCTTCTCTTGGATCGCCGGACCCCGACAAGATCATTGCCGCCGTCAAACGCGGGCACCAAGCGTTAGATTCCATCCACTAGTTAAGCCCGCCAACATGAAGCGCCTTGACCTCGAGATATTCCTCGATGCCGAGCTGCGATCCTTCGCGCCCCACTCCGGACTGCTTGACACCGCCGAAAGGCGCAACCTCGGTCGAGATCATGCCTGTGTTGAGCCCGACCATACCGAACTCCAGCGCCTCGGCAACACGCCATGAACGCTTGAGGTTGTCGGTGTAGAAGTAGGCGGCAAGGCCGAACGGCGTACCGTTCGCAATGGCGATGACCTCTTCCTCCGTCTCGAAGCGAAAAAGCGGCGCCACCGGACCGAACGTCTCTTCCGATGCCAGGAGCATCCCCGTAGTAGCTTCTCCCAGCACGACGGGCCGTGCATATTGCTTACCCTCCGGCATCGTCTCGCTTTGGGCGATGATCTGCGCACCTTTCGCCCGTGCATCCGCGATGTGACGCTCGATCTTGTCGATCGCGGCCGCGTTGATCATCGGGCCGATCTCAGTGCCCTCGTCGGTCCCTGCGCCAACCTTCATCCGCGTGACGCGCTGGCTCAGCTTTTCGGCGAACGCGTCGTAAACGCCTTCCTGCACAAGAATCCGGTTCGCGCAGACGCAGGTTTGACCGCCATTGCGGAACTTGGATGCGATCACCCCTTCAACTGCCTTATCCAGATCGGCGTCGTCAAAGACGATAAAGGGTGCGTTGCCGCCAAGCTCCAGGCTCAGCCGCTTGATACTATCGGCCGCACCACGCATGAGCAGCGCACCGACCCGGGTCGAACCGGTGAACGAGATCTTCCGCACCGTCTGATTGGCCATCAGTTCGTTGCCGATTTCGACGGGCATGCCCGTCACAATGTTGATCACGCCTGCAGGGATACCTGCCCGTTCCGCCAGAACGCCGAGCGCCAGCGCCGAGAATGGCGTAAATTCCGACGGCTTGATGACAACCGTACAACCTGCGGCCAGCGCCGGTGCTACTTTGCGTGCGATCATCGCGTTGGGGAAATTCCACGGCGTGATGATGGCGCAGACGCCGACGGGTTCTTTCAGCACCAGAATGCGGCGATCGGCCGTGGGTGACGGAATGGTCGAGCCACCGATCCGGCGCGCCTCCTCCGCAAACCATTTCACAAAAGATGCGCCGTAGCGGATTTCCGCCACCGCCTCGGCAAGCGGCTTGCCCTGTTCCAGCGTCAGCAGGAGCGCGAGATCCTGTTCGTGCTGGCGAATGAGGTCGTGCCAGCGCTCCAGAAGTCCTGCACGCTCGGCATGGATCTTCTTCTTCCAGCTTTTGAAGGCCTCAGCCGCGGCAGCGATTGCCGCTCTCGTCTCGTTCTCGCCCATTGCGGGAACGGTGCCGAGAACACTTTGGCTGGCAGGGTCAATGACATCGACCACGCCCTTCGTTTCGCCATCCCGCCAGACACCGCCAATCAGCGCCTGCTGGCGGAAAAGGTCGGAATCGTTGAACATGCCAATCTTCGTCATCGCATTCATGGTCTTTCCTCTGCTCTTTCAGCTCAATCGTGCCAGCACGGCCTGCGTGATTGTTTCAGTCCTGTCCTTGCCCGCGATCGTGCCAATCCCCCGCGCGGTTGCGGACTCGATTGCCGACATCACTTCGGCCGCAGCCTGCCCCTCGCCCAGATGCTCGAGCATCATCGCACCGGACCAGATCGCGGCGATCGGATTGGCGACACCGAGATGCGCGATGTCGGGCGCCGAACCGTGGACCGGCTCGAACATGGAAGGCGCGCTGCGATCGGGATTGATATTGGCGGAGGCGGCGTAACCCAGCCCGCCCTGAATGGCCGCTCCAATATCCGTGAGGATGTCGCCGAAAAGGTTCGATGCGACGATTACGTCGAGGCTTTCCGGCGCCAGGACCATGCGGGCGGCAATGGCGTCGATGTGGTAGTGCGAGACCTCCACATCGGCATAGTCTTTTGCCAACTCGCGCGTGACCTCATCCCAGAAAACCATGGTGTGTTTCTGCGCGTTGGATTTGGTGACAGATGCGAGCTTCCTGCGACGCACCCGCGCCTGTTCGAAACCGAAACGGATGATCCGTTCGACACCCGTACGCGTGAAGATCGCAGTCTCAACCGCGACCTCATCGGCCGTGCCGGAATGAACGCGCCCACCGGCGCCGGAATATTCGCCTTCCGTATTCTCGCGGATGCACAGGATATCGAAGCCATCGGAGCGGAGCGGCCCCTGAACGCCCGGCAACAGCCGGTGCGGTCGTATGTTGGCGTACTGCGTGAACCCTTTCCGGATCGGCAGGAGCAGTCCGTGAAGCGATACTGAGTCGGGCACTTCCGCGGACCAGCCCACAGCGCCGAGATAGATAGCATCGAATTTTCGAAGTGTCTCGATGCCGTCTGACGGCATCATTGCACCGGTCTCCAGGTAGTGGGCGCACGACCACGGGAATCTTGTGTCATCAAGGGCGAAACCGCCCCGCTTAGCCGCCGCCTGCAGCACCTGCCATGCCGCCTGCGTGACGTCCTTGCCGATGCCGTCGCCGGGGATGAGCGCTATCTTGTAGGTCTTCATTGATGGAGGTCCTCATTCGCACTAACGTCATCGGAAGAATAGTCGACCGCCTGCCGCATTTTCCGTCGAGGATGAGCCGTGTGACGGCGTCGAATCGCGTCAGGCGGAACTTGAAAAGCCGATTGTTCTGAAGCCTCCGCGCGCTATTCGGCGGGACTTTGAGCGCTGAACTCAGTCGTAAACGCAGACGTAGATCTTGCGCACGGTCTCGATAGTGCGCCAGACGCCGACGAAACCAGGCTTCATCACGAAACTGTCGCCGGCGCGGTAGGTCTTGGTCTCACCGCCCTTCTCTTTGATTTCGACGAGACCCGAAACTATGTGGCAGAACTCGTAGATAGTGCCCTTGATCGAATGCGTCTCGCCGGGCGTCGCCTCCCAGACACCGGTGAGCACCTTTTCGCCCTTCGAGGCATCCTGCGCCCAGGTCTTGAAGGATGGATTGCCGGAAATGAGCCGCTCCGGAGCCGGTAGTGCCTCCTTCGGCGCGAAGTCTGGAACTGTGTCGATCGTGATCAGAAGTGACATGTGATGTTTCCTGGTTAGTAGCCGAGTGTCCGATCGACGAGGCCGATCAGTTCTTCTCCGGCGCGGTGGCGCCGGATGTTGTCAACGACGGATTGTGCCGCCGTATGCGGTTGCGTCACCGAGGCGATGTGCGGCGTTATCATCACCTTCGGATGCGACCACAGCGGATGGTCTTCCGGGAGCGGTTCTGGATCGGTGACATCAAGCATCGCCGCAGATACGTGACCGGTGTCGAGCGCGTTGATCAGCGCGGCCTGGTCCAGTTGCGGACCCCTGCCGACATGCAGCAGCTGCGCCCCGACGGGCAGTAAGTCGAAGAACTCTGCATCGAGCATGCCGTGCGTTTGTTCCGTGAGCGGAAGCAGGCAGACGAGAATATCCGTTTGCTTCAGAAAGCCCGCGAGTTGGTCCGTGCCGTGAAAACAGGCGACGTCCTCGATCCGCTTTTCGCTGCGGCTCCAGCCGGCAAGCGGAAACCGGAAGGGCTTCAAGCGCTCGATAGCCGCCTGCGCCAGCATCCCAAGGCCGAGGAAGCCAACCCGGCGTTCGGCCGCCTGTCGAGCGGCAATCGGTTGCCAGAGGCATCTTTTCTGCTGCTCGAGATAGGCGGGCATCTCCCGGTGGAGCGCCAACACGCCGAGCGCGACGTATTCCTGCATCATGCGTATGATGCCGTCCTCGACCATGCGCACGAGCTTCACATGGCTTGGCACCACGTCCTGCTTGAACTGGTCGACGCCCGCTCCGATGGAAAACAGCACTTCCAGATTGTGGTAGCGCGAGATCTCGTCCGGCACCGTCCAGGTGATGAGATAGCGCACCTTCTCCGGCTCCATCTCGTCCCCGGAATGGACGAATTCCAGATCCGGGAGCTGGCGCGCAAAGGTCTCGCGGAAGACCGCAGCACGCGCCGTATCGGAATTGAAAAGAAACGCCATGGTGACCGCCCTTCCTTCAGGCCGCAAGACGCGCGCCGAGCCCCTCGATCATCTTCCGGCAAGCGGCGAGTTCACCAATCTCGATATATTCGTCGGTACGATGGGCACGGCCGATGTCGCCGGGTCCGCAAACGACCGCATCGATGCCGGCCTGCTGATAAAGTCCGGCCTCCGTGCCGTAACTCACAGCTGTCAGCGGCTCCTGCCCCGTCAGCTCCGTCAGAACGGCCGCTAGCGCGCTCCCGTTGGCGGGCGCAAGGGCGGGATAGGTGCTCAACTCGTGCCACGTCACATCGAAGCCGCTGTCTCGCAGGGCGAAAAGCCGGGCCTTGACCGGCTCAAGCAGGGAGGCTGGAGAAACGCCGGGCACGGCACGCGCCTCGATATCGGCTGTGCAGTGGCCAGGGATGATGTTGACCGCCTGTCCACCGGCGATGACGCCCACCTGCAAGGAAGAATAAGGGGGCTCGAAATTTTGATCGAGCGGCCCGTCGGCGAGGGATCGGCCGTAGGCCACGGCGTGCGCGATGACGCCGGCCATGGCATGCACGGCATTGAGTCCGAGATCGGGGCGTGAGGAATGGCCGGATCGCCCGATCACCTCGAGTCGCGCGGCGGCCTTCCCCTTGTGCGCGCGCACAGGCTGCATCCGGCTCGGCTCACCGACAATCGCGCCAAGCGGCCTCTCGCATAAGCTCGGCAACGCGGCTAGGAGATGCGGCACACCACGGCACCCCGCCTCTTCGTCATATGAGAATGCGAGGTGAACTGGCTGCCGCAGGTTCATCGCCGCAAGTCCTGGGAGCGCCGCTAATGCGCAGGCGAGGAAGCCCTTCATGTCGGAGGTGCCGCGGCCGTAAAGCCTGCCGCTCTCGCGGCGCAGAACGAACGGGTCCGAGCTCCATTCCGGCTCGCTGGCCGGGACGACATCCATATGCCCGGAGATGATGTAGCCCCGACCCTGGCGCGGGCCGATCGTGAGGAAAAGGTTGGACCGGTCGCCCTCGGGACCGGGGAGAACCGTCACCTCGGCTCCGGCTGCCTGACAGTAGTCGCGGATCCAATCGACGATCGCGCCGTTTGGCGTGCCCACAACAGAGGGAAATGCAACCAGGGTCGCGAGGATTTCTTCCACGTTCATGGCGGTCCGCTCTGCTTGCACACTATCACCGGGTGCAACCAGCCTATCCGCGGGCAGCAGTGTTCCCTGCCGAATTGCGTCGTGCTTTGGCCGAAGATTGCGAAAAAGCACCTCGAACCAGCGAAACCTGCTGGCTTTCCCGTATAATGCTGCGGCAAAAGAGGTATGTCGCGACATGGCGATCGATGACAGGATCAACACCGCGTGCCTTGCGCATTCGTTGAAGGAGCGGATCGATTGAGATGCAGAGATCAGTACGCCTGAAATCCTTCGAACTGGTCGCGCGGGACATTGATGATGTCGACGTCAAGCTACTGCACGCGCTGTCGATCTCAGTCCGCTGGCCTCACCGGCCGAAGGATTGGGACTTTCTGCGCCGTGCCGGACGCGGCATTGTTGCCGTTGATGGTATTGGACGCGTTTTCGGGAGCGCGATGTGGTTTCCCCACGGGGACGACTTTGCCACCATTGGCCTGGTGATCACAACGCCGCGCACACAAACGCAAGGAGGCGGCCGATGGCTCATGGACCTAGTCCTTGAGCAGTGCGGCGATCGCAATTTGGCACTCAACGCGACCCATGCTGCCTACCCCCTCTACGTTTCACTCGGCTTCACGACCGAGGCGATCGTATACCAGCGCCAGGGGGAGGTCCCACAAACACTCCCGGCTATGCCGGCCTTGAACGGTGAATTGCAGGCGCTGTCGAGCGACAGACTTAAGGACATCACGCCGCTGGATACGCGCGCGTTAGGGATAAACCGCGAGAGGCTGCTCGCGTTGCTCGCAGTGGATGCCTCAATCTGCACTTTGAGCCGCGGCGGCGAAATCGTCGGCTATTCCATGTGTCGCGAGTTCGGTCGTGGTCACGTGATCGGCCCCATGGTCGCGCGAAACGATCTCGACGCGGTCCATCTTACAGCCCTGCATCTGAAGGAACTGGCAGGACGATTCGCCCGCGTCGACACCCGCGAGAAGGATGGCGTGTTTGCCGCGTTTCTCCAGCAGAGCGGCCTCGGCATTGCCGAGACCGTTACGACCATGTCCAAAGGGCGCCGCTTCCTGAACCGGCAAGACAATGGGCCTTGGGTCTATGGATTGGCCGGCCACGCCTTGAGCTGAATGCAAGCATACTGTCGCCTTCAACCAGCCGTCAGAGAATCAATGAGCCCGGGCTAATCTGGAAGTGTGGACCGAGGCGCCCGATCGAGATGTCGCGGGCGGGTCTATTTGTTCGACAGCGTCGAGCACGCGCAAGCGTATACCGAGAAACATTCCGCGCACCTGAACTGTTTCGGTATCGCCGATATCGGCGTTCGCTCGTACGCTGTCAACGAACGGCTGTCGATGGCCACCCGTGGACGATAAGCCGATAGATATGTAATAATTTGGTGGGCCCGGAGGATGTGCCGAAAGGTTGATTTGTTGGGTTTTTGGAGGCCACAATCAGAAAGCTTCCCGTATTGTTCCGCACGATCCCGCAGCTGATTATGGTCAGCCGTCTTTGCTATGGATCAATGAATGCCCAGTTCATACCGGTAGGCTTGCGGGGATCAGCCGAACAGTTGCCTGGAAGAGAGAGAGTGTGTGTGGGGGCACAGGCGAGGACGACTACCATTGGCCAACGTCACTGACTGACAGGAAAACATAGCGGATGTCTGGTTCTTCTGTCGAATTGACAGTGCGGTGATCGAAAGCGGAACTTGGCAGGACACCAGCGTTAGCTTGCCTTGAAGCAGCCGTGGTCTAGTAGCCGACAGGAAGAGAGCTGGGGTTCTGGGAGGACAAGCATGGGTGAGGATCTATCCGGTCATCACGCCGACCGCGTTCAGGCCGCGATCGCTTCG
Organism: Mesorhizobium sp. M0074; assembly: GCF_040322975.1. Taxonomy (NCBI): domain Bacteria; kingdom Pseudomonadati; phylum Pseudomonadota; class Alphaproteobacteria; order Hyphomicrobiales; family Phyllobacteriaceae; genus Mesorhizobium; species Mesorhizobium sp. M0074. The sequence goes on from NZ_JAMYUM010000016.1 coordinate 58,707, forward strand.
GACGCGGCGGCGAAGTCCGCGCTGGTCGCTTCCTGGCGACGGTCTTCCAGTCTGCACCGGCTCGATCCGGCCGATTGCAGCCCCCCACGCTATCTGACAGAGGCGGAATTGGGAGAGGCCCGGCAACGCATCGGGCCGCTCGTCCGGGTTGCTCAATCAAGCCTGGACCGGCTCTATCTTGCGGTGGGCGGCGTTGGATGCTGCGTCCTGCTCGCCGATCGCGACGGCGTGCCGGTCGAACGGCGCGGCGCGCCTGTGGACGACGAGACGTTTCGTTCCTGGGGGTTATGGACAGGGTCCGTCTGGAACGAGGAGAGCGAGGGCACCAACGGTATCGGCACCTGTCTGGTGGAACAGCGCGTCCTGACGATCCACCGTGATCAGCATTTTCACACGCGCAACACCGGGCTGAGCTGCACCACGGCTCCGATTTATGATCACCGTGGAGACCTTGCGGCTGCCCTTGACGTGTCTTCCTGCCGGGCTGATCTGACCGAGGTCTTCTCCAACCTTATTTCCATGGCCGTCGTCGACGCGGCGCGTCGGATCGAGGCCGAGAACTTCAAAATGGCATTCCCCAAGGCGCGCATTCTGCTGGCGCCGGTGCCCGACAGGGGTTCCGGCGCGTTGATCGCGGTTGATGCGGACGACCTTGTGGTCGGCGCGACCCGTTCGGCTCGCCTGGCGCTTGGAATTACGCAACAGTGTCTCGACAAGCCGATGCCTGCGGCCGATCTGCTCGGTTGGGCCGAGAGCCGCCCCGAAGTCCTCGCCGAGGCGGAGCGCGGCGTTCTGCAGCGGGCGCTGGCGCGGGCAGACGGAAATGTCTCGGCCGCGGCCCATGCGCTCGGCATCAGTCGCGCCACGCTTCACCGCAAACTCAACCGCCTGGACGTCCACAGGTCCCACTGACTTTTGAAACGTCGCATGACTGTCGCAATTCTGCGACACACCCGCCCGCCCACTGTCCCCGGCGCATTGGCAATAGCGGTGGGAGATCGCAAGTGTCTTCCCGAAGCGTCGCATTCCGCGGCGCCAGCTTTGCGGAGGAAGACACATGAACAAGGTAGAATTCTCACGCCCGGTCAAGGCGCCCTTCGATAAGCGCTACGGCAATTTCATCGGCGGCAAATGGGCCGAACCGCGTTCGGGCCGTTACTTCGAGAACTTCTCGCCGATAAATGGTCAGCTGCTCTGCGAGGTGGCGCACTCGGATGCCCAGGACATCGAGGCGGCTTTAGACGCTGCCCATGCCGCCAAGGACGCCTGGGGGCGCACCAGCGTGGCCGAGCGCTCACTCATCCTCAATCGCATCGCCGATCGCATGGAGGAAAACCTCGATCTCCTCGCATGCGCCGAAACCTGGGACAACGGCAAACCGATCCGCGAAACGACCGCCGCCGACCTGCCTTTGGCCATCGACCATTTCCGCTATTTCGCTGGCGCCTTGCGTGGCCAGGAAGGCAGCCTTTCGCAGATCGACGACGATACCGTCGCCTATCATTTCCATGAGCCGCTCGGGGTGGTTGGCCAGATCATCCCGTGGAACTTCCCGCTGCTGATGGCCTGCTGGAAACTTGCTCCCGCGCTTGCCGCCGGAAACTGCGTCGTGCTGAAGCCTGCCGAGCAGACCCCGGCTGCCATCTTGCTGTGGGCCGATCTTATCGGCGATCTGCTGCCGCCCGGTGTGCTCAACATTGTCAACGGCTTCGGCCTCGAAGCCGGTAAGCCGCTCGCGTCGTCGCCGCGCATTGCCAAAATCGCCTTTACCGGAGAAACGACGACCGGCCGGCTGATCATGCAGTATGCCAGCCAGAACCTGATCCCCGTCACCCTGGAACTGGGCGGCAAGTCGCCCAACATCTTCTTCAAGGACGTTGTCGCCGAAGACGACGATTTCTTCGACAAGGCGATCGAAGGCTTCGTCATGTTCGCGCTGAATCAGGGCGAAGTCTGCACCTGCCCGAGCCGCGCGCTCATTCATGAATCGATCTACGACAGGTTCATGGAACGTGCGCTGAAGCGTGTCGAGGCGATCGTGCAGGGCGATCCGCTCGACCCGGCAACGATGATCGGTGCCCAGGCATCATCCGAGCAGTTGGAAAAGATCCTGTCCTACATCGACATCGGCCGCCAGGAAGGCGCCGAGTTGCTGACCGGTGGCGAGCGCAACGTCCTGCCCGGCGATCTCGCCGGCGGCTACTACGTGAAGCCGACGGTGTTCAAGGGCCACAACAAGATGCGCATCTTCCAGGAAGAGATCTTCGGACCGGTGGTCTCGGTCACGACCTTCAAGGACGACGACGAAGCGCTCAGCATAGCCAACGATACGCTCTACGGCCTCGGCGCCGGTATCTGGACACGCGACAGCAACCGCGCCTACCGGTTCGGCCGCGCGATCCAGGCGGGCCGCGTCTGGACCAACTGCTACCACGCCTATCCCGCGCATGCGGCCTTCGGCGGCTACAAGCAGTCCGGCATCGGCCGCGAGACGCACAAGATGATGCTCGACCACTACCAGCAGACCAAAAACATGCTGGTCAGCTACAGCCCGAAAAAGCTCGGCTTCTTCTGATCGCCGCTTTGACCCACAGGCGCGGCTCCGCGAGGGGCCGCGCCAAAGGCTGGAAATCGGAAGACATGATGCGAGCGAAGGTCACAGCGACACCGGCAGCCCTCGAACTGATCGCCGAGATTGTCGCCGAGCACGGTCCGGTGCTGTTTCATCAATCCGGCGGCTGCTGCGACGGCTCTTCGCCGATGTGCTATCCGCGTATCGGCTTCATCGTGGGCGACCAGGACGTGCTGCTCGGCCACATCGGCGACGCGCCGTTCTACATCGGTGCGTCGCAATTCGAGGCTTGGAAACATACCGATCTCATCATCGACGTGGTGCCGGGTCGCGGTGGCATGTTCTCGCTGGATAACGGGCGGGAGAAGCGGTTCCTGACCCGGTCGACAATCTGCACCGCATAGGCGAAACCTGCCGGTTTGATTTCGAGCAAGGAAGGCACCGCAGCAATCTCTACCTTCCGAAGATGATCCTCAATCTGCTCATCGGCACCGTCGTCATTAGCCTTACGGTCCTGGTTCACACCTTTGGTCTGATCGTGGTCACACATGTGATGGGTCACCTGGTCGCCCGGTTTCGCATGCACGGGCGCCGCAGCCGCATCGTTGCGATGATCAGCGTGGTGATGGGGCTCTTTGCCATCATGACCGCAGAGGTGTGGCTCTGGGCAGGACTATACCGGCTGCTCGATATCTTTGCTGACTTCGAAACCGCGCTGTACTTTTCCACCATCACCTTCTCGACCGTCGGCTACGGCGACATTGTGCCCGCTCACGCATGGCGCGTCCTCGCGGCTCTAGAGGGCGTGAACGGATTTCTTCTGATTGGCTGGTCGACCGCCTATCTGATCGCGGCCGGCACCCGCATTGGCCCATTCAAGGCCGGCGAGCATTTCTGAACGGGCGATCGTTCAGACCGCTACGGAATGCCTGGCTGTACCGGTTTCGAAATATTTATCGAACTTCGCCGCGATGCTTCTGACAAAGGGCCGGCTTTCCGCCGGCACGACGAAGAGGTCACCATCAAGTTCAAGCAGCCGCGCAGGACCATGAAGAGCCGTGGAACTCGCCTTGAGGAGAAGTCTTTGGCCGGCTTCGCCAAAGCGCTCCACCAGCTCAATCGCCGAGAAGGCGAAGTCACACATCAATCGCTCGATGATCCAGCCGCGAACACGGTCGTCGTCGGAAAGCGCGATACCCCGAACAGCGGCCAGCCCGCCATCAGCAACCATGCGTCCATACTCGGCGGTCGAAGGCATGTTCTGTGCATAGCCCTGGCGAAACTGGCTGATGGATGACGGGCCAAGGCCGATCAAGGTCTCGCAGCGATCCTCGGTATAGCCCTGGAAGTTCCGGTGCAGTGTTCCGGCGCGGGCGGCAAGCGCGAGGGCATCGCCCGGTTTGGCGAAATGGTCGAGCCCGATTGCTTCGTATCCCTGGTCCACGATCGCCCGCGCCGCAAGTTGCGATTGAGCAAACCGCTCTGCCGGACCCGGCAGCCATGCCTCGTCGATCATCGTCTGATGTTTCTTGAACCACGGCACATGGGCGTAGCCAAAAAGCGCTATCCGGTCCGGTTCCAGGGTCAGTGCCTGCGCGACGGTGGAGGAGACACTCTCCCTGGTCTGGTGTGGCAAGCCGTAGAGCAGGTCCAGATTGACCGATTCGACGCCGCGCGAACGAACGCCGTCGACTACCGCTTTGGTCTGCAAAAAGCTCTGCTCGCGGTTAATTGCCTTTTGCACCTTCGGGTCAAAATCCTGGACGCCGAGGCTCGCACGGGTCATGCCGATTTCGGCGAGTGCGTCGAGGCGGGCATCGTCCATATCATTGGGTTCGATTTCGACGCTGATCTTGGCGCCGGGAAGAAAGGTCAAGCTGTTGCGCAGGGCGGTTCCCAGCGCCACCAGATCCTCCGGTTTGAGCATCGTTGGCGAACCGCCGCCGAAATGGACGGCACGCACGCGGCCCTTGCCTGCGACAAGACCGGCGACGGTGGCGATCTCGGCATGCAGTGAGCGAAGATATGTGGTCACCGGTTCGTAGTGGCGTGTCTGCTTGGTATGGCAGGCACAGAACCAGCAAAGCTTGTCGCAGTACGGGATGTGCAGATAGAGCGATATCTCGTGGCCCTCGTCGAGCGCCTGCAGCCAGCCCCGACAAACGGCAGCATCGACGCTTGCATTGAAATGCGGCGCTGTCGGGTAGCTCGTATAGCGCGGCACGTTCTCACCAAGTCTGGCAACTAATTCTGGCCGCACGTCTCTATCCGCTCCACTTTGCATGGCCCGACGTTGACCACATTACTGGCCGGCAGCCTTGATTTCGGTCAAAGTCCGCGGTGGACAAACTGCCGCAAGGATTTTCCTGCCGCCGATGCTATCTTGCCGGCACTTTGGGTCCTCGGACGATCATGATGACAGTGCGTCAGGATATTCACAGCGCCGGCATTCCAGTGCTTTGCCGATCATGCGAAGCGCGCCACCATGGCGTCTGCGGCGCGCTCGATCCCGATCAACTGGTGGGCCTCGCCAAGACCTCATCGAAGCATACCGTTGAACCGGGCGCAGAACTGATTGGTGACACCGAGACCGTCGACCGTTATTCGAACGTGCTTTCCGGCGTGGTGAAGCTCACAAAGAGCCTGTCGGACGGACGCCAGCAGATTGTCGGCCTCCAGTTCGCCCCCGATTTCCTGGGCAGGCCCTTCAAGCTGGAAAGCGCGATCAACGCCGAAGCCGCAACGACCGTTTCCCTGTGTTCGTTTCCAAAAGCCGCCATCGAACGCATGATGAAGGAATCGCCACAGCTAGAGCATCGTCTCTTCAAGCAGACGCTCAATGAACTAGACGAAGCACGAGACTGGATGGTGACGCTGGGGCGCAAGAGTGCTGCGGAAAAGGTGGCGAGCTTTCTCCTGATGATCGCCAGGAACATCGATCCCACGCTTGCCCCGGCGGCCCAGTCGACAAGCTTTGACCTACCGCTGACGCGCGCCGACATCGCCGATTTTCTCGGCTTGACGATCGAGACGGTCAGCCGCCAACTGACCAGGCTGAGAACAGACAGCGTAATCCGGATCGACAACAACCGGCACGTGACGGTGGAGAACATGAGCCGGCTGCAGCGACGGTCCGGCGCCTAACCGGCATCGACGACCCCGATCATCGGCAAGACGTGCTCGCGTTCGAAGGCGATATGCCGGCGCAAGCTTTCGAATAAGCCGCGCAGCATGAAGCCGACAGCCTCGCCATTCTCGACTGTCTCGCCATGGCCGATCGCCAGCAGGATTTCAGTCACCTCGCCGGCAAAGCATTCGTCCTCGACGTGTTCTGCGCGCAATCGACGAGTTGAAGCAAGGTTGGCATCGCTGCCAGTCAAAGCAGCCTCGTAGGCCGGAAAGATAACCGTCTCCTCGTATTGGTGAATGTTGCGCAACAGCGGAACGATCGCGTTGGCCACGCCAATACAGGTCAGGCGATCTGCGGCCGGTAACGTATCGGCGATCTTTTCCAAGGCGTCACAGAGCCGCAGCTTTTCCCCATGGGCACGTTTCATCACAGCGCCAGGGAGGAACTCTCGATCGAACCGTGCGACCGGCATGGAAATCTCGCGGCGGGCTTCAAACAGCGACGATTTCCGCTCGTTCTCCCCGTCCAATGAAAGCCTCCTGATAGTTTGCGAGTTGGAAGCTGCCCAATCCAAAAGCAAATGGCTTTGACATGGATCAAGGCAGCGACGACGCGACTGCTGAATTGGTGTCAAGCGGATTGGTATCCGCGCATCCCAATCCGAGGTCGGGGACAGGTCATGAAGTTCGGCACGCAAATCTTCGCCTTGGGCCTGTTCACATTTGCGGCCCTTGTGGCAGCCGGGTTCGGTGTGGACGAGCCATTCCGGCAGCATATGTGGGTACTGTTTTTTGTGCTGCTCGGCTTTGTCGCCATCCTCATCCGCAACACGAATTTCGAAGTGGCTGCTCCGATCGACCCGTCCGCCTATATGGATGGGCCAATCCGCTATGGCGCCATCGCCACCATGTTCTGGGGTGTCGTCGGTATGCTGGTCGGCGTCGTCATTGCGCTGCAGCTTGCCTACCCCGATCTCAACATTCAGCCCTGGTTTAACTTCGGCCGTTTACGGCCATTGCATACGTCGGGCGTCGTCTTCGCCTTCGGCGGCAATGCGCTGCTCTGCACGTCCCTGTATGTCGTCCAGCGCACCTGCCGCGCTCGGCTGTTCGGCGGCGATCTCGGTTGGTTCGTGTTTTGGGGCTACCAGCTCTTCGTCGTCATGGCGGCGACCGGCTATCTGCTGGGCATCACCGAGAGCCGCGAATACGCCGAACCCGAATGGTATGTGGACATCTGGCTGACCATCGTCTGGGTCGCCTATCTCATCCTGTTCCTCGGCACGATCCTGAAGCGCAAGGAGCCGCATATCTACGTCGCCAACTGGTTTTACCTGTCCTTCATCGTCACCATCGCGATGCTGCATGTGGTCAACAACCTGTCGATGCCGGCCTCATTCCTGGGTTCCAAGAGCTACTCCGCCTTTTCCGGCGTCCAGGACGCCCTGACGCAATGGTGGTACGGCCACAACGCCGTCGGCTTTTTCCTCACCGCCGGCTTCCTCGGCATGATGTATTACTTCGTGCCCAAGCAGGCGAACCGGCCGGTCTATTCCTACCGGCTGTCGATCGTCCATTTTTGGGCGATCATCTTTCTATACATCTGGGCCGGCCCCCATCACCTGCACTACACCGCCCTGCCCGACTGGGCGCAGACACTCGGCATGGTGTTCTCGATCATGCTGTGGATGCCGTCATGGGGCGGCATGATCAACGGCCTGATGACGCTGTCGGGCGCCTGGGACAAGCTGCGCACCGATCCGATCATCCGCATGATGGTGATGGCCATCGCCTTCTACGGCATGTCGACCTTTGAAGGTCCGATGATGTCGATCAAGACGGTCAATTCGCTGTCGCACTATACCGACTGGACCATCGGGCACGTCCATTCGGGCGCACTCGGCTGGGTCGGCATGATCTCGTTCGGCGCGATCTATTACATGGTGCCGAAGCTTTGGAACCGCCAACGTCTCTATTCGCTGCGGCTCGTCACCTGGCACTTCTGGCTGGCGACGCTCGGCATCGTCGTCTACGCGGCCGTCATGTGGGTGTCCGGCATCATGCAGGGCCTGATGTGGCGCGAATACGACGAGCAGGGCTTCCTGGTCTACTCCTTTGCCGAAACCGTGGCCGCCATGCACCCCTACTATGTCATGCGCGCCATCGGCGGGGCCATGTACCTCTCCGGCGCCCTGATAATGGCCTGGAACATCGCCATGACCATCCTCGGCTACCAGCGCGAGGAAGAGCCGATGCCGGGCTCCCTGCCCGTCCTGCAGCCTGCCGAATAAGGAGCCAGACAATGGGCTTAATGGACAAACACGCGCTCATTGAGAAGAACGCCACGCTTCTTCTCATCGGCTCTCTTCTTGTGGTGACTGTCGGCGGCATCGTCGAGATCGCACCGCTCTTCTATCTCGACAACACGATCGAGAAGGTCGAGGGCATGCGCCCTTACTCGCCGCTCGAACTTGTCGGGCGCAACATCTATGTGCGCGAGGGTTGCTACCTCTGCCATAGCCAGATGATCAGACCGTTCCGCGACGAGGTCGAGCGCTATGGTCACTACAGTCTGGCGGCCGAGTCGATGTACGATCATCCTTTCCAATGGGGATCGAAGCGCACCGGACCGGACCTCGCCAGGGTTGGCGACCGCTATTCCAATCAATGGCATGTCGAGCACCTTACGGATCCTCGTTCGGTGGTGCCTGAATCAATCATGCCGAGCTATGCGTTCCTGAAAGACACGCCGATCGAGGTGAAGGATTTCTCGACGCATCTGGTCGCCAACAGCCGTGTCGGTGTCCCCTACGGCGACGACATGATCGCACACGCCAACGCCGACTTGATGGCGCAGGCTGATCCCAACGCCGACACATCCGGCCTCGAGGCCCGCTACCCCAGAGCCAAGATCGGCGACTTCGACGGCAACCCGCAACGGGTCACCGAGATGGATGCCCTCGTCGCCTATCTCCAGATGCTCGGCACACTGGTCGACTTCAAGAACTACGACGAAGCCGCCGGCTATCGCTGAGGAGTTTTATTTATGGATTACAGTGTGATGCGAGAGTTTGCCGACAGCTGGGGCCTGGTCGCCATGGCGCTTTTCTTTGTCGGCGCAATTGCCTTCGCCCTGCGCCCCGGCAGCCGCAAGCTGGCCGACGAAGCTGCCCGGATTCCCCTTGAGGACGAGTGATCATGAGCGACGAGCACATCGATGAAATCTCTGGCATTTCGACCACCGGCCACGAATGGGATGGCATTCGGGAGCTGAACAACCCGCTTCCGCGCTGGTGGGTCGTAACCTTCTACGCCACCATTGTCTGGGCAATCGGATACACCATCGCCTATCCGGCATGGCCTTTGCTGCATTCGGCAACAACGGGCGTGCTCGGCTATTCGAGCCGCAACGAAGTCAAGAACGAGCTATCGGTGGCTGAAGCGGCGAAGGGCAAATATGTCGCGGCGATAGAATCGAAGAGTGTTTCGGAGATCGCGGCGGACGATGGTTTGCGCGAATTCGCGATCGCCGCTGGTGGCGCCGCGTTCAAGGTCAATTGCGTGCAATGTCATGGCTCCGGCGCCCAGGGCTCCAAGGGCTTCCCCAACCTCAATGACGACGACTGGCTGTGGGGCGGCAAGGCGGATCAGATCCAGCAGACGGTCACGCATGGTATCCGCTTCGCATCCGATCCGGATACGCGGCTTTCGGAAATGCCAGCTTTTGGCGACATTATCACTGCCGACCAGATCAAACAGGTCAGCGCCTATATTGCCGGCCTGTCCGAAACCGTCAGCCACGAATCTTTGGTGGCGCCCGGTGCCAAGGTTTTTGCGGAAAACTGCGTTGCTTGTCACGGCGACAACGCAAAGGGCAACAAGGAGCTCGGCGCTCCTGATCTAACCGATGCCATCTGGCTCTACGGATCGGGCGAAACGGCCATTGCCGCCCAGGTCACAGCGCCGAAACAAGGCGTGATGCCGGCCTGGGGGGCGCGCCTGGGCGAAACCAGGATCAAGGAGCTGGCGGTCTACGTGCATTCGCTAGGCGGTGGAGAATAGGTACGGGGGCCTATTCTCCGGCCCTCACCGCCGAAGCGACGAGGCCCGGCTCTGCCGGGGCTCGATTTGTTTTCCGTGGGCCAGGCGATTGACCTGCATCAACGCGGCGCAATCCAGTCGGCAGCAAAATCCGCTCGACGCTGTATTTCGCTGACCTGCCTGTGCCCAGTCAGAACATTTGCCCGGCGAAATCAAAGCTGCGCGACGGGAGAAACCAGTGCTGGACAATACGCAGGTAGAACGGCTCGAAGCCGAGGCGGTCAACTCGGCCAAAGTGCGACAGCCGATGTATGCCGCGCGCAAGAAGATCTTCCCGAAGCGGGCCTCGGGCAGCTTTCGCCGATTCAAATGGCTGGCAATGGCGGTCACGCTTGGTATCTACTATCTGACACCTTGGCTGCGGTGGGACCGCGGCCCGTTTGCCCCTGACCAGGCCGTGCTGCTCGATGTCGCCAACCGGCGTTTCTACTTCTTCTTCATCGAGATATGGCCGCAGGAATTCTACTATGTGGCCGGCCTTCTGGTCATGGCCGGCGTCGGTCTTTTCCTGGTTACGTCGACTGTCGGTCGTGCCTGGTGCGGCTATACGTGTCCGCAGACCGTGTGGGTCGATCTGTTCCTAGTCGTCGAGCGAGCTATCGAGGGCGACCGCAACGCGCGCATGAAGCTCGATGCCGGGCCTTGGACCGCCCGCAAGCTCGCGCTGAGAATGTCGAAACACGCCATCTGGCTGATCATAGGTGCAGCGACCGGCGGCGCCTGGATCTTCTATTTCGCCGATGCGCCGACCTTGCTCGTCGAACTCTTCACCGGCACGGCAGCGCCTGTCGCCTACATCACCGTCGCTGTGCTCACAGCGACGACCTATACGTTCGGCGGGCTGATGCGCGAGCAGGTCTGCACCTATATGTGCCCATGGCCGCGCATCCAGGCGGCCATGCTCGACGAAAGTTCGCTCACCGTCACGTACAATGACTGGCGCGGCGAACCGCGCACGCGTCACACCAAGAAGGTCCAGGCCGCCGGACAGTCAGTCGGCGATTGCGTCGACTGTAACGCCTGCGTGGCTGTCTGCCCGATGGGGATCGACATTCGCGATGGCCAGCAGCTCGAATGCATCACCTGTGCGCTCTGCATCGACGCCTGCGACGGCGTCATGGACAAGCTCGGCAAGGAGCGCGGCTTGATCTCCTACGCGACACTCTCCGACTACAATGCCAACATGATGCTGGCGACCGCGGGCGGCGCCTGTTCGGTCAATCCGTCATCGGTCAGGACCGCTGACGGCCTGTTTTCGGACAGGGTGGCGCATTTCCATGTCCGCAAGATCTTTCGGCCACGCACCTATGTCTACATGGCCATGTGGTCGCTGATCGGCCTGGGTCTGCTCTTTTCGCTGCTGACGCGCGACCGGCTCGAGATCAATGTTTTGCACGACCGCAATCCACAATTCGTGACGCTGTCCGACGGCTCGATCCGCAATGGCTATACCGTCAAGCTGCTGAACATGATCCCCGAACCAAGAACGATTATCGTCACCATTGGAGGCTTGCCAGGCGCAGAGATGAGCATCGTCGGTGTCGACCTCCCCGCCGATCGCTCTTTTGCGATCCCGGTCGAACCCGACCGGCTGAAGATGTTGAAGGTTTTCGTGCGCCTGCCTGCTGATCAGATCCATGGCGTAGCGCAGACCTTCACACTCCGGGTCGAGGACAACGCGAGTTTCGAGTCCAGCGAATACACCGCCACCTTCAACGCACCGGAGACCGCCAGATGAGCGCCACCACGCGAAAATCCCGCGAATTCACCGGCAGGCACATGTTGGCTATCATCCTTGCCTTTTTCGGCGTGGTGATCACGGTCAACCTGACCATGGCGACGCTCGCCAACACAAGCTGGACCGGCCTTGTCGTCGAAAACACCTATGTGGCGAGCCAGCAATTCAACAGGAAGGCCGAGGAAGGGCGCGCGCAGGCAGCCCTCGGCTGGACCGGCAAGTTGACCATTGCATGGGGCGAAGTCCGCTATGGCGTCACCGACGACGCCGGCAAGGCGGTTCCCTTGCATGGCGTCAAAGTGCTGTTTCGCCATCCCGCTTACGAGAAAGAAGATGAGTCCATCACGCTCGCCGCCGCCTCGGGCCAGGAGTTTGCAGTGCAGCACATGCCAAGGGACGGTGTGTGGATCGTCGAAATCGACGCCGATGCCGGTCTGGCAAGGCCTTTCCGCGACGTGCGCAGGATCATGATCTCCGATGGAGCGCTGAAATGAGCTGCTGTGCACCGGGCGCGGAAATGGCGCTGGATCTGGGCAACGCTACATCCGACCTGCCGTCAAGCGAAGAGATCAAGCTGGCGAGCCGGTCGCTTGGCGATGGCCTTAGCCAGACCGATCTTTCAGTTCCGACGGTTCATTGCGCAGCCTGCATGCAGACAATCGAGACGGCGATGGCAAAACTCGATCACGTCGAGGCCGCTCGCGTCAACCTGTCAACGAAGCGGGTCTCGGTCCGGTGGCGCGGGGACGAGGCCCCACCATTCGTCGCCTTGCTGGGGCGGCTGGGTTACCAGGCGCATTTGTTCGAACCCGAGATTGGTGAAAAGGACAAAACGCTTTCGGAGCTTATCCGCGCCGTCGCTGTCGCCGGATTTGCGGCGGGCAACATCATGCTGCTGTCGGTTTCGGTCTGGTCCGGTGCCGAGGGCGCGACCCGCGACCTGTTCCACTGGGTCTCGGCACTGATCGCCATCCCCGCACTCGCCTTCGCCGGCGGCATCTTCTTCAAGTCGGCCTGGAATGCCTTGCGTCACGGCCGCATGAACATGGACGTGCCGATCGCGGTCGGCGTGTCGCTGGCCTATGCGATGAGCCTCTATGAGACGATCACCCATGGCGACCACGCCTATTTCGACGCGTCGGTGTCTCTGCTGTTCTTCCTGTTGATCGGCCGCACGCTGGATCACGTGATGCGCGCACGCGCCCGCACCGCCGTGAAAGGCCTGTCACAACTGGCCGCGCGTGGCGCCATGGTGCTGCGCGACGGTGGCGCACGCGACTATCTGCCGGTTGGCGAGATCGAACCGGGCATGCTGTTGCTGATAGCGGCCGGCGAAAGGATCCCCGTCGACGGCAAGATCACGCGTGGGACATCGGACGTCGACTGCTCGCTGGTTTCGGGAGAGAGCACGCCCAGAAGCGTGGCTCCAAACGATGCCGTCCAGGCCGGCGTGCTCAACCTTACCGGCCCGCTGACCATCGAGGCGACAGCCGCCGCGAAGGATTCGTTCCTGGCGGAAATGGTTCGGCTGATGGAAGCCGCCGAGGGCGGTCGCGCACATTACCGCCGCATCGCCGATCGCGTTTCAGCACTCTATGCTCCAGTTGTTCATCTCACCGCCTTCGTGACATTCCTTGGCTGGATGGCGGCAACCGGCGACTGGCATCGGGCGATAACCATCGCCATCGCCGTTTTGATTATCACATGTCCGTGCGCGCTCGGGCTCGCCGTGCCGATCGTCCAGGTGGTCGCCGCGCGGCGGCTGTTCGAGAACGGCATCATGGTCAAGGACGGTTCGGCCATGGAGCGCCTGGCAACGATTGATGCAGCGGTGTTCGACAAGACCGGCACGCTCACGCTCGGCCAGCCCCGTCTCGTCAATGCGGCCTCGATCGATCCGGCCATGCTGACGATTGCGGCCGACATGGCCGCGCATTCGCGTCATCCCTTTTCAAAGGCCATGGCCGGCCTTGCCGCTGGCGGCGGGCAGCACAAATTCGATGCCGTCACCGAGCATCCGGGGTTCGGTATCGAAGCAACTGACGTCGGAAGTATCTGGCGGCTGGGCAGACGCGGATGGGCTGGATGGAAGGCCCGCACCGGCGGCGAAGGCAAACATGGCTATGGCGGGACGGTCCTGACGAAAGACGGGATCGTTGTCGCGACCTTCAATTTCGAGGATGCGTTGCGTGCCGACGCCAGGGCGGCGATCGAGCGATTGAACGATGCCGGGATGTCGGTTCAGATGCTGTCGGGCGATAGCGCGGGCGCCTGCAGCGAAATCTCGAAAATGCTGGGTATCGGCGATTTCGTTCCGTGCCTGCTGCCGTCCGGCAAGGTCGAATGCATCGAAACCCTGGCGAAAGAGGGACACCGGGTTCTGATGGTTGGCGACGGCTTGAACGACACGCCTGCGCTGAGCGCGGCGCATGTTTCGTTCGCGCCGGCCACGGCCGCCGACATTGGCCGCAATGCGGCGGATTTCGTATTCCTGCGCGAAAGCCTTCTGGCAATCCCCCTCGCGCTGGACGTCTCGCGCAAGGCGGGAAGCTTGATTCGCCAGAACATCACGATCGCCATCGTCTACAATGCCGTCGCCGTGCCGATCGCGATCCTGGGGCACGTCACCCCTCTTATCGCTGCGATCGCGATGTCCGCGTCTTCCCTGCTTGTCATCGGAAATGCGCTGCGTCTGCGAGGTTCTATGCCAGATTCGCCGGCGAAAGATGTCCGGCGCGACAGGCTGTCCGACAGCAGCAAACTGGCCCAATCCTCATGACCACCCTTGCCTACCTCATCCCTGTCGCCCTGTTCCTTGGTGCGCTTGGCCTGGGGGGCTTCCTGTGGGCCTTGAGGAGTGGCCAGTACGAAGATCTTGACGGAGCTGCCGAGCGGATCCTTATCGATCGGGAAGACAGACTGGAGCGCTGATCCAGGGCCGAGGGCTGACAAACAGCGCCGGTGCAGCCAACCGCTCCCACCCCCTTCCCCACTGCGACTATGCCGCGCACGATTGCTGTTTCCGGGGTTGTTGCTGCCTAACACTGAACGCCACCAATTTGCGCCAGCGCAAAGAAACGCTGCGTCAGGCCAGATACCTTCTGCTCATCCGCAACGGTTGAGAGATAGGAGACTGACATGATCACGCGACGCGACGCCCTTTTCGGAGCAGCGATTGGCGCTGCCACCGTGGCGGCACTGCCGGTATTTTCGGCAACGGTGACAAAGACGGACATTCGAGGGCTCGCCCGCGAAAAGATCGAGCTCGTGGCACCGCCCTTTGTGCATCCGCACGATCAGATCGCCACGGGTGGACCGAAAATCGTCGAGTTCACCATGACCATCGCGGAAAAGCCCGTCGTCATCGATGCCGACGGCACGACGCTCAATGCGATGACCTATAACGGCTCGATTCCTGGCCCTCTGATGGTCGTGCATCAGGACGACTATGTCGAACTGACGCTCATCAATCCCGACACCAACTCACTCGCTCACAACATCGATTTCCACGCCGCAACCGGCGCGCTGGGCGGCGGCGCCCTGACGCTGATCAATCCCGGCGAGCAGGTGACCTTGCGCTTCAAGGCAACCCGAACGGGTACGTTCGTCTATCACTGCGCACCTGGCGGCGCGATGATCCCATGGCATGTCGTCTCCGGCATGAGCGGCGCCATCATGATCCTGCCGCGCGATGGGCTCAGGAACGACAAGGGCGAACCGGTAAAGTACGACAAGATCTTCTACATCGGCGAGAACGACTTCTATATTCCGCGCGACGAGAAGGGCAACTTCAAGACCTACGAATCGGCCGGCGACGGTTACGACGACATCGTCAAGGTCATGCGCGGGCTGATCCCGACGCATGTGGTGTTCAATGGCAAGGTCGGTTCGCTGACCGGCGACAATGCGATGAAGGCGAAGGTCGGCGAGACCGTGTTGATCGTCCATTCGCAGGCCAACCGCGATACGCGACCGCATCTGATCGGTGGCCACGGCGACTATGTCTGGGAACAGGGCAAATTCGCCAATCCGCCTGCCAAGGATCTAGAAACCTGGTTCATCCGTGGCGGCTCCGCGGGGTCGGCGCTCTACACGTTCCTGCAGCCCGGCGTCTACGCCTATGTCAATCACAATCTGATCGAGGCCGTGGAACTCGGTGCGACCGCTCACTTTATGGTCGAGGGCGAATGGAATGACGACCTGATGACGCAGGTCGAGGCGCCGACACCCCTCGCCACCAACTGACGGCACTCCAATTTGCCCGGACAGCGATGCTGTCCGGGCATGGACAAAGCGATGTCTCCATTGATCCTCAAGGTTCTTCCGGTCGCCCTGGTCGCCGCTGCCGTTCCGGCAGGGCTCTCGATACAGACGGTCTTCGGGGATCGACAACCTCACCCCATCGCTATGACGATTACCTTGCTTTCCGGTTCGATCACCTATCCGACGCCAGGGGAGTTCCTGATGGAGGGACGCCCGCAAGCCAATCCCCGCCTCAAGCGGCAACTCAACAGACCTCTCGAAATCATGGCCTACCAGATCAGCACGGCCGACTATGCAGACTGCGTGTCGGCAGGAAGCTGTCAGCCGGCACAGGAGACGCGCGCGATCCCAAGCAACGCTCCCGTAACTGGAGTGAGCTATCTCGATGCCAATGCCTACGCCCGGTGGTATTCGCAAGTGACGGGCGACCAATGGCGGCTGCCATCCGACGAAGAATGGGCGTTTGCCGCGGCGGAGCGGTTCGCAGGGGAATTTGAGGGTGTCGAAAACGATGCCAACAACCCCGCCAGACGCTGGCTCACCAGCTACAAGGCCGAGGTGGACCTCGATCGCAAACCGGACCCGTTGCCCAAGAGCCGCGGCTCTTTTGGTTTCAATTCCCTGGGCCTCGCCGACTTTTCCGGCAATGTCTGGGAGTGGACTTCGACTTGCTATGTCCGCACCACATTGGCTGCGGATGGAAGCGGCGTTGCGAGTTCGGTCGACAATTGCGGCGTCCACGTCCTTGAAGGGCTTCACAGAGCCTACATGTCGAACTTCGTCAGCGACGGAAAAAGCGGCGGCTGTGCCGTTGGCACGCCTCCCGACAATCTGGGTTTCAGGCTGGTCCGGGACCATCGGGGGTGGGCGAACCGTATCGTCGGCTACCTCGGCATTGCCTGACAAATCAGAAGCGGCTTTTCCATTCGCGTTTCGACGGTCGCCTGCTCTCCCCGCCGCCTCACCGCACCTTTGGCCTCATCAACGCACTTCCATAGATCAGAATGAAGCCGGCAAATGCCGCCACCCATGCGGTGCCGGCCATGTCGATCACTATGTCATAGGGGACGAAGGCAGCCAGGATTCTCAATGATCCTGCGAGGAGGACGGCTCCAAAAATGAACGAGGCGCCTTTTCCAGCCTTGAGCTCTCGCCCGGTGTGACCGAGCGTTGCGCGGGTCATCACGGCAAGCGTCATCGCGCCGACCGCGCCAGTTCCGAGTGCGTGGAGTCCCGCCGCCGCCGGCACGGCATCGGGGAAGAAGATCGACACCGAGACAAGGGCGAGACCGACCGGCACGAAGGCATATGCGAGATGGAGTACGAGCACCAGCGGATCCCGCAAGGTGCGCTCGCCGGCCCACCGCGACAAGCGCCACGCCTGGCTGATTGCAGCGGCCGCCAGGAGCATTCCTGAGGCGCTGTTGTCGGGCGCGAACGTCCATGCTCCCAGCGCGATGGCTGAGATGGCTATCGATGCCATGTCAAAACGGTCGAACGGAGCAGGCAGCCGGCCAGGATTTTCGCGGACGAGCCAGTTGCGGGTGAAGCTCGGAATGATGCGCCCGCCAATTAGCGAGATGAGCATGATCGCCGCGGCCATGCCGAGCCTGCGGCTGATGTCCGATGTGCCTTGGCGATGCGCCTCGATATGGAACGTGCCGTTGGCGCCAGCCAGGACGGCAAGCGGCAGCAGTACTTTCAGGTTGCGCCAGTTCCGTCCTGCGACGATCTCGCGGGCCGCCGCGGCAGCAACCGCAAGCAGAAATGAGCCATCGATCACGGCGGCTGCTTCCCAGCCGATATCCGCCGAGACAAAGACAGCGACACGGCCGGCAAGCCACAGGACCACCAGCGCCAGCAGCGGCAGGCCTTGCACAGGCAGCCGGCCGGTCCAGTTGGGAATGGCGGTCAGCAAGAACCCGGTAACGATCGCCGACAGATAGCCGAACAGCATCTCGTGAATGTGCCAGTCGACGGGAACGAACGCACTGTGGGCATTGAGTTCGCCGGCATACATCGGCAGCCAAAGCAGAATGGAGAGCGCCGCATACAGCGACCCAAGGAAGAAGAACGGCCTGAATCCGTAGGAAAGAAATGCGGGCCCGGTGTAGGCCCGCAGGCGTGGAATCCCCATGATTTGCGTCTCCAAATGAACAGGGCCGGATGAACCGCCGCCCTCGGTCCGTCCGGCCCGCGCCCGCGCTTTATGTGGCGGGCATGGCTGTATCGAATGCTGTCAGTTGGCCGGGATCTGGGTGAACAGGTCGGCGAACACTGTCTTTGCCTTCCCGGGATGCTTGACCGCTTTGGCGGTATCGAGATTGACCGGCTTGCCGACAACGATCAGCGCGACCATGCCCATGCCGTAGTGCGGCGCGCATTTGACGCCATACACACCTTCCTGGGTGAGTGTGACGGTGATCTCCTCGCTGGGCTTTCCCTTGAAAGGCTCAGCGCCATCCGGAAGCATGCCCTTGATCGACTCTGCGTCATGGCTCTTGTCGGTCGGCACGAACTTGACGGTATCGCCGGGTACTGCCTTGACGAAGGCCGGCTGGAAAACCATTGCGCCCTTTTCGCCCTTGTTGAGCATTTGCACCACATGCTCTTCCGCGCTTGCGCCGCCGGCCAGCGCGAGGATGGAGATTGCGGCGGCGAGAATGGTGAGTTTCATCGGTTCGTCCTTTTGTTTCGTCGTCACGGCATTTGGCCGTTCCATGCCTTTTAGCCTGACAAGCCCCGGCAGAATTTGCGCTGGCGCAAACTCGGAGTAGAAAGGTCTCCCGCATGACTGATGCGGAACCAGAGGGCTGTGAGGGATCCGCTTGGCTGCGCTAGACCGATCGCTGATATCGCGGCTGCCGCTCTTCCAGGGACTGACGCCCGACGAGCAGAGCGAGATCCTGCGAGATGCGCGGTCGTCTCGCTATGCCAAGGAGACGACGATCTTCGCGCAGGAAGCCGATGCCCATTCCTTCTTCGTGCTGATCGCCGGGCACATCCGCGTGGTTCGCACCACGCCGGATGGACAGCAGGTCATCGCTAGATACATCAGCGAAGGCGAGATCTTTGGCGTCGCCGCAGCCCTTGGCCGGACGACTTACCCCGCCAGCGCAGTCGCGGCGGTGGACTGCGTGGTGTTGGCCTGGCCCAACGCGCTATGGCCGGAACTGGCGAAGCGGTTTCCTGCGTTTGGGGCGACCACCTACCGGACAGTCGGAAACAGGCTGCAAGAAACCCAGACGCGGGTTGTGGAGATGTCCACTGAACAGGTGGAGCAGCGCGTTGCTCACGCGCTGCTGCGACTGGCAAATCAGACTGGTCGGAAGACCGACAGCGGCATCGAAATCGACTTTCCGATCTCGAGGCAGGACATTGCCGAAATGACGGGGACGACACTGCACACGGTCAGCCGGCTGCTCAGCAAATGGGAAGAGAATGGGATAATTGCCAGCGGACGCCAGAAAGTCACTGTCAAGGACGCGCACCGGCTTGTGGTCCTCTCAGGGAGTCGAACCAAGCGCTGATTTATCACCTGCGCGCTCGAACAGCCGATTCCAAATCCACCAGGAAGGCGGTCTCATTGGTCTGATGCTCTCGGCACGCCTCAGCGACCGTATGGAAGGTACCGATTGGACAACCGACGCAAAGCATCCTGTATCTCAGCACGACAGCCACCGTTGCCGGCCATTTTCTCATGATCTCGTCGACGACCATGTCGGAATTGAACGAACTGAGCTCCTTCACGATGAAGTCTCCGCCATTGCGAAGCGTCTTAATAGATTCCTCTCAGGCCGCCTTCTTTGCGCTTTCGCAACTTTGATGAGCATTGCCGTTTGGCTAGGAAAAGCTAGACAAACGTCATGACCATAATTGCACCGATGACAATCAGAACAAGCCCGCCGATCAGCATAGGGAGCAGCGTGTTGTTCAGGTCGACGCCCGACTCGAATTGGTTGGCCACCGGTGTGTCATTTTTGTCTGGGTCAGTCATGCTTGTCTCCACGGGCCGGCAGACGCGAACCGCGCGGCGTTGTGGTTGAATTGTCGATCGAGGCCTTACCCATGCTTATCGTACGCCGAAGCTTCGTATGCAGGCAGCCCGCCGACAAAGTCCTGGGGCATCAATGCGACGTCGGCCAGCGTGTAACGATCAAGGGTGTTCTGGAAGGAGGCCATCGCGTCGCCGAACATTCCTGAAAGTTTGCAGCGGCCGGTGAGCACGCACTGATTTCCGGTCCCGAAGCACTCCACAAGCGCGAAATCTGGCTCCGTCAGCCGTACCACGTCGCCGATCCGGATCATCTCGGGGCTCCGCCCGAGGGCTAGCCCACCGGAGCGACCGCGGACCGCTTTCAAGTAACCGCCGCGAGTCAGGGTGTTGGCGACCTTGTTGAGGTGCGTTTTGGATACCTTGAACGTGCGTGCCACCTCCTCGATCGTGATCAGGCGATCACCGGCAGAGGCCGCGTACATTAGCATCCTCAAGGCGTAGTCCGAGAAATTGGTCAACCGCACTAACGGTTCCTCTTCGCAATTCTGGTACAGGAGCCACTTACAATCCAACCCCGCATCACAGGTCCTTCTCGACGATCGGTTCTATGCCCATCGTAGTCTCGCCACGGCTGAAGGCGACCGCGAGACGGAAGCTGTGAGCTATGCGCAGTGCGCGGTCCATGAACAGCGCCGCAACCTCGGGTGGGCAAACACGGCGCACCGTTGCGCGAAACAGCTTTAGCCAACGCCGGAAATGCGCCACTCCAAGGCCGGAGATCGCCAGGTGTGGCGGTAATGGACGGCCCTCATAACGGGACGACCGGAGCAGCGTAGCGGACCAGAAGTCGCACATCTTAGCCAGATGGCGCGGCCAAGCCTCAGGATGGATAGCGTTATGAAAGATGGGGCCGAGAAGGTCGTCGCGGCGAATCTCATCATAAAAGCCGTCAACCACAAGACGGATCATGGCCTCGTCAAGCACGTCTGGCAACGGGGTACCACCGATGACGATCGTTTTGTTGCTCCGACCATTCGCAATCATGTGCATGCTCTTGGTTTTCGAAGACCCAAAGACCTCAAAATAATTCCCACACTCAAACAGCTCCGCAACGCACCGAGTGAAGTCGCGTCCACGATGACGATTGATGCATTGGCTTCAAAGGAGACCTTCGTCGGTATGGGTCGGAATCGCGCCTTAAAGAAACATTGTCAATATATCTTATTGGCGGGCAGCTCGTGGCTAGAGGGCCGGTCGGCTGTTTAATGAGAGTGGAGTTGCAGGCATTCGCGGGCGGTGTCCGCCGGAACGCCATCAGCCAGCAGGTGCGAAACATTGGGCGAGCAATGACCGCCCAGGAAATCGAGGAGCTGCAGCACGCGGCCTTGGTGACGCGATCTGCGGTATGCCTGCACGACCGCTCTATCGTTGGCCGGCTGCGTGCTGCAGCCGTGCGATCAGGTCGCGGTTACGGCAATAGTCTGGCGGATCATCAGCTTGCTGGTGTTCATCAAGCCAAGTCGAGCATTCATCCTGGTGCCCGCAGGAGCGACACCGGTCGACCGCTCGATTGGTGACGGCAATATGGTCCGGAACGATCTTCAAATATTTGTCGACGCCGAGCTTCTGCATCATGCGGCTCATCAAGGCGGTCCTGGCGTCAACTGAAATCAAGTAGTCGAGAAAACTCATGTCGTTTCGCTCCCGTTTTCTGGCAGATCATTGCGATATCGGCGACCGCTGCATTGATCTCGGTCAACAGGCGTCTCCCTCGTGGCGATATCGTGCGTGACTCAAGCGACGGGCGTGAAGGTCCTGATGCGACCGGCGGCTAATACAACATGAAGCGGTTGATGCTGCTCTCTTCGATCAGCGTACGCGTGACGCCGCCGAACGCCTATTCCCGCAGGCGGCTATGACCGCATGCGTGATGCCGTGGTGCTCGAGAAAGACGGGGACGTCCGCGAGGCTGTCATAGATGCTTTCGTCGCGTTTAGTACCGATTGCAGCGACAGGACTTCATTTGGCCTTGGCCAGAAAAGGGAATGCATCGGCTATCGCTCGCCGCGCTGCCGGTGTCTTTCCAGGCAGCCAGCACGGTTTTTGCAATGACATGTTCGACATTGCTTGCGGTGACCAGGACTGGCCGGCCGGTGCCGAGTGTCGAATTCGGCACCCAGTTCGGCGAGCCGCTTTCCAATTTCCGTTCGCTGAAACTGCATGATTTCACCTTCATGGACCAACCATGCCGTCGCCGGCCGCGATGAGCTGCGGGACGTCTGCAGCCGCCAGGCCGATAAGGTGAGCCCCGAACCGTTCCGCAGGCTCGATCCCCAACTTCACCATGGCTGCAGGAGGTGCATCTACGGCAAGATTTAAATAATTGACTTGTAGCACATTTGTGGTCGGCTTTCGCTGGAGCGTTTGGATGCTATGATGAAGTGCATCCGCCGGCACTCGACGCCTTGATGCGTGTCAAATGACACTACTCACCGGATCCCGAACCTCTGACTACGCCGGTTTTTGCGTGTGCAGAAAGAGCGATGAATGATAGTTAGACTGCGTTGCGGGTTCCCTGATCAAAGGACTTGATTTGGACGACAAACAAACACGTGACCTGTCGACCGGCGTTCGCGCCGAAGGGCGGGTCGCGGCCGAACACGACCGGCTCTCCCAGATGTTCGAGCAGGCCCCTGGTTTCATGACCTTGATGCGTGAGCCGGGTCATGTCTTCGAGCTGACCAATGCCGCCTATCAACGTCTGATTGGCCACAGGCAAGTGATAGGAAGGTCGGTACGCGAGGCCCTGCCCGAGCTCGAAGGCCAAGGATTCTATGAACTGCTGGACCAAGTATACGAAACGGGCAAGCCCTACAGAGGTCAAGGCGTGAAGGTCGCCCTTCGCAACAAGGACGGCGAGCCGGTCGATGAACGCATCCTCGATTTCGTATATCAGCCCATCAAGGCTGACGATGGTCGCATCACTGCGATCTTCGTCGAAGGCACCGACGTCAGCGAACTCTCCTATGCAAACGCCGCACTTCGACTGCGCGAAGATCATTTGCGTTCGATCCTGGCGACAGTGCCCGATGCAATGGTGGTCATCGACGAACAAGGCCGTATTCAATCCTTTAGCACGGCTGCCGAAACGCTGTTCGGCTACCAGTCCAGCGAAGTCATCGGCCAGAATGTCAATCTGCTGATGCCGTCGCCCTACCGCGAAGAGCATGATGCCTATCTTCACCGCTATTTGGCGACAGGGGAGCGCCGGATCATCGGGCTCGGTCGCATCGTCACTGGAATGCGCAAGGACGGCTCGACCTTTCCGATGGAACTCTCTGTCGGCGAGATGCATCCGGGAACCGGGCGCTTCTTTACCGGCTTCTGCCGCGACTTGACCGAACGCCACCGGGCGGAGGCAAGAATACAGGAGCAGCAGCTGGAGCTTCTCCACATGGCGCGGTTTACTGCGCTCGGCGAAATGGCCTCGACACTTGCCCACGAGATCAACCAGCCGCTCACCGCCATTACGAACTACCTTAAAGGCAGCCGGCGGCTTCTCGAAAAAAGCATGGAAGATAACGCGCCGATGCTGAGGGAGGCCGTCGAAAAGGCAGCGGAACAGGCCTTGAGGGCCGGAGACGTCATTCGCCACCTTCGGGACTTCGTCGCAAGAGGCGAGAGCGAGCGCCAGGTCGAACGGCTGCCGGCGATTATCAAGGAAGCCTCGTCACTGGCCCTGGTCGGCGCAAGAGAAATAGATGTCCGCGTCAGCTACAACCTTGATCCCGCCGCCGAACTGGTCTTGACCGACCGCATCCAGATTCAGCAGGTTCTGCTCAACTTGATGCGCAACGCGATAGAAGCCATGCAAGGCGTGCCACGCCGCGAGTTGCAAGTCATAACCGCGGCCCGTGACGACGGCATGGCAGAGGTAAGCGTGATCGACACCGGCACTGGTCTCGCGCCGGAAGTCTCCGCCCAGCTTTTCCAGCCATTTGTCACCACCAAGAAACAGGGCATGGGCGTCGGCCTCTCTATTTGCCGTACCATCGTTGAGTCGCATGGTGGCCACATCTGGGCCGAGGCAATACCGACTGGAGGAACCGCGTTCCGGTTCACCTTGCGCATCGTGGAGAAGGAAGAGGTCGCCGATGACCGGTAACCATCTGGTGCACGTGGTCGACGACGACGTCGACGTTCGCAAATCGCTTGGTTTTCTCTTGGCGACGGCTGATTTCGCCGTGCGCCTGTACGAATCGGCGACAGCTTTTCTGGCTACGGCCACGGGCAATCTCGACGGCTGCATTGTGACCGATGTGCGCATGCCGGGCATTGACGGCATCGAGTTCCTGCGACAGCTCCGGAGCCGCGGGCATACGCTTCCGGTCATCGTCATGACGGGTCATGCCGATGTGGCCCTCGCTGTTCAGGCGATGAAGGAAGGTGCCGCCGACTTCATCGAAAAGCCGTTTGACGACGAGGTGCTGATCGAAGCGATCCGCTCCGCATTGGACAGTCGCAATCGGACGGAGGCGACACACCCACAAGGCGTGGAAATCCGTGGTCGTCTGGCGGCCCTGTCGGAGCGGGAGCGACAAGTGCTGGACGGCCTTGTGTCCGGCCTGCCGAACAAGACGATTGCCTATGACCTCGGCATCAGCCCGCGCACGGTCGAGATCCATCGCGCCAATGTCATGAGCAAGATGGCCGCGAGCAGTCTGTCGCATCTCGTGCGCATGGCTTTGGTTGTGGAGTCCAAACGTTAAAGCGAGTCAGTAAGAGACCTGTGGTTGTTTGCCGGGATCGCATCCGGCACCCAGTCTCGCCAGTGGGTCGGGTGAACGTCGATGCGTGCGCGGGTGGCGGCGTTCTTCCAGCCTTCCCGCTCCTTGATGCAAGGAAAGACAAGCGCATGTTCGCCGTCCTCGTCGAGGACGGCCAGTTCCAGCTCACGATCGAACGGAGCGCTTGAGATCGGCTTCCACATCATCCCCTATGATGGGTGGGAGCAGCAGGCCCCGCCTTGATCTGGATCATTTTCCAAATCCCCACTCCGGTATGGACGCTGACACTGACGTGGGCCGCCATGCGAGTCCCCGGCGGGCCTAGCCATGGTTGTCGATTCATCTGTCGGCCGACCGACTCCTTGATCGTGATCAATGACCTCCCTGGCGGCAGGGCTACGATCCGCGATGCCGAATACCAGAGTCGATGGAGCACCGGCGACACCGTGCTGTCACGAAAAACAGGAGATCGCGCCGATGCTGATCCGCACGCTTTCTGCTTTGGAATGTACAAAATTGCTGACGGCCAACCGGGTCGGCCACTTGGCATGCGCTAAGGATGGACACCCCTACGTCGTGCCATTCTACTATGCCCACGCCGACAATCACCTCTATGCATTTTCCATGCGGGGCAAAAAGGTCGACTGGATGCGTGCCAATCCGCTGGTGTGCGTCCAGGTCGACGAACGCGGCCAAGGGCGGGCATGGAGAAGCGTGGTTGTCGATGGTGTCTATGAAGAACTGCCTGATCGGATCGGCTACAAAGTTCAGCGCGACCATGCGTGGTCGGTGTTGAGCAAGCACGTCGACTGGTGGGAGCCTGGCGCTCTGAAGCCGGTTACGCCTCCTGTTTCGGACAGCACTCCGCATGTTTTCTTCAGGATCGTTATCAAGCAGGCATCGGGTCGGGAAGCAAAGGAATAGCGTGCTTCCCGTTCCGAACAGCGCGGGCGCACAGCCGCTGTGGATTGTGCCGTGCAATCCGTTTTCACGCCAATTCGTCCATCGCGCAAAAAAACATTGGAAGTCCGAGCCAGCTTGGGGATAGGCACTCTGTGGCGCATGTATACCAGTGGTGAAGGGCGATGGCGCAGGAAAATCTGGTGGTGTGCAGCAAATGCGCGGAATCAATCGACTGCCGCCAGCGCGCGATGCCAAAAACGCAAAATGCGGAAAGTGCGGGAAAAAGCTGTTCTCAGGCCACCCCGAGGACGTCGATGCACGAACGTTCGATCGTCAGCTCAAGCGAGGCACCCTTCCCGTTGTCGTGGATGTCTGGGCGCCATGGTGCGGGCCCTGCAAGATGATGGCGCCCGCATATGAAGCCGCAGCAAACGAACTGGAACCGCATGTTCGCCGCGCTCGGCCTCATGTTCGCAACATGTAGCGTTGTCATGTTCGCGGTCCAGGGACTTGTCTTCTCGCCGCTCGTCAGCCCGGCAGCGGCGAGGCTGCTTGTGGCTCCTGCCTTCCTGGTGATGGCGATGGGTCTGGCGGTTGTGCCGATACTTGCCGGGCTCACAGAAATGCTGTTTGCGGTTTCCGTTGTTTCGGCTTCGGCCGGCGTGATCAGCCCGCTGCCCGCCTACTGGGTGTCGCGCATCAGTGCACGACGCCAAGGTATGGAACTCGGCATCGAGTCGGCAGCGGTCAGCCTCGGGCGTTAGTGGACTCCGCGGCCGCCGGCCTGCTGTTCGGGGTTCCCCGGGCTGGAAGGCGCCGCCTTCTTCGCCGCTGCCGCAGCAATGGGCCTCGCCGCGATTGCAAGCCTGAAGCTGCCGCTGCCATTGGCGCGCGCACATTCCGAGGCGCGGTCGAGCCCTGCCGACCGAGCGGACGCAGCAGTTTGATCCACGTCATTGCGAGTGCGGCTGCCAGGATGTGAAATACAAAAAACAGGAGATCGCATCGATGCTGATCCGCACGCTGTCTTCACTGGAATGTACGAAGTTGCTAGCGGCCAATCGTATTGGCCACTTGGCATGCGCGAAGGACGGGCAACCCTACGTCGTGTGTTTCAACTACGCCTACGCTGACACTCACCTCTACGCGTTTTCCTTGCTAGGCAAGAAGATCGAGTGGATGAGAGCCAATCCCTTGGTGTGCGCCCAGGTCGAGGAACACGGCCAAGGACGCGGATGGAGAAGCGTCATTGTCGACGGCCGCTTTGAAGAACTGAGTGACCGGACCGGCCACGAGTTTCAACGCGGTCATGCATGGGCAGTGTTGAGCAAGCACACGGACTGGTGGGAGCCTGGCGCGCTCAGGCCGATCACACCTCCCGTGTCAGACAGCACACCGCACGTTTTCTTCCGGATTCTCGTAGAAGAAATTTCGGGCCGGGAGGCAATAGAATAGGCTGTTTTCCGGTAGATTGACGCGTTGCACGGAACGCAAGCACCTGGCTGACAGTGGATTGCGCCGGGCCGATCGTTTTCAGCCTTTGAATTCTCAGCTCGACATTTCGATCGGCGCCGATGATCGCGAACGTGTGCCGGTGGCAAGGGGAAGCTATAGATCGCGCGAACTTGGCCGCTTTCGATGGACCATGCCCGCGCCCAACTCAAGGAAGTTTCTTCTCTACCTGCCCTGGATGAGGTCCATGACAGGCGGGAACGTTAGCAATACGCCTACCGCCAGCAACGCGAAGGACACAGAAAGGACCTTTGTCATTTCCACGTTCTTTGGGCCCACCTGCGCGAAAGGATAAACCAGGCAATCAACCAGACGATGACTGCGCTGGTCGAGACGCCGGACAAGGCGCCGGTTGGTGTATAAAACGTGAAAAAGTGGTTGAGTGATGTAAAGGCATCGCCGGCCAAGGCGAATATCCCCATAGCGGCAGATCCAATTCCAGCGGCCAGGATGGCGGCCGCACCGGGACCGTTGGGAATCTCGTCAGGCCTGATAGGCTTGATATTGGCCATGACTATTCGCCCTCCTGTTCACCGGCGATGATTTCAATCATCGCGCCACCACGAACCGGGGCGTATTTGTTGAGAAACGCCCCGAAAGCACCCGCTACACCAGCCGCCACGAAGGCAACAACCGCGAAGCCGATGACGGCCGTGCGGATTTCTTTCTGCCTGGCCAAAGCCGGTCCGTATTTGGCGAAGACATAGGCGACCATCGTCATGGCAATTGGCGCAAGCCAAGCCACGTGTTCTTTCCACTCCATCCCCAAGCTATGCCACGCGGATGTCTTCGGGTTGGAGGTCAGCAGAAATTTTGGATAGTCCGCCAAATCGGTAACCCCTGGGGGCACCGCCGATCGATAGCACGGATACACTATCTAGGCACCCGACAGCACCGCACCCCAGGCAAGGAAGACCATTATCGAGAGATAAAGCAAAAGCAGATTGTGTTCTCTGGCGCTTGGGATGGATGGGGCTCCAGGCGCAGACATTCGATAAAGTTCGGCAAGCGCCGCCGAAAACGCCAGCATGAACAGCGCCCCAAACCCCATGCCGTGGAATACTGTCATAGACTGGAATCAATTTGCGATATTTTGTGGCTTCATTTCCTGCTTCGTTATCCAAGGCACCTAGCCGCAGCTATTGGCGGCCGGTGCCAATAAGGTCGCGAGCACGGATTCGATCCCGCATCCGTCGAACGTGATTTCCATAGCGGTTTGCTGGCCGGGGCCGGCGCCGAATTGTCCGGGAACGCTTCGCCAAAGGAAAGGTCGTGACTACGACGCTCCCCTGTTTCAGGGCTTTGTTCATTCGCCCGCGGCCAAGCCGATCAAGCAGTTGGTGCCGGACCTGGTTCAAGCTCCCTCAACCAGCCGCCCTCGAACCCCGCCCGTTGCAAGCCGCTGCGGATGTACCGGCACGAGCGCATCAGCAGCCACAAGAGGCCGCTGCGGTCGTTCTCGATCATCAGGACAACCGGGCCTTCGTTGAGGCCGAAGTGCCAAGGCGAAACCCACCATCCAAAGGCGTTGCCGAATGTCCCCGGATGCGTCGGGTTGAAGGCCGCCTTGAAGCCATAGGCCTTGGCGGCCTTGAGCTTGGCCTGGTGGATGCAGAAGCTGATCGCCGGTCGGACGATTTCAGGAGCAAACGGCAAGGATGCCGCGACAGCCCACGGGGCGAGCGTGCCATCGTCGGGACCATAAGGAACACCGCGCCCGACATAGCCCTCGAACCGGCGCTCGATGCCGTTCAAGTTGAGTGTCGAAGGGCCGGGACCCTCGCTTGCGGTGATGCCCCAGCAGTTTTCGCCATAACCCTCGAATCCACGCGGATTGTCCACGGCGTAGCGCTGCTGGACGAAGGTGGCGCGTCGGCTGTTTTCGAAATAGTCGCTTCCTTTGCAGCGCATGAAGGCATCCTGCACGCCACGAAAATCGATCCATACGTGCGAGAGCTGGTGGATGAACAGCGGTCCCGCATAGAGGTAATCGTAGCCGTAACAGGTCTCCCATCGGAAGGTCGCGGTCCACGCAGTGTAGCTGCTCGGGGGCAAAGGGTGTGTCGGCGAACCTAGTCCCAGGACATAGAGCAAGAGCGCTTCGTCGTAGCCTTGCCAGCGATATTTCAGGAACCCGTGCTCAGGAGTCCAGCCATGGGTTACGGTGTCTCCCCCGTCCTGTGCCCAGCGCCAGTCGGCCCGGTGGTAGAGCGCTTCCGCTAAGCCGCGGATCTCGGCTTCGGCCTCGGTCTCTTCGTCGAAATACTGCCCTGCAGCCAGCGCGCCAGCCAGCAGCAACGTGCTGTCGATGGTCGACAACTCGCATTGCCAGGCCCGTCGGCCGGTCTGCATATCCAGGAAGTGGTAGAAGAAGCCGCGATATCCCGTGGCGTCCGGTTCCAGGCCCTGTGGACTGTTCCAGAAGAAGCGCAACGTTGTCAAAGTGCGTTCAACAGCCGCGGCTCGCGTCATGAACCCGCGCTCGACGCCCA
This sequence comes from Mesorhizobium sp. M0074, assembly GCF_040322975.1. Lineage (NCBI taxonomy): Bacteria > Pseudomonadati > Pseudomonadota > Alphaproteobacteria > Hyphomicrobiales > Phyllobacteriaceae > Mesorhizobium > Mesorhizobium sp. M0074. Next base: position 88,201 of record NZ_JAMYUM010000016.1, read on the forward strand.
CTGGATAGCATGCCAGCGCAAGGCCGGTGGCCGCGATGCTTGCCGGCCAATTCGCCTCGGTCTTGTCCACGATGAGACCGTTGGCGGGGTTCGCCTCATGGATGAAGTAATCGAATGTCTCCCGCTGCAGGGCCGCAAGATCGTCTTGCATGGCTGAGGTGTTCGCGACGCTGTTGGTCTCGGGAGAATGCGCTCGCATCGCGGTGCGTTCCCCCCCGCTGTTCACGGATGCGCCAGACACAGATGGTCGAACACACCTTTGACGCCCCTGACGCCTTCGGCAACCACGCGCACAGCATCCCGTTCACTCTGCGATCTGACCGCACCCGAAAAATGCACCAGGCCATCAGTCACCATAAGCGTTAACGCGTCTGCTTCGACCCCTGCGTCCTCTCGCAGCCGTGTAAGAATGCTGCGCCGGATCGCATCGTCACCTGCCGCCGTAGCGTCGTCAAACCTCGTCGCAACGACGACGCGCAGAAGATCGGCGCGGCTGACGACGCCGACCAGACGCTGTCCTCTCATCACCGGAATGCGCTTTATGCCGTGCTCCTGCATCAGCGCAACAATTCGCGCTATCGGGGTTTCCTCGTCCGCCACGATGACATCCGAGGTCATCAGATCCGCCACTTTCCAGCTGTGGCCCTTCACATAGCTGCGCGGTGCACCTATCGGAAATACTGGGGCACCCAGTTCTGACCTGCGCAGGAAATCACCCTCGCTCACAATTCCAGCCAGGCGGCCTTCGTCATCGACGACAGGCATGCCGCTGATGCGATGATCCAGCATGATCCGCGCTGCATGTCTTACGCTGTGGTCAGGCGACACGGCAACAATGTTTGGACTCATTACATCCTTTGCTTTCATCTGCCTCATCCTTGGCTCAGTTCAAGTGAACAGGCGCCCGAGCGCCAATCGGCGGCATCGTACCGTAAATGCCGCCGACCTCTTTGAGGCAAGTCAATGCCGGTTCCGAACCGACCGGTGCGGGCGACTCGACTGCTCCCACAACATGTCGAGCGGCTACCGGAACACATGACCGCCCCCGAAGCGGTTTTGATTTGTATCAATGTCGCGCTCACCTCGACGGGTGACTGTGCCATGCGACCTCGCGGATTGATGTCTGCGCCGACGCGACAAGTGCCTCGAACATGCGATCCCTGGCGGCCATGGCTGATACTGTCTTCACCGCAAGAGCGCTGACCAAAACCTACACGTCGGGCGAGACGCAAGTGCTTGCGTTGCGTAAGCTGGATCTTGAGATCGCGGCGGGAGAGATGGTCGTTCTGCTTGGACCGTCGGGCAGCGGGAAGTCGACCCTGCTCAACATCATGGGCGGGCTTGACCACGCCACGAGCGGCCAGTTGTTCTTCAGGGACCAGGTACTGACCAACCTCGATGATCGGGGGCTGACTGCCTATCGGCGGCAGCACGTCGGGTTCGTTTTCCAGTTCTACAACCTGATCCCCAGCCTGACCGCTTATGAAAATGTCGCTCTCGTCACGGAGATTTCCGATCATCCGATGCGCCCGGAGGAGGCTTTGGCGCTAGTCGGGCTTGAACCGAGGATGCACCATTTCCCGGCTCAATTGTCCGGTGGCGAACAGCAACGCGTGGCCATTGCCCGTGCCATCGCCAAGCGCCCGGACGTGTTGCTTTGCGACGAGCCGACAGGCGCGCTGGATTCCAAGACAGGCATCCGGGTAATCGAGGCACTGCTCGGCATCAATGCCCAGCTTGGCACCACGACACTCATCATCACGCACAACGCCAGCATCCAGGATGTCGCCGACCGCGTGCTGTTTTTCGCCGACGGGCAGATCTCCAGAATCCGCAAAAACGAGGTTCGCCGGACTGCTGCGGAACTTGTCTGGTGAACAGGATGGGCGCGCTGGACATCAAGCTCCTCCGCGACTTCGGGCGGCTCTGGGCGCAAGCGCTTGCCATCGCCCTCGTCATTGCCGGAGGCGTGGCGACGCTCATCCTCGCCGTCGGATCCTACCGTTCCCTCGACGAGACGCGCACTGCCTACTACGAACGCTACCGCTTCGCCGACGTCTTTGCTTCGGTAAGCCGCGCGCCAAAAACGCTTGTCGACCGGATTGCCGAGATTCCCGGCGTTGCTTCGGTCGACACACGAATTGCCAAGCTCGTGCTGCTTGACATATCGGGTTATCTGGAGCCGGCGACAGGTGAAGTCATATCCCTGCCCGAAACCCAGGAGGCTTCGCTCAACCTGCTCTACATGCGTGTTGGTCGCATGCCGGAGCCCGGACGCGCCGAAGAGGTCGTCGTCAACGAGGGCTTTGCCTTGTCCCACGGCTTTCAGCCCGGGGCCCGATTCTCGGCAATATTGAACGGCCGGAAACGTGAATTGACGATTGTCGGGATCGCGCTGTCTCCCGAGTTCATCTACGCGGTCGGGCCAGGCGACATCATGCCGGACGATCGCCGCTTCGGCCTCATCTGGATGTCGGAAAAAGCGCTCGCCAGCGCCTACGATCTCGATGATGCGTTCTCGTCCGTGTCGTTGAAGCTGCTGCGGGGCGCGTCCGAGAGTGAGGTCATGATGCGCCTCGACGCCCTGCTTGAGCGCTATGGCGGACGAGCGGCCTACGGGCGCAAGGACCAGACTTCGCACGCCTGGCTGAACCACGAACTCGATATGCTCAACAACATGAGTCGGACGCTGCCGCCGATTTTCCTTTTGGTGTCGGCATTCCTGGTCAATCTCACACTGAGCCGGCTCGTAGCTCTGGAACGCGAGCAGATCGGGCTCATGAAGGCGCTGGGATACAACAACGCCAGCATCGTCATGCACTACCTCAAATTCATCACCGTCATCGTGATGATCGGCATTGTAATCGGCAGCGCAGCGGGCACTTGGCTGGGGATGCGCATCACCGGTCTGTTCGGCGACTTTTTCCACTTTCCGTTCCTCGTCTTCACAAAGAGCCCGGACCTCTACGTCATCGCCGCCTTCCTCAGTCTGGCGGCTGCAATCATCGGGGCGGTGCGCGCGCTTCGCGAGGTCGTGCGATTGGCGCCTGCCGTCGCGATGCAGGCGCCGGCGCCCCAGCGCTATCGCAGACTGCTGCCTGCGAGCTTCAAAGTCGACAGGTTGATGTCGCAGCCGACCACGATGATGTTGCGCAACATCACTCGTCATCCAGTCAGGTCGTTGTTCACGACGCTCGGAATTGCACTGGCGACAGCCATCCTGATCGTTTCCCTTTTCACGGGCGATGCGATGGAGCACCTGATCGACGTGACGTATTTCCTGGCCGACCGACAGGACGCCACCGTCAGTTTCGTGGAAAGACGCCCGCTCGACGTCGTCCTTCAGATAGCACGGCTTCCGGGCGTTCTCGCCGCGGAGCCGTACCGCGAGGTCCCCGTCCGCATAAGGAACGGCAACGTTCAGCGCCGCATCATGATCAGCGGCAGGCCGCGTAACGCCGATCTCAACCGCATCATTGATGTCGACCTGCGGCCGGTCGGCCTGCCAGAAGGGGGTCTGGCGATTTCGAGCATGCTTGCGAGTATCCTGGGAGTGAGGGTTGGCGATCCCGTCGAGCTCGACTTGCTGGAAGGAACAAGGCGGACCGTTGTCGTCCCTGTGGCAGCCCGGGTCGAAGACTACTTCGGCATCCGCGGGATGATGGATTCAGACACGCTCGCGCGCCTGATGCGCGAAGCGCCGTCACTGAACAGCGTCAATGTCAGCCTCGACCAGACCAGCCGTGAAGCGTTCTATGCTGCCATCAAGGACATGCCGATTGTCGGTGGCCTGGCTTTGCAGCGCGTCTCGCTTGCGAATTTCCGCAAACTGGTTGCCTTGCTGATCACGACAATGGCCAGCATCTACACCGGGCTGGCTGCCGTCATAGCGTTCGGTGTCGTCTACAACAGCGCCCGGATCTCGCTTTCCGAACGGGCGCGGGAGTTGGCCAGCTTGCGCGTCCTTGGCTTCACCCGGGGTGAAGTGTTGCGCATCCTCCTATTGGAACTCGCCCTGCTCACATTGATCGCGCAGCCGCCTGGATGGCTCATTGGCTATGGTCTTGCCTGGATTATGCAGAAGAACCTGGCCGGCGAACTGATGCGGGTGCGCCTGATCGTCGAGCAACCCACCTACGTCTTCGCCAGCACGATTGTGATCGCCGCGGCCGTGCTTTCTGCGCTCGTCGTTCGCCGAAGGCTCAACGAGCTGGACCTTGTCACCGTTCTCAAGACACGAGATTGAACCATGCGCACGATCTGGATGAAGCGAACGTTGGGCATTGCAGCGTTGACCATCTTGGGCGCCAGCGCCGTCTGGTTCGCATGGCCGCGGCCGATTGCAGTGGATCTTGCAACGGTGACGAAAGGTTCCATGGAAGTCACGATCGACGACGAAGCGAAAACGCGCGTGCGCCACGTCTATACAGTGTCGGCTCCCATCGCCGGCAAAGTCCTGCGCATCTCTCCGCCGCGTCACGTGGGAGATCAGGTCACCAAGGACGAAACCGTCGTGGCTGTGATGCAGCCGACACTGCCGAGCTTTCACGATGCGCGCACCCACGAGGAACTGCTGGCGGCGCTGGCTGCGGCCGATGCGACGGTAAACCTTGCGGCAGCCGAAATGCGCCGGATCGAGGCTGCGCTTGTATTTTCGAGAACGGAGTTGGGGCGGGCGGAGGCGCTGGCGCGCACAGAAGCGATCTCCCTAAAGGTTCTCGACACAGCCAAATTCGACGTTGAGACCAATGAAGCAGCGCTTGCCAGTGCGAAAGCCCAACTCGAGGTCCGCCGAAACGAGCGTAACAGCGTTGCAGCCCGGCTTGGTGAGCAGTCGGGAACCGCGCCGGAGCCAGATCCCGCCTGCTGCATACAGTTGCGCGCTCCCGTGGCAGGCAGCGTGCTGAAGATCATTCAGGAGAGCGAAGGGGTAGTCCAAGCCGGTGCACCGCTGATCGAAATCGGCGACCCGCTCGATCTCGAAATCGTCGCGGACCTGTTGTCGACCGACGCTGTCCGCATAAAGCAAGGCGCGCCGGTCTGGATCGACAACTGGGGTGGACTGCCGGTCCAGGGCCGCGTCTCCCGCGTCGATCCGGCGGGCTTCACCAAGGTTTCAGCCCTTGGCATCGAGGAACAACGGGTCCGCACGACGATCGACTTCACCGACCCTCCGGCGAAGTGGTCGGGGCTAGGACATGATTACCGCGTGATCGTGCATGTCACGATCTGGAAGGGCGATGACATCCTGGCCGTCCCGGTGGCTGCCCTGTTCCGACAAGGAGACGACTGGGCGGTATTCGCGGTAAGGGACGGCCATACACGGGTATCTATCATCAAGATCGGTCAGCGAAACAGCCGTACGGCGGAGGTTCTGTTGGGCCTTGCCCCAGGCGATCGCGTGGTACTGCACCCGAGCGACAGGGTCACGGACGGCGTGACCGTCGCGGAGCGCGATGTCCAATACTCTCAATAGCTAGTGTCGGAACGGCAAAGTCGATGGGAAAGGCGGCAACCAGCGGGAACTGGCGGGTGGACAACAAAGGACGACATTTATGGCGAGACGGCACTTCGACGGATTATGTTTGAACGTCTTCTTTTTAGTCCTCTCGCGGCGTCCCTCCGGTGAGTAGCAACGATGCCTCGGGTCAGGTCACGACATCGTCGTGATGACCTGAATGTCGGCCAGCTCTCATGTGTCGTCCCCGCCTAAAGCCAACCTGTCGCAATCAGCCCAAGGCTGACGAGCGGGCATGCGCCGCATATCGGCCGTTGAGGTCGAGCTTTGCTACCACGGGACCGGTCGATAGTGTCTCCTGATCTTCTTGTGAAACCGCTCACAAAGCCTAGGATCGCCAACGCTTCTACTCATGCTATGATCTCTTTAAGGCCATGCAAGAACAAGTAGTTTGTTCTTGCGGAGTCTATCGCCGCGCAAAGACATTGTGCTTAGCACCCGCATAATGAGCCTGCCAGCCGCCTTGTGCGCTGCAGGCGACGAGGACTATCCAGCCTCTGAACGTCTCCGCCAACGCCGACATGGACATTCGATTCGAACATTGACGCGAGAGGTGATAGTCTGACCTTGGAACCTTGGAAGGAGGAAAATGCGCGCCATTGCACTATTTGCCGGCGTGTTGGTGACTCCGCCCTCGATGGCGGCGGAGCAGCTGATCTTTTACACAGCTAGTTTTCCAGATGCCACGTCGGTCCAGCTCAGCGTCGTGAACAACAATGTCTCGCTATATGGGGACTATGACTTTGACGTCGCTATTGGCCTAGTCGAGACGGACGCGAACGGCGCCATCAGGTATGAAGATGGCGGCAGGCACCGTGCACAAGTTCGCTGTAACTATCCGGCATATGTGAGCGTAGGTGCGCGAAAATATCCCATAGAGATGCCTCTGAGCCGCTCCGCACGTGACGACTGGAAAGAAAATCTCTGGAGGATTTTCTGCCCGGCACCTTCATCCTGACTTCCGTACCCATGGCATTGCTCGACCGGGTTACTTGATACCGGTGACCGTGATGCGTCCGTTGACGCGATCGGCTGTGAACTCGATCGCCTGACCCGTTTTGACCTTGTCGAGCAGGCCCTGCTCGGCGACGACGAACACCATCGTCATCGCTGGCATGTCGAGATTGGTCAGCGGCCCATGCTTAATCGTCAGCTTCTGCTGTTTGGCGTCGACCTTGATGACTTCGCCCTTCACGTATTCCTGCGCAAGCGCGCTCCCGCCGATGGCGAGAACGAGCGCGAGCGTTGAGAGTGTCTTTACCAATAGTGTCATGACTGCTTCCTTTGTGTTTTCGAATTCAGTTGGCGACGCTGATGTCGCCCTTCATGCCGGAATCGTAGTGACCCGGCACAAGGCAGCCGAAACCGAATTCGCCGGCATTGGCGAACGTCCAGATGATCTCGCCTCTGGCGCCGGGCGCCAGCCGGATCGCGTTGGGATCGGCGTGCTCCATCTCGGGGAACTTCTCCATCAGCGCCTTGTGCTCCATGATCCCCTCATGGACGTCCATGACGAACTCGTGGTCGACTTGGCCTTTGTTGACGAACTTCAGGCGAACGGTCTCGCCCTTCCTCACCTTGAGGACGGCCGGCTGGAACAACATTTTTCCATCGTCCTTCTCCGACATCGAGATGTTGATAGTCCGCTTTGCCTTGCTCGCCTCGCCAGGGTTGCCGATCGGCATGGTGGCGGCTTTACCGCCATGGCCTCCGGCGTGGCTTCCACCGGCAAGAGCGGCTCCGGAACTGAGCGCCGTCAAAACGGCCGCTACGATCATACGTTTCATGCTGCACTTTCTCTCATTGTTGAGGTTGCGAGGTTCGGTTCTCATCCCTGTTTGCCGTGCGCTGCCGGGGCCATGTATTCGGGCCGGACCCGCCGTACCTTGTCGGTGACGTTCGACTTATCGAGGCCGAACACCGTCGGCACATCGTGATCCACCACGTTGGATCGTGTAATGCGACTTGTGGCCATCGATGCCAGTTTCTCGCTTTTCTGGTATCGAGCTCAACATCCACATGGCGCCGACGGGGTGTCGAGCGACATCTCCGACGATGCTAGGATCTTGTTTCAAACCGAGGTTCGCGCACTCGCGAGCGAAGGCCGTTGCAAGAACGCTATTGCTCGACGACACCATGCGCCACAACATTTTTCATACATTTTTGTAAGGCTTGCGTATGGCTCGTGGCCACCCGCGGGTGGTTGTCGACCTCGATGCAGATCTCTCAGGAACGGAATAGTGGACGACCCAGGCAACCCCGTGTGCGGCAATCTCCCAGCGCCTCAAGCAGACGCGACAGTCAAACATTCGTTTTCATTGATGTCTGGTTCCGCGCGCGCCCTTTTGCCTTTGAAGCATCATTGGATAATTGGATAGACATGCATCCCCGCAAAGAAACTGTGTCAGCCAGCAGCATGTGCCATTTCATAAGCTGACCTTCCGGACTTTGCTTTTGTCATGGCCACGCATGAGAATCACAAAAATGTAAATCGGAGCGAAGGTGCCCGTGAATTCGACCCGATAGCCTGTTGTTGCTGAGCGTTGGAACGCTCACTTTCGACAAGAGGACTGAACCATGAAACACACTATCGGATATGCATTGATTGTCTTCGCCGCAACGACCGGTGTCGCCAACAGCGGCACGAACTCGACAAGCCCGCGCATCGGCGAGGTCTTGCACGGCCATGGATCGACGGGCGAAACCACGAAATCGGCATCCAACCCCGACATATCTTCCCAAGTGCTCGACAATGGCGATATCGAGAAGACCGATTCCCCCTATAACCGAGTCGAAGCTGTGAGCCCCTCATCGTGGCAGGGCGGGAGCCCCCGCCAGCGCGCCAGTTGGGCGGGCCGGTAGCAGGACCAACACCGCAGTTCCGCATCTTCCCACGGAGCCAGTGCAGGGCAAACCAGCTGGCAGCACTGCCGGCTGGTTTGCCTTTTTTATAATTTCGTCTCAAGTGATATGAACATCCGTCTAAGTGACTGATCTCAATTATGGTTACGGGGGAACTCTGTTTCCACAATTAAGCCGGGGCTATTGTCCTTCAGGGAAATTGTCGCGCCATGCATGTCCGATATCGCCTTGACCAGGCTGAGGCCGAGCCCTGTCCCTTCGGTGGTCCGGCTCTTTTCTAAGCGATAGAAGCGTTTGAACACCTTCTGCCGCTCCGCCGCCGGGATGCCCGGTCCGTTGTCGCTGACGACGATTGCGCAGCGATTCGCCTGCGTCGTGACACCGATCGCAATCCGAGATCCTCGTTGTGTGTGGCGCATTGCGTTGACGATAAGGTTCACGCACATCTGCTTCAGCAGATCGGCATCGCCCCATATAAATGAGGCCGTGTTTCGGCTGTCATTGGACTGAACCAGCGAACGCTCGGCGTCTTCCACGATGTGACTATAGATATCGTAGATTTCGGCGACCAGTTCCGAAATGTTCACCTTCGCAAATCGAGAACGGCGGGCGCCGGACTCGATCTGCGAGATGCGCAGCAAGCCCTCGAAGGTGCCTGCTATATGCGAGACTTCGCTCATCGCTTTTTCGACAAGGGATCTCGTGGTCGTTTGGTCTTTGCTTTCGGAAGCAGCCTCAAGCGTTAGAAACAGCCGGCCGACCGGCGTCTTGAGGTCGTGAGCGATGTCGGTCGTTACCTGCGTCATCGCCGCGACACTAGCCTGTAGCTGTGCCAGCGCGACGTTGACCTCAGTTGCCAGCACGTCGATGTCATCGGTGCGTAAGGAGACCGGCAAGCGGGTAGCGAGATCGCCGGCGCCAACGGACTTCATCGCATCCGAGAGTCTGGCGATGCGCCGTCGCGTGCGGAACGCCAAAACTGCGCCCGCGCCGAGACCTCCAGCAAGCACGATCGCCGTTGCCCAGCCGAAGCTGATAAGCGCAATGCTGCGCAAGCGATTTGTGTCGTCATAGCTTACCCCGACGGTCAGGTCGTAGCCGTCCAGGTTCTTCCGGTAGAGCCTGTAGTTATTGGGCGCCGCCTCGTGGCTTGTCGGTGCGCGCGTGGAAAATCCGGGCGGCACAGTGGAAACATCAATGTTGCCAGCCAGGAAGCCGCCTTCGGGATCCTTCAGTGCGTAAAGCGTCTCCTGTCCCCTGATTGCCGGACCATGGCTTCGGATCATGGCAGCAGCGCCATCGACACCGTTCGCGTCATAAGCGAAAGAAATCTCCCGGAATCGCTCCATCACATGGGAATCCAGCCGCTCGTAAAGGTAGGCGGCGACCATGTTGTAAGCGACGAAATTGGCTCCCAGAAACGAGAGCAGAAACAGGGAGATGTAGAACGCGGCGAGTCGGATGGACGTACTTCTGGCGATACTAGCGTTGGCCATGGATGGAGTAGCCGGTATTGCGTGTATTGCGCAGGAGCGGAACATCGAATGGTCTGTCGATCTTCGCCCGCAGTCGGCTGATATGGGTTTCCACCACGGTGCTTTGCGGGTCGAAGTTGAAGTTCCAGATCCGCTCAAGGAGCATGGTCTTCGTCAGTATGCGGCCCTCGTTACGCATGAGGAGTTCAAGCAGCGCGAATTCCCGAGGGAGCAACTCGATCGTCGTTCCGCCGCGGGTGGCGAGGCGGCTGAAGAGATCCAGTTCCAGATCAGCCACCTTCAGCTTTGCCTTTTCGGGGGTGATCGGAGGGCGCCTTTGCAGAGCATTGATCCGAGCCAGGAGTTCGGAGAATGCAAAGGGCTTGATCAAGTAATCGTCCGCACCTGCCTCCAATCCCTCAACTCGATCGTTGACACCGCCCACCGCCGTCAGGAAGATCACTGGGACCTTTCCGCCGGCGCCTCGAAGACCCCGCACGAGCGACAAACCATCGAGGCCTGGCAGCATCCGATCCACAATTGCGACGTCATAGGGCTCGCGCAGTCCGACAAGCAAAGCATCGCGCCCGTCTGTCAGGACATCGACCACATGGCCGGAAGAGCTCAGTCCATTTTCGACGTAACGGCTGATTTGTTCGTCGTCTTCGACTAGAAGAATTTTCATAATAGCAATCTCTCATCTGGCCTGGCGCGCCAAGCGTTGATGACCTTTTATCCTTTGCTTCTGTCAGCGATGCGGACGAAGCGATGTCTCAGTGGGGCCTTGCCTGGCTCGGCGCCATTGGTCGGTGACGCAGTTTTCCATCAGCTAGGTAGTGGGTTTTGCTGTCTCAACATCCATAGACTGGATCGACAACACGGTTTGCAAGCGAAAGCGCCTTGCAGCTTTCACGACTATTGACCACTTGTAGCGTCATTTGGCGTATCCCTTCATTGTGCCGCAAATCCAGCACAAGGCTGATCCGCGGCGCTCATCACCTCGCAAGCGATCGCGCCGGGATCGCTTGCGAGAGCGGTCAGTTGCGCTTCGGATTGGTTTTCACCCCGCGACGCTGGCCGGGTTACTTGATACCGGTGACCGTGATGCGTCCGTTGACGCGATCGGCTGTGAACTCGATCGCCTGACCCGTTTTGACCTTGTCGAGCAGGCCCTGCTCGGCGACGACGAACACCATCGTCATCGCTGGCATGTCGAGATTGGTCAGCGGCCCATGCTTAATCGTCAGCTTCTGCTGTTTGGCGTCGACCTTGATGACTTCGCCCTTCACGTATTCCTGCGCAAGCGCGCTCCCGCCGATGGCGAGAACGAGCGCGAGCGTTGAGAGTGTCTTTACCAATAGTGTCATGACTGCTTCCTTTGTGTTTTCGAATTCAGTTGGCGACGCTGATGTCGCCCTTCATGCCGGAATCGTAGTGACCCGGCACAAGGCAGCCGAAACCGAATTCGCCGGCATTGGCGAACGTCCAGATGATCTCGCCTCTGGCGCCGGGCGCCAGCCGGATCGCGTTGGGATCGGCGTGCTCCATCTCGGGGAACTTCTCCATCAGCGCCTTGTGCTCCATGATCCCCTCATGGACGTCCATGACGAACTCGTGGTCGACTTGGCCTTTGTTGACGAACTTCAGGCGAACGGTCTCGCCCTTCCTCACCTTGAGGACGGCCGGCTGGAACAACATTTTTCCATCGTCCTTCTCCGACATCGAGATGTTGATAGTCCGCTTTGCCTTGCTCGCCTCGCCAGGGTTGCCGATCGGCATGGTGGCGGCTTTACCGCCATGGCCTCCGGCGTGGCTTCCACCGGCAAGAGCGGCTCCGGAACTGAGCGCCGTCAAAACGGCCGCTACGATCATACGTTTCATGCTGCACTTTCTCTCATTGTTGAGGTTGCGAGGTTCGGTTCTCATCCCTGTTTGCCGTGACCACCGTGCGCTGCCGGGGCCATAGTTCTTGCGTCGCCTGACTTCGTCGGAGCGGGGACATCCCGCTTCCACTCATAGGCCACGGTTCCCGCGGGGTGCTGGTACCAGCCAGGATCGGTGTAGTCGTTCGAGGCGAGCCCCTCGCGAACCTTGACGACTGAGAACATGGAACCCATCTCGATGGGGCCGAATTGCCCCCAGCCATCCATCATCTTGATGGTGTTGTCGGGCAGCGGCATTTCCATTTCGCCCATATCGGCCATGCCGCGATTGCCCATCGGCATATAGTCGGGCTGAACCTTTCGGATCTTGTCGGTCACCTTTGTCTTGTCGACACCGATGAAGGTCGGCACATCGTGTCCCATGGCGTTCATCGTGTGGTGCGATTTGTGGCAGTGGATCGCCCAGTCGCCCTCATACTTGGCTTCAAACTCATAGGCGCGCATCGCTCCGACCGGAATGTCGATCGACACCTCCGGCCAGCGTGCCTCGGGGCGAACCCAGCCGCCATCGGTGCAGGTCACTTCGAAGTCATAGCCATGCATGTGGATCGGGTGATTGGTCATGGTCAGATTGCCGACCCTCACCCGCACCCTGTCGCTCTTTGACACTACCAGGGGACTGACTCCCGGAAAAATGCGGCTATTCCAACACCACAGGTTGAAGTCGGTCATCTCCATGACCTTAGGGACGTAGGATCCCGGTTCGATGTCGTAGGCATTCAGCAGGAAGACGAAATCCCGGTCGACCCGCATGTATTTCGGGTCCTTGGGATGGATCACGAAGAAGCCCATCATGCCCATGGCCATCTGGACCATCTCGTCGGCATGAGGATGGTACATGAAGGTGCCGCTCTTCACGAGGTCGAACTCGTAGACGAAGGTCTTGCCAGGCTGGATGTGCGGCTGGGTGAGGCCACCGACGCCGTCCATGCCGTTGGGCAGGATCATGCCGTGCCAGTGGATCGTCGTGTGCTCCGGCAGCTTGTTTGTTACGAAGATGCGGACGCGGTCGCCTTCAACCGCTTCTATGGTCGGGCCGGGGGACTGGCCGTTGTAACCCCAGAGATAGGCGGTCATGCCGGGCGACATTTCGCGCTCGACCGGCTCGGCCACGAGGTGGAACTCCTTCACACCGTTGTTCAAGCGATGAGGGAGTGTCCAGCCGTTGAGCGTCACGACCGGTTGGTAGTCAGGTCCGCTCGTCGGGACAATCGGAGGCTGCATGTCTGGAGAGTCCATGAGCGGAGCGTCGGGCAGCCCCATTGCGGATGTTTTGGTCCATGCAGTGGCGCCTGCGAGCAGGGCTCCCGCGCCTAGCAACTGACGTCTTGAAAGCATTTTGTTCTCCTTGAGTTCAGTGGCCTTCGGCGCCCGCTTCGGCTGGGGCCGGTGCATCGCCGGCTCCAGATGAGCCTGTGCCGCCACCGTGGATGGCGGTTCCGAGATTGACGTCGGCCAGCCAGAAATTGCGCTTGGCATTGAGGGAAAGCATGATCGAGCTGATTTTCGCGCGTGTGTCCGCCAGCAGCTCGAACGTGTTGGTGATCATGCCGTTGTAGGTGAGGACCGTTTCCGCCTCGATTTTTGTGCGCAGCGGCACAACATTGTTCCGATAGTGCCGGGCAATGTCGTAGGTCGAACGGTAGGCATCATAGGCGGATCTAGCCTCTGACCGGATATTGACGGCCCTTTCCGCGATCCGGTTTGCGGCTTGCATGTAGGCAAGCTCGGCCTTGCGAATGCGCGCCTTGCCGGTGTCGAAGATCGGAATGACGAACTCGAGTTCGAGAGTGGGTGAGACACTCGTCTCGGTTCCGCCCTCCTCCGTATCCTCGCGTTCCACCTCCACGCCGGAAAGTAGTTCCAGGTCGCTGACATAGCGCGTTGCCTCGGTCAGACCGTAGGATTTCGCCAGAGCTTCCAGCTCAAGTTTCGCGATCTCGAGGTCGACGCGATTTTTTAGCGCCTCCGCCTCGATCGCGCGTTTGGCCTTGGCGCCTTTGGGCAGGGCTGGAAGCATGTTGGGGATTGAGTAATCGACATCCGGTCCCCATAGACCCATCAGCCGGGTGAGCTCTTCCTTGGCGGTCCGTGCCGCAAGCCGCGTCTCCGCCGCCTGACCGGTGATCTCGGCATAAAAAACGTGCTCGCGGGCTTGCCCGGTCTTTGTGAAGGCACCCGTCTCGCCGAGTTTTTGCGCGAGTTCAGAAGCAGCATCGGCGGCAGCCTGCGCCTTGTTCAAATAGGAAACGCTCTCACGGGCCGAGACAGCGTTGATCCAGGCCCGCCGCGTGTCCGCGGCCAGCCGTAGCGTTTCCTCGGCGGCGCGGAGCTGGGCCTGACGGAAACGGGCATCCGCGACCGCAACGCGCCGCTTGTGCGTCGCCATGGCAAGAATGTTGCTGACCACCGCTCCTTCGATCGTCCGCACAGGATCGACGCCGATCATGCCGACCGAGATCGTCGGATTGACGAGCATCGATTCCTGCCACATGTCGGCCGCCGACAGGCCGATCTCGGCGTAGGCGGCCTGCAGGCCTTTATTGTTGAGCAAGGCGACCTGCACCGCGGTGTCTGGACCGATTGTCTCCTTCTGGACCAGGCGCTTCACGTGCTCCGAGACCGTCCGCGCTTCATCGCTGGACTGAACCCACACCGTTTGGTTGCCGGTTACGGCTTCGGCACGCGCCGCGACTGTCGTGAAGCCGGCCACGGGGGCCGAGATGCCATCAAGGGTCCCGCTGGACACGCATCCGCTGGCAATCAGCGGGACAGTCAATACCGCAGCTATGGTCAGTAACCGGCGCGTCATGATCCGGCCCCCGGGTTCGCGGGAGAGAGTTCTTCATTAAGACGCCGCCAATTCTTCGGATCGACCGGCTCCCGACGGTTATAGTCGACGACGGCCGGGTGGTGACGCGCATCACGGACGCCCATTGCGGGATCGGCCGGATTGAAGACTGGAAGGATGTCTGGCGGCGTGGTTGCCGCGCATCCGGCAACTAACAGCGATGCGAGCATCGCGGAGCTTGCGATTTTCATTGTAGACCTGAATCTTGACGTGTGCATTTGGCCGCGCGGGAGCGAATTCCCAACGCTGCGCGCGAACGCCCTCAAAAGAGGCGTCAGTTCAGATGTATCTTGGGGGTCTAATCAGCGCTTTATATTCGCCGAGCGGCAAAGTGACGGCAATGACGGGCGCAAAGCAGCGGGAGATCACATGCTCCAACTCGGGACAATCGACTGGCACCGCATGTGCCGGCGCGCAATGCACTTCACAGCTCTTGTCGGCGGATTGCTTGTCGCCGTGCTGATGCTCCGACGTATCCGCCTCATTCACCGTGGCGCCGTGATGGCTCATGTCGTGTGCAGGTGTCTCGGCTTGCAGATCCGCGCTGGCGTGAAAACCCGTGGCATTGGCTGTGGCGAATAGACCAGGCTGAAGCGCCGACATGACCAGGAATACGACCGCCAGCAGAGCGCGGAGCGGTACGCTTCCTAGGATCGCGATTCGACCAACAGTCCTCATCGGCCCTTCCCACAATTGTTCGGCTGATTTGTCAAGGCCGCCTTCAACCAGTTTGCTGCAGTGCAACCAAAAGTGAGGATCGTTGCAAGAACGGTATGGCTCGAAGCCGCCATGCGCCACAATATTTTTCATACATTTTTGTATGGCCTGTTTATGGCTCATGCCCAAATGAACGCAACCGCGCTGCGATGTCGGCGATTTCGGTTTTACGTCAGGCTCAGCACCGCTCCGGCAACAACCAAATAACGCGAGACCTTCGCGAGAGCGACGATTACGACAAAGCTCCACTCGCGCAAAACCCCAGCGACCACGCTCAGCGGATCGCCGATGATCGCATCCTGCTCAACAAGAGCGACCATCTTCCATAACGGCAATACCAGTTCGTTGCGCGGTTGAGCGTCGCAGGACGCAGGGGAAACCAGGGCCTATCCCGCAAGCGTTCAATCCCTCGACCAAGCCCCCAGTTTGCCGCAGAACCCAGGACGTTGCCCATGCTGGCGAGAAAAATCAGCATTGCCGGCGAGAGGGAGTCCCGCAAGGGCGGCCTCCGACTGCGACGGAAGGATCGTCGCCGCAGCGAAGGCAACAGCAAACGAATCGTCTTCGGCGGCAGCCCGGACTTTTCGGAGGCAGCTCCAATGTTCATTCGTGTCTCCTCGTATTTGATACGAGAGAGATACTCTTTCCAGCTGCTGGAAGGTCAAGAGCATCCGGAAAAACTGCGCGAGCCTGTCAGGACCATAGGCAGGGATCAGGCGGCCCGTGCCGAAGACTGCCCGGGCGACGTGCTGCCGCCAAATCGCCGCGTTAGGCGACGGACCTCACGGGTTCAAACGTGACATCGAGAACCGCGTCGAGCTGCTGATCCATGAAACGCTCCGGTATGCTCTTTACCAGGAAGTTGCGAAGAGGGACGACAAGCGGGTTCTGCCATTGCGCGACTTTGGCATAGAGGCGTGATTCAGCCGCGACCCTACGTGCCCTGTCGAGGCGGCGCTTGTCATATTCGCGGAGGGCCTCGTCGGCCGGAAGCCGTCCGAACAACGCTGTAAGAACCTGCCGCGTCTTCCATGGCAAGTCCACCTCCTTGCCCTAGATCGGGTGTCACGGCATGCGCGGCGTCGCCAAGCAAAACCGCATTTCCGCGCGTAAACGAGGGTATCGGATCGAGATCAAGTATATCCGTCCAGATCAGCGAGTCCGCCGGTGTCCGATCGAGGACCTCAGGGACGGGATCGTGAAAGCCGGAAAACATCGCCTTCACTCCGGCAAGATCGGCCTGAGCCAGCTTGGGATCGTGTAGGCGCTCGGCCCCGCAGCACGCAAACCAGTAGACCCTTTCGCCGGGAATCGCGGCCAGCCCGATGCGTTTGCCGGCCCCCCAGCTCTCGGTAAGACGCGCAGGGTCCATTCCCTGGGGGAGACCGGGCGAGATGGCGCGCCAGCAGGCGTAGCGGGCGAAATGCTCGCGCGACTTTGGAAAGAATGCCCTACGAACAGCGGAGTGAATGCCATCGCAAGCGAGCACCAGCTCGCTTTCCACTATCTCCCCATCCGCGAAGTGCAGGACGATTTTCTCGCCGACCTGGCGGGCATCCACGCATTCCATGTCGGTGCGAATAACAGAGCGCGGCAGCTCCGTAAGAAGCGCCCGATGGAGATCGCCGCGGTGCAGCACGGCCATACTGAGGTGACCATATCGCTGGCTGAAGCGCTGAAAATCCGTCGATTGAAGGACTTGTCCTTCGTCGTCGAGAAGATCGAGTCTGTGTATCGGCTGCGCCTCGGCAACAACCGTTTCGTAGAGCCCGAGCACACGAAGGGCACGAAGCGCATTAGCGCTAAGACTGAGGCCCGTACCCAGAGGCTTTAGTTCGCTCGCCTGCTCGTAAATCTCGGTCTCCCATCCGAGGAGTCGCAGTCCCTTGGCAACTGCAAGTCCGGCGATTCCTGCGCCAATGATGACTGCGCGCATGTTCACGGTCCTTCGCCTTCTTCACGCGGGAACACTTTGCGACATCAAATTGTTCCCGGCGAAAGGCAGGTGAAACACGCCACACGCTTTCTCCAATTTCGCTCGAAGTGAGTTCTGCCGGGCCGAGCCAGGCTCTAGATGTGCTCGAGATTGCCAGGGCATGGTCAAAGGGCGGGCGATCCATTGCCGGTCCGCTGCCACGGGCATTTTGGTGCGGGATCTCGGAGAGGTGGCTCATTGATCCGTAGCTGATGAACTCTCTCTATGCGATCGAGCTAGTTCAGGATCTGGGCAAGGAACAGTTTGCTGCGCCGGTGACGCGGATGCGAGAAGAATTCCGAGGGCGTGTTCATCTCAACGATCTCGCCCTGGTCCATGAAGACGACGCGGTCGGCGACCTGGCGGGCAAATCCCATCTCGTGCGTGACACACAGCATGGTCATGCCATCCCCCAGCCAGCGCGACCATCGTGTCGAGCACTTCTTTGACCATTTCCGGATCGAGTGCCGACGTCGGCTCGTCGAAGAGCATGATTTTCGGGCTCATACAGAGCGCACGCGCGATCGCAACCCGCTGCTGCTGACCGCCTGAAAGCTGGCCGGGATATTTGTGCGCCTGGTCCGGAATCTTCACCCGTTCCAGATAATGCATGGCGGTCTGCTCGGCTTGTGCGCGCCGCATCCTGCGCACCCAGATCGGCGCCAGCGTCAGGTTCTCCAGAATGGTTAGGTGCGGGAACAGGTTGAAATGCTGGAACACCATGCCGATGTCGCGGCGAATTAGGTCTATCTTCTTCAAATCATTGGTGAGTTCGACGCCGTCGACGACGATCTGTCCCTGCTGGTGCTCCTCCAGCCGGTTAATGCAACGGATCATGGTCGACTTGCCCGAGCCCGAGGGCCCGCAGATCACCAGCTTTTCGCCGCGAAGGACTGTCAAGTCGATGTCCTTCAGCACATGGAAGTTCCCGTACCACTTGTTCATCCCGGTCATTTCGATTGCCGGCGGATCATTGGGATCGGTCATGGGCGGAACGCGCTTGGCGGCGGACGACAACATCACAACATTTCCTAGTGAGCGGTTGGGCCGCGCCGCTCCAGGAAGTCGGCGAAGCGGGCGAATGAGAATGAGAGTGCGAAGAAGATCGCCCCGATAAACAGGAACGTCTCGGCCGCTGGCGATGGCCAGTCCGGGTCGGCCAGCGCCGCTTTACCGGAGCTGATCAGGTCGAACAGGCCGACCACCAGGACAAGGCTGGTGTTCTTGATCATGACGATGATCGTGTTGGCCAGCGCCGGGATCGCCACCCGGATCGCCTGCGGCAGGATCACCAGATATTGAGTGCGCCAGAAGGGCAGGCCAACCGCAGCCGCGGCCTCGTACTGGCCATTCGGAATGGCCTGCAGGCCGCCGCGGATCACCTCGGCGAGATAAGCCGCGGCGAAGATGGTGAGGGCGACCAGCGCGCGCACGAACTTGTCAGGCAAGAGGGCCTCGGGCAGGAACAGCGGCATCATGATCGATGCCACGAACAGGATGGACAAGAGCGGTAGTCCGCGCACCGATTCTATCAGGACCACAGCGCCGATGCGTATCATGGGCATGGTCGAGCGCCTGGCCAGCGCCAGGAGGATGCCGACGGGGAAGGCGACGCCAATCGCAACGACGGTGAGGATGAGTGTCACCGGCAGGCCGCCCCAGGACGAGGTCGGAACCTCGGCTAGGCCGAAACCGCCGGCCATCAGCCAGAAGATCAAGACGAGCGCCGCCATCCAGAGCGCTGCCAGCCGCGGCGCCCAGCTGGCGGGCCGCACCGACCAGGCAAGCAGCGCCAGGATAAGCACGCAGACGATGGCGGGGCGCCAGCGTTCGTCGAGCGGATAGATGCCGAACAGCAACTGCCCGGACTTGGCATAGATGAAGCTCCAGCACGCTCCGGCGGCCACCCGGCACGCGCGTGGACTGGGGTCGAACAGCACGGCGTCGATTACCAGCCAGCGCAGCATCGGCGGTACCGTGGCGACGAGCAGAACGCCGAACAACAGCGTCAGGACGGCATTGAGTGGCGTGCCGAACAGGAGCATGGCTGACCGCCGCAAAGCGCCGAAGCGGATCTGTCCTGGCATTGGCTCGGCCGGAAGGGGAAGAGACAGGGCCTTCATGGTTCAGCGCTCCACGATGGCGATGCGACGGTTGTACCAATTGGCCGCGCTCGAGAGGCTCAGGTTGAGGGCGAGATAGACGCCGAGGATGATGAACACGCCCTCGATCGAATGGCTGGACTTGCTGATGATGGTGTTCATGACCGCAAGGAAGTCCGGATAGCCGACCGCGATCGCCAGCGTCGAATTCTTGACGACGTTGATGTATTGGCTGTTGAGCGGCGGGACGATCACCCGCAGCATCTGCGGGATGATGATCAGACGCAATATTTTGCCGCGTGGCAGGCCGAGCGAATGACCTGCATCCCACTGACCGCGGCCGACCGAAAGCACGCCGCCACGCACGATCTCGGCGACGAAGCCGGTGGTGTAGATGGTCAGCCCGATGAGGATGGTGCTGAGTTCGGGCGTCAGGTCCTTGCCGCCTTTGAAGTTCGACCCAGTGAAGGTCGGCCAGTCGACGGAGAACTTCGCATCGGCAAGCCAGAGCCCGGCAATGCCAACCGCGAGGATCGCCGGCGCGGTCAGCGGTGGCAGCCATCCTCTTCTCGCCGCCGCCCAGCCAGCGGCCGCCAGTGCCAGAGCGAGAGCAATGACGAGCAATCCCGCGGTGGCGACGTCCATGCTGACGGCCGGCACCACAAAGCCGCGCATGGAGGCGTAAACGCCTGGCAGCGGATTGAGCGCTTCGCCGACCGGCGGCAGCACCTTCCACCACAGCGAGTAGAGAAAGATCAGAAGCACGATCGGCGGTGAATTGCGTGCAACCTCCACCCATACGCGGCAGGTGCCCGCCGCCAGGGGATTGCTGCTCAGCCGGGTGATGCCGACGACGAGGCCGAGCGCGGATGAAAAGACGATGACGAGCGCGGAGATGAAGACCGTATTGGCGAGCCCGGTCGCGATCGCCCAGTAATAGGGGTCCCGCGACTTGTAAGTGAGGATTGCTTCGGAGATGACGATCCTTGACGGCATCGTCAGGAAATCGAAGCCGATCGGGATGCCGCGTGCCCTGAGATTGGCGAAAGTCGTGCTGACGAGCAGGGCAGCGAAGGCGGCAGCCACGGCCACCAGGGCACACTGGATGATGATCGATCTGGTCCTGGCGTCGCTCAGCATTTCGACCTCGACGGTTCGCGGCGTTGGCAGGGAAAGGGAACGGCGGGCGCGTCCCCTTCATGTGCAGCTCAATCCCAAGGGAAAGGATAGTTGAGGCCGCCGTCCTTCCACAACGCGTTCAGGCCGCGCTCGACCTTCAGTGGGCTGTCCTTGCCGAGATTGCGATCCCAGATCTCGGCGTAGTTGCCCATTTGTTTGATGACGTTGTAGGCCCACTTGTCGTCCAATCCGAGCGGCTTGCCGAAACCGGGCTCCTCACCCAGCACGCGTTTGACTTCCGGACTGCCCGAGGCAAGCTTTTCATCGACGTTTTGCGAGGTGATGCCGTTGGCCTCGGCCCAGAACAGCGCATTGAGTGTCCAACGCACGACGTCGAAAAGCTGATCGTCACCGCGGGCGACCGCGACTCCATTGGGTTCGGCGGCCCTGCCGACTCGGATGATGTCGTAGTCGTCCGGGTTCTTGGCCACCGAGGCACGCTGTCCTGCTGCCGCGGTGCCGTCGGTGACGTAGGAATCGCAGCGGCCGCCAAAGAAGGCGTCGCGCGCTTGAACGGTCGAGTCGTAATAGACTTTCTCCATCGCGATCCCGAACTCTTCCTCGGTTTCCTCGATCGCTTTCTCGGTCAGGCTGCCACCGCCTTGCAGGCAGACGGTCTTTCCGTCCAGCAGTTTGGGCTCGGTGATGTTATCGGCCTTGCGCACGAGCATGCCGTCCGTGTCGTAGAGATTGATCCAGACGAAGCGGACAACCGTATCACGACTGTAGGTGATGGTGGATGTGCGCGACAGAACGTCGATTTCCCCAGTCTGTAGCGCAGCAAAACGCTGGCCTGCGTTAAGGGGCACGTAACGGATCTTGTCTCTGTCGCCGAGGATGGCGACCGCGAAAGTGCGGCAGATGTCGGAATCGAACCCGCGATAATACCCCTTCTCGTCCGGCCGGGATAGACCGGGCACGCCCTGGCTGGCGCCGCAGCTGACATAGCCGCGCTCCTTGATCTTGTTGATTACCGCCTGCGCGCTGGCGTCCACGGCGCCCGTAGTCAGGCTGGCCAATCCTATCGCCAGACCCGTGAGCCATTTCAGACCTTGATGTTTCATAATCATTCCCCTTGTCGTTGAGTTGTCGTCATTCTGCGGCGTTGACGTCGGCCGCGGCGGTTCCGTTGCGCCGGGCTTCAGCAAAAAGTTCGAAGGCCTGAGAAAGGTCGGCCAGAAGATCTTCGAGCGCCTCAAGGCCGATCGACAGGCGCCAGACCGGGCCGGGCTTCAGCCAGTCGAGGCTGGCGCGGCCCTTGCGGGGATCGCTGACGGCAATCAGCGAATGCACGCCGCCCCAGCTTGCGCCGAGCCTGAACAGCCGCAGGCTGCGCAGAACATCGGATTGCAGTGGCGCCAGTTCCGGCCGCAGCACGAAGGAGAACACGCCCGCCGATCCGGCGAAGTCACGCTTCCAGACCGCGTGGCCGGGATGGCCAGGCTCCGCAGGATGCAAGATCTGCGCGACTTCCGGGCGCCCCGACAGCCAGGCGACAATCTTGCGCGCTGTACCGTCGGCGTGGCGCATGCGCACCGGCATCGTCATCAGGCCGCGCTCGCACAGCGCGCAATCCTCGGGCGAGACGCCATAGCCAAGGAAACGCGCTGTATCCTTTAGGCGCCGGAACAGGGCATGGTCATGCACTGCGAGCGAGCCCATCAAGAGGTCGCCGTGGCCGCCGGCGTGTTTGGAAAGCGCCTGCATCGAGATGTCGACGCCATGAGCGAGCGGCTTGAACAGCAGATGCGAGGCCCAGGTGTTGTCGGCCGCAACGAGCGCGCCGGCCTTGTGGGCCGCGGCCGTGATGGCTGGCACATCCTGAACTTCGAAGGTGGCTGAGCCAGGCGATTCTGCCCAGACCAGCCGCGTTCTGCCGTCGATCATGGCCGCGATACTTGCGTCCAGCCGTGGATCGTAGGAAACCGCCTCGATCCCGAGTGGGCCGAGAAAACGCTCGGCCATGTCGCGCGCCGGGCCATAGAGCGTCTCCGGGATCAGAACGCTTTCGCCGCCACGGCAGACAGCCATGGTCGCCAGCGTCATGGCCGCCATGCCCGACGGGACGACGAGAGCCCGCGATCCGCATTCCAACACGGCGATATGATCTTCGAGCTGCCGGCTGGTCGGTGTGCCGTAAAGTCCGTAGCTGAACCCGTCGTACAGACGCTCGACGCGAAGCTCGAACGATTCCAGATCGTCAAAGACCACGGTCGAGGCTCGCTCGACCGGCATCGCCACCGCCTGGAACGGTTCCTCGGAGCGCTTGGGAGGATGGACATGTGAAGTGTCATCGCGTCGGTTCATAGGCGCAGCTTAGCCGGCTCACCCATTGCCATCTATGACCGCAGCGATAAAGTTAATTCGCTTTTGATATGGGCTGACTATGAACCTGCGCGACATCGATGTCTTCAACGCGATCATGATCACGCGCGGCGCCGGCGCGGCGGCCGCGCTGCTGGATACCTCACAGCCGGCCATCAGCCGTTCGCTAGCCAAGCTAGAGGCCGAACTCGGCTTCAGGCTTTTCGACCGCATTCGTGGCAGGCTGGTGCCGACACGCGAAGGGGAGTTGTTCCATGCCGAGGTAAAGGCCAACCTGGTCGGGCTCGACCGGCTCAAGCTGCGGGCGGCCCAGATCAAGGAGGTCGGAACCGGTACCATCCGCGTCGCCTGCCTGTCGGCACTCGGGCATGGGCTGGTACCGCGCGCCATCGTAGCGTTCTCACGCCGGCATCCGCAGGTGCGAATCAGCTATCAGGTCCGCACCTCCAATATCGTGCGCGACCTGGTGGCCTCTGGCAGTTTCGACATCGGGCTCGCGGCCGACGAGGTCGATACCAGCGGCGTGCTGCACAGCATCTTCACCACGCCGCGCGCCGTCTGTGTAATGCCGAAGAACCACCGGCTGGCGCGGAAGCAGATAATCACGCCGGCCGATCTCGCCGACGAGGCCTTCCTGGCATTGTCGCCGGAAGATACGGCTCGGCTCGCGATGGACAAGATCCTGGCCGCGCATGGGGTACGGCCGCGCATCCTGATCGAAACGCCCTACGGCCTGACCATCGCTATCCTTGCAGCGAAGGGCATGGGAATCGGCTTGGTCAATCCCTCCGTCATTGCGGACGGCATGATCGGCGGTATTTTGGCCAGGCCATTCGAGCCAGCCGTCAATTTCCGCGCGCTACTCCTGCGCCCGCCGGACGGCATCAATTCGACTTTGATCACCGACTTCATTGGCGAACTCTATGCCGCTCGCAATATGCTATCGAGCGAGGCCTAGGCAACTGGCTCGACGCCTGGTTCTAGCTGCACACGAATGCCATCGACGAGAAGCAGGACACGCAATCCCGGTCCTATCCCTCCCCCATCGTCGAGCGGAGAAGAGCTTGCATATGCTCTGCCAAGTCGAGCTCACCGCGCGCCTCGATCTTCAAAAGATATCGGGCCTTGGACCGGCGATCACCTTCCCTGACCGCAGGATAGGCGCATACAGCCAGCAGCGCCCTTTTCTCAGCCCGGCTGGCTCTGTCGTGGTCGCGGTTACTGCCGCCCATTTCGTGGATCGCCTTGCCGAATGCCGCGTACGCTGCCTTGTGCGCATTGATCAGCGCCCGCAGATCGCGGGACGGTTCCCGGTCCTCCCGTCGCGGCTTTGTGGCGAAAGCCGATGCCGCAACCGTCGAGGCGACAACGGCGCTGGCGGCGTTGAGAAGCAAGGCGCGGCGATTCATTCTGGACATGGTGAACTCTCCTCTTCACTTCATGGCAGGCTGCCAGAACGATGTCGTAGGATCGGCCAGCTGCGCTTCCACAGTAGCATGACTGCCGGCGCGTTCATGTCAGGATGGATGGTAACGTTGGATGCGTTGCAGCCAGAGCATAGCTGGCGCGACTGCGCGAATCGGCATCTCGCGAACTGTTCAATCAATTGTCCCTCGGCCTCGCCACCAAAGAAAGGATCGCCATTCCCGAAAAACTCCATAACTTCGAAGAATTGCGATCCCTTTCGGCGCGGCTCACGAGGCGTCCTCGACGGTGATGGCTTTCATCACCCGTTCGTCCACCATTGTCCGGGCCTCGTTAAGATGGCGCTGCCAAGTGCCTTGCGACGACGGCGACCAGCGAAAGCCGTTGGCTTCAGCGCCCACCGGTCGCCTCGTCGGGCTTAGCCGGGAAGATCATCTGAATGCGAGCCATGTCGACGTCGATGATGTCGACGGCTCTGATTCCGATCTTGGCGATCTGGCTTTCGTTTGCCCACTCCTGCATCCTCACCAGTGATTTCAGTCGCGATTGCAGACGGCGGATTTCGGCCCGGTTGCCGACCTGTCGAAACCGCGTTTCCGTTGCCAGTCTGCCAGTATGATGGCTGTCGACCGACGCTGATGATTGCGTGCTCCGACAATTTCAATGCGGCACAAGTCGGCAGAAGCATGCGCAAGTTCCCGAGAAGGCGAGCGCCGCGTAGGCACGCTGCCGGCCTTCACCGCTTTCCCAGCCAAGCACTAGGTAGTTTCCCGTAGGGATAGAACCGAATTTCGCGACCTGCTGATTCGCGCGATTGCTGTGCTACGGATCAACCGGGAAACAGCCATGCACGCCCAATCGACCTCCAGAATTTCACTGCCGTCGCACGGCTTACAGTCGAGCCTGCCTACGGCATTCGATCCGACACTGCTACAGCCGGTCAGCTTCTTTCGCTGCGGTTCGGAAATCTATGCGCAAGGTGAAAAGGCCGGAGCCTTCTATCAGGTCGAGTTTGGCGCCGTGCGTGTTTACCGCCTGCTTGCGGACGGTCGCAGGCAGATAAGTGCCTTCCATCTGGCCGGAGAGACATTCGGTTTCGAAGCCGACACCACCCATCATTTTTTCGCCGAAGCCATCAACGCCGTGGGTGTCCGCGTCTTCCGCTTTGCCACTGGTGCGGATCTCTCCCGTCAGCTGCTGCCGTTGGCTCTCAAGGGCCTGACGAGAGCGCAGGAACATCTCTTGGTTCTCGGCCGTCAGAATGCCATCGAACGCGTCGCCGCGTTCCTGGTCGACATGGCGGAGCGGCAGGGCGGCTTGCGACAGGTCGAACTGCCGATGTCGCGCATGGATATCGGCGATTATCTCGGCCTCACCATCGAAACCGTGTCGCGGGTTTTCACCCGGCTGAAGGACAAAGGCGTCATCCGCCTGCTCAATCTGCGCAGCATCGAGATCATCAAGCACGACGTGCTTCATGCCATGAGCGAGTGAGGCTACTTGGTCACTTGCCGCGCGTGGCAGACCGTAAGCGTTGCCGCTTTTTCGACCGACTTTGGTCACTCGGGCTTCAATCGCCATGCGGCCTTGGGGCAAGCGCGCAGCTAGGCCGCCTTCTTGATCTCCGCGACCTGAACGCCCAGTCGGAACGCCTGACCGTCTGCAAACGAACGCGCGTAGCTCTCAGATGTAAAAGGGACCGTGGTGGTGGTGCCGTTGACCGTCACGCGAACCGACCACTCTTTGTCCCTAATGATTTCAACGGCATGTTGCTCATGCGCAGCCATGCGTTCCTCCCAGAATGGTCCGTTGAGGATGGGAGGATAGCGTCGTAAAACTGGTTTGCATGCAAATAATCCGACACCGCGACGTCGAAATGTCGAAACACGCACAGCTAGGCTCAAGTCGATGGCGTTGCCTTGAGCTTGGTCGATGCAAGAGGACACCACAGCGGCGAACTCACCTTCAAGGGCGACTGCGCAGTTCACGCCCCTGTCTGGGGAACATGCGGATTACCAGGCGGACAAAAAAGCCCCAGCGCTGGGTCGATGCGCCGGGGCTTTGGGCACGTACAAGCTACACCAACATGTCCGCATATGAACGTGCGCTAATAAAGTGAAGGAATGGTGAACCACGCATATGCCGAAGGGCGCACGCTAAAAGCTGGGGTGAAGCGCAGTATCAGTAATGACAAGTTTGCGCACTCTGATTGTCCCACCTTACTTTCGACCAAACGACGGGGTGAGGATGCGGGCAGTCTTATTGCTTTGATGACGTATGCCGTCACCGCTCATGCCGATGAAGCGAGCCGGCTCACTGACGCCGTCCTCGACCGGCTGCGAAAGACTGTCGCAAGACCGGCTGATTGTATCGAACCCGGAAACAGACCAACGCCGGCGCAACCTCACCCTGAAACCAAAAGACAATATCGATGACCTCCAACAGCTATGCTCCCAAGGGTTCAAGCGCCTGCAAACGTTGACCACGCCCACTTTCGCTATCGCCGCCTGGATGATGACGGCCGCATCAATTTCATGGGGCAAGCATAGCCGCCAAGGGGTTCTGCCCGATGGCCGCGACCAGGCTCGTGGATACCTCGAACCATCACCAAGACACCGCGAGACGCGAAAGAGGCAAGCCGCTTCATCAACCGGCAACACCGAAAGCTGCTGATCAATGTGAGCCGCAGTAACGAAGCGTAATCGGGTTCCCACTACAAAAAGGCTCAAACCGCGCAAGACCGCGGATCGATCCGACCAGGATCTTCAACGGTCTGCCCAATGGAAGTCGCCGCTATGGAAATCGTCACGAACAACCCCACGAACAGTCATCTGATGACTTCACGGCGTTTTGCGCCTCTCTTCTGGACGCAGTTCCTGTCCGCCTTCAACGACAATTTCCTCAAGAACACGCTGGTTTTCCTTATTCTGTTCACCCTGGCGGCGGACAAGGCGGCATCACTGGTCACCCTGGCGGGTGCCGTCTTCATGGCTCCTTTCCTGCTCCTGTCCGCCCTTGGTGGCGAGATCGCCGACCGGTTCGACAAGGCGCTCATCGCCCGTCGGCTGAAATTCACCGAGATCGCCGCTGCGGCTGTCGCTGTCGTTGGGATCGCGCTGTCGTCGATCCCGGTGCTGATGATGGCGTTGCTCATGTTCGGCATCATCTCGGCACTGTTCGGACCGATCAAGTACGGCATCCTGCCGGATCATCTCGAGCGCAAGGAATTGCCCCGCGCCAATGCCTGGATCGAATCGGCAACCTTCGCCGCCATCCTCGGCGGCACTATCGCCGGAGGCGTCGTCTCGGCCGATGGCATAGGCGTCTCGGTCTTCGGGCCGATGATGATGATCCTCGCCATCGGTTGCTGGTTTGTCAGCCGATACATTCCGTCAACCGGTTCTGCTGCACCCGACCTCGTCATAGACCGGAACATCTTTCGCTCGACGTGGCGACAGGTCAACGGCTTGCGTGCCGACAAGCGGATCTGGCGCGCCGGACTGATGACGTCGTGGTTCTGGCTTATCGGGGCCATTGTCCTTTCGATCCTGCCTACGTTGGTCAAGGATTCGCTCGGTGGCGGAGAAATCGCTGTCACCGCCTATCTCGCGGTGTTCGCCGTCTCGATCGCGATTGGCTCTGCCATAGCCGCATGGATGTCGCAGGGCCGCATCGTGCTCTTGCCAGCCCCGGTTGGCACGGCGTTGATGGCACTATTCGGCTTGGACCTGGCCTGGACCATCTGGAGCATGCAGCCCTCGCCCAGGGCCGAAACGCTCGCAATATTCTTCGCCGGGCCAAACACGGTCCATGTTGCGATCGACCTTGCCGGCATGGCTATTGCCAGCGCCTTTCTTGTCGTGCCGACCTTCGCCGCAGTGCAAGCCTGGGCGCCCGAAGCCAGCCGCGCTCGCGTCGTCGCCGCCGTGAGCATCGTCAATGCAGGCTTCATGACGGTGGGCGGCATACTTGTCGCCGCGATTCAAGCAGCGGGCGTCTCCACTGGAGGTATCCTGTTCGGCCTCGCCGCACTCAACGTGGTCGCCGCCTCGCTGATGCTGAGATACCTTCCGACAAACGCCTTCCGCGATTTCGTTTCCATTCTGTTCCGAGCCTTCCATCGTCTGGAGGTGGAGGGGCTGGAAAACCTCAAGGCGGCCGGCCCGGCACCCATCCTGGCGCTCAACCATGTCAGTTTCCTCGACGGTCCGCTGGCCCTGACGCTGACCGAGGAAGAGCCCGTCTTTGCCATCGACCACACTATCGCCAAGGCCTGGTGGATGAAGCCTTTCCTCAAGCTCGCCCGTGCGCTGCCGCTCAATCCAGCCAAGCCGATGTCGACCCGCACGCTGATCAAGATCGTGCAAGGCGGCGATCCGCTGGTCATCTTCCCCGAAGGGCGGATCACCGTCACCGGCGGCCTCATGAAGGTCTATGACGGCGCCGCCATGGTGGCCGACAAGACCGGCTCGATGGTCGTGCCCGTGCGCATCGACGGGCTGGAGAAGAGCTATTTTTCGCGGCTGACCTCGCTGCATATTCGCCGCCGGCTGTTCCCGAAGGTCAAGGTGACCATTCTGGAGCCCGTCAAACTTGAAGTACTGCAGGATCTGAAGGGCCGGAAGCGCCGCGCCGCGGCGGGCGCTGCCCTCTACCAGGTCATGTCGGACCTCGTCTTCCGCACCCAGGACATCGACAAGACTGTGCTGGAGAAGATCATCCAGACGGCGAACGAACGCGGCATGAAGCAACTGGCCGTTCAGGACCCGGTCACCGGTTCGCTGAGTTACGGCAAGCTGCTGACAGCCGCCGCCGTGCTTGGCGAGAAATTCAAGAAACTCTATGCCGGCCAGCAGACGCTCGGCATCATGCTGCCCAACGCTAATGGCGCCTGTGCGACGCTGCTCGGCGTTATGTCGGCCGGCAAGGTTCCGGCGATGATGAACTTCACTGCCGGTGCAGCTAACATCCTCTCCGCTTGCAAAGCCGCCGAGGTGCGCACCGTGCTGACCTCGCGCGCCTTTGTCGAACAAGCGAAACTCGGCGCCGTGGTCGAGGAACTCGGCCGATCGGTCGACATCGTCTGGCTCGATGATCTGCGGGCCACCATTGGCCTCAGGCACAAGCTGCTCGGCCTTCTGCGCAAGAGCGCACCCCGGGTCGCCCGCAAGTCTGAAGATCCGGCGGTGATCCTGTTCACCTCGGGGTCCGAAGGCACGCCCAAGGGCGTGGTGCTCACCCACCGCAACATCCTGGCCAATGCCGCCCAGGCCGCCTCGCGTATCGACTTCCACTCGGGCGACAAGGTCTTCAATGTGCTGCCGATCTTCCATTCCTTCGGCATGACGGCGGGCACGGTGCTGCCGCTGATCTCGGGCGTGCCGGTCTATTTCTACCCCTCGCCGCTGCACTACCGGATCGTGCCGGAGTTGGTTTACGCCTCGAACGCAACGATCATCTTCGGCACCGATACGTTCCTTGCCGGCTATGCCCGCACCGCACACCCCTACGACTTCCGGTCAGTGCGCTACTGCTTTGCCGGCGCGGAACCGGTCAAGCCTTCGACGCGCGCGATCTATATGGAAAAGTTCGGCCTGCGCATCCTCGAAGGCTACGGCGTGACCGAAACCGCGCCGGTGATCTCCATCAACACGCCGATGTACAACCGGTCCGGCAGCGTCGGCAAAATCATGCCGGGTATGGAGTATCGCCTGGATCCGGTGCCTGGCGTCGAGGATGGCGGACGGCTGTTCGTGCGTGGGCCCAACGTCATGGCAGGCTATCTGCGCGCCGAGAAGCCGGGCGTGCTCGAACCGCTCGAAGACGGCTGGCATGACACCGGCGACGTCGTCGCCGTCGACGATGTCGGCTTCATCACCATTCGAGGCCGTGCCAAGCGCTTTGCCAAGATCGGTGGCGAGATGATCTCGATGGCCGCCGTCGAGGCGCTGGCGGGCGAATTGTGGAAAGGCTCGCTCTCGGCGGTCGCCGCCGTGCCAGATGCGCGCAAGGGCGAAAAGCTGATCCTCATCACCGAGGCCGTCAACGCCACGCGTGCCGAATTCCTGGCCTTCGCTAAGGCCAACGGCGCCATGGACCTGATGGTGCCCGCCGGAGTGCGCGTCGTTGCGAAAGTGCCCGTCCTCGGCTCCGGGAAGCTCGACTTCGCCGCCGTGACAAAGATGGTGCTCGGCGCAGAGATGAAGATTAACGCCGCTTGAGCACGTCCTACCAACGGCCGACGAACCAAGCTGGCCCGCTCTCCCGCGCAGTCCCATCCAGTTGCCGCCCGCGTAGGTAACGCCGATACTTCATTAGGTCCCGAAAATCACCGGATGCGCGGCAGCCGTCTCTGTCTGACCCTTGGAATCTTAAACATATAACTATGACGATCGCCGAACTCAGCACGAGCAGTTCTGGACTCTTTATGAACGCCTTCGGCTTGTTGCCCGCTCTCTGCCGAGAAAGGACCGAGCATGACTCCCATCATCGGGAAGCCCTAGCGAGCGTTGTCGCTCCATAATGAACCTTTGTCGATCGACGACGTGGGCCGATCAGGGCAAGCGATCCGGCAGCAATACTGTGAGGCGAAGGGTATGCGGCATGCCCCGAACTTCCCTGCGCGCCGGTGTTCCACCGCGTGAAAAAAAGCCCGCCGCACGGTTTGGTGCGGCGGGGCGGGACGGGCGCTGTTGCACCAAGCGGGGGACTAGGGTGGGCGGGCTTGCCAGGTGCGCGCGGGCCGTAGGCAAACTTAGGCGCATGAGTTGCTATACGTCTAGCAACCGCCAGTTGGACTGGCCCGAAATCAGGGTTCCAGTGCCAAGGGACAGGACAGTTCCCGGAGCCCAGCCCGAGGGCCCGTCGGGGCCGGCTCAGTGCTCCAGCCTACCGGTTCAGATCCGAGCCGTGCCCACATCTTGAACAGGCAAAGCCGCGCACGCCTGTGAGGTACGAACAGCCGCTGATTTCCATAATGACGCTACACGTGTCGGCCCTTGATACCTGCGTGAGGGGAGCTGTGCAAAGACCGGTTCTCGGGGCGCCTCAAGCTATGTCCTTCAACGTGTCCAGCGGCCCTTTCAGAGCCGACCTGGGTTGGATCAACTCCGGCGCAATCAGGAAAATCTGCGGTGCCGCCCGGGGGTTGATCGATCAGCTCAAACTGCAATCAAACAGATTGGCGCGACCGCAAGAACGCCTCCTCAACAGTGGGTCTTGCGATATAGCGGTCTACAACTCGAACCCCGAACACGTTCGCCAATTGTTGACGTATCCGAGAAGACCCTGAGGCATAGCGAGGATTGCTATAGCTCACCTGTCGTGGCATAATGAGTTATAGAAAGGTGCTCTATAACTCATGGTATGGAATTGGGAGCAGGCTGACTGGCCGCATTTTACCTACGATAAGAAGGTATTGGAACCGCTGGAAAGCGAGTTCCTGTTGCGATCGGGCGAGTTCCTGGGCGTCTTTCGTCATGTGGGTGCCAACGATCGCGACCAGATCCGCATCGACCTTATCAGCGAAGAGGCCTTGAAGACATCCGCGATTGAAGGGGAATACCTCAACCGCGAGAGTCTGCAATCATCCTTACGCCAGCAACTTGGCCTGGGAAGCGAGATCAGGCACATTCCGCCGGCCGAGCGCGGCATCGCTGAAATGACGGCCGATGTTTACTTGCATTTCGCCGATACACTCTCGCACCGCACCCTCTACGCTTGGCACAAGATGGTGATGTCGGGTGAGCGGGGTATCGGGACCATCGGCAGCTACCGCCAGCATGCCGATGCTATGCAAATCGTTTCCAATCGGCTGGATAAGCCCAAAGTGCATTTCGAAGCGCCGCCGTCGGCCCGGGTGAAGACCGAAATGGACGCCTTCGCGGCTTGGTTCAACGTAACCGCGCCCAAAGGCAAGATACCGATTCCGGCGTTGACGCGTGCCGGAATCGCGCACCTTTATTTCGAGAGCATTCACCCGTTCGAGGATGGCAACGGGCGCATAGGGCGTGCCCTCTGCGAAAAGGCGTTGGCGCAAAGCCTGGGTGAGCCCAGTCTCATCGCTTTGGCGTACACGATGGAACGCCACCGCAAGGCCTACTACGACAATCTCGAGGCCAGCAACAAGAGCAACGCGATTACGGATTGGCTGCTCTACTTCGCTAAAACGATCCTTGAGGCGCAGCGCGTAACGCTTGCCCGTGTCGAATTCTCCGTCGCCAAGGCCAAGTTTTACGAACGCTACCACGGTCACTTCAACGAGCGACAGGAAAAGGCCATCACCCGGATGTTCCGCGAAGGTATAGATGGTTTCAAGGGCGGTCTCAGCGCCGAGAATTACATCGCCTTCACTCAGGCATCTCGCGCGTCAGCGACAAGAGATTTGCAGGACCTCGTTGCCAAGGGTGCACTGATTAGAACTGGCGAACGACGATACACACGTTACGCATTGAACACTCTTGCTGGCCGAGCGTAAACCACAACAGGGACAGAAGAAGCGGGCTGTCGAAGAGCCTGCCTGCCTGGACCGTCAGCACCCAGTAGAAGCCGAACAGCGGGCGAAGCTGATGTTCGACCACCAGCGCGTGGATGAAGGGCAGAAATCGGTTTGATTTGTTCGTCTATGTGACGTACATTGTCTGCGAAACATAGACCATGACAGGAGTGATCCCAATGCCGCGCAAACAGCCCCAGATCGAACGAGAGACGCCCAACCGCGTCGAACGCCTCGGATTCCGGTTGGATGAAGAGACTAAGGATCTTATCGAGCGGGCAGCGCATCTGTCACGACGCAAAGTCAGCGACTTCTGCGTCACTGCGCTCACTGACACCGCGCGCCGCACGATCGCCGAGCATGAGACGTTGGTGCTGTCCGATCGCGACCGCGCGGCATTCTTCGACGCGCTGGTCAATCCGCCAGAGCCGAGTGAGCGGCTGGTCCGCGCCTTGGCCGAGCACAAGCGCCGGGTCGCGTCCTGAGCATGGCGGCGTCTCGGCCAGATTTGAAGATCGAGGCGCTCGCGTCGCATCACGACCGGGACGGCTTTGCCTGCGGCGTCGACAGACTCGACCGTTATCTCCGGACGCAGGCAAGCCAAGATGTGCGGCGCAAGGCGAATGGGGTCTTCATTCTAGTGGAGCCTGATAAACCGGATGTCGTGCTGAGCTATTATACGCTTTGCGCAACCAGCCTTGCACAGGGCGACGTGCCGGCCGCCGCGCGCAAGCACATCCCGCGCTATCCGCTGGTCAGCGCCACGCTGATCGGACGGCTGGCGGTCTCGGAAGCCCGTCAGGGCGAACGCCTGGGTGCGATGCTTCTCGCCGACGCCGTGCGGCGCGCCTATGCGAGCGCGGCCACAGTCGGTTCCTCGATGCTGGTGGTGGATGCCATCAGCGAGCGCGCCGCTGCCTTCTATGAGGGAAACGGCTTCGTGCGGCTGCCGGACTCCCTCCGGCTCGTCCTACCGATGCACGCAATCCAGCAACTGGTGGAGCCATGATCGACGCAGCACCTACATCGCCTAACGCGGAGCCTTCGCCGTCAGACCGCGACGGGTTCGGCCACCCTGTGCTTTGCCGAAGCCCTCAGAAGCATCTCGCACACCCAGTAAAAAGACCCTCTTTCGTCGTGCTACGGCGCCCTGTCAGGTGCTCTGTCGCCCGGGCAGCCGAAGCCGGGCGACAATTTCTCAAACATCGCGTCACAGCATGCCCTGTTGCCTCTTCGACAAAACAGAACCGAAAGAAGGGAGAACTTTGTGTGCAGCGAGTGTGCACGTCGCCCTCTAGACACTGGTTGCTATCCTGATGCCGAATCTATCACTTGAATACCTCAGAGTACCCTGAATGATCCAAACGAAATTCGGCAGCGGCATGGTCGGCCTTCAAAGTCCCTTGGCCGGGAAGTTGGTACGGATAGTCGGAATCTTGCAACACCCGTTTCCGAACTGGATTTTGAAGCCGTGAATGAGCGGCTATGATGAACGTGCCGAATGCAAGCAAGGTCGCGGAGGCCTCGAACAGTCGGCTTTAGAGGAGACTACGTCGATGACGAACATTCGCGCCCTTGTCCTTGAACGCCAGCACGAACTCAAGCTGCGTGAGATCGATCTGCCACAGACCGTCGGCGCGGGCGAAGTTCGCATCAAGATCCATACGGTGGGCATCTGCGGCTCGGACGTGCACTACTACACGCATGGCCGCATCGGCCCGTTCGTGGTCGAAGCGCCGATGGTCTTGGGCCACGAAGCCGCCGGCACCGTCGTCGAAACAGGGGAAGGCGTCGAGCATCTGAAGGTCGGCGACCGCGTCTGCATGGAGCCGGGTATCCCCGATCCCAATTCGCGGGCGAGCCGGCTCGGTCTCTACAACATTGACCCAGCTGTCAGATTCTGGGCAACGCCGCCGATCCACGGTGTGTTGACGCCCTATGTCGTCCACCCCGCCAACTACACATTCAAACTGCCCGACGATGTCAGCTTCGCCGAAGGCGCCATGGTGGAGCCCTTCGCTGTCGGCATGCAGGCGGCTGCCAAAGCAAAGATCGCGCCTGGTGACACGGCGGTGGTGATTGGCGCCGGGCCGATCGGGACGATGGTGGCGATCGCGGCACTCGCCGGCGGGTGCGCCCGCGCCATTGTTGCAGATTTCGCCCAACCCAAGCTCGACATCGCCAGCGGCTATCAAGGCGTGATCCCGGTCAACATCCGCGACAAGAACCTGGCGGCGGAGGTAAAGCTCCTGACCGATGGCTGGGGCGCCGATGTCGTTTTCGAATGCTCGGGCTCGTCCAAGGCATGGGAGACCCTGCTCGATCTGCCGCGGCCCGGCGGCGCGGTGGTGGTGGTCGGCCTGCCGGTGGCGCCTGTGGCGCTCGACATTGCCACCGCGTCGACCAAGGAAGTCCGCATCGAGACTGTGTTCCGATATGCCCACCAATATGAGCGGGCAATCGCGCTGATGGGGTCGGGCCGGGTCGACCTAAAGCCACTCATTTCGGCGACCTTCCCCTTTGAAGATTCCATCACCGCTTTCGACCGCGCAGTCGAAGCCCGGCCCGCGGACGTAAAGCTTCAGATCCTGTTGCCGGATTAAGGGGAGTTCCAAAAGCCCCCGGGCTGTCCTCCCGATCTCCTCGATGCTTTCCGTAGCTTTCCTCGGGCTGCCAAAGTTGGCGGCGGCCCTGAGTGCTTTTGATGCTGGTCCACCGCATTTACCGGCGATCCCTCCAAAAACAACTTCATACCGGCGATGTCGGGATCTACCACGAGCAAATCCCTTGAGCGCTGACGGACCCGACACTTGACAAATCGGCGGCCGTCCGACACGTTCTTAACAAAAGGCACAACAAACTTACAAAAGTTCAAGTTGGCACAATCTGGCCGATAGGGAGAAGGCCGATGCGTCTCTGTGACCGAGCGGAGATTTGCACGTGAGCAGCGCTATCCTCACGCGGCCGACTTCCAGGTGGGCCCTACCCCGGTTCATGACGGCCGAGCATCCTTTTCCCTGGCTCGCGCCGATCACGGTGATGCTTCTCGTTTTCGGCATCTATCCCCTCGCCTATTCAGTCTGGCTGTCGTTTCACAAACGCAATGTCGTTTCCCGGCAACTTGACTTCGCCGGGCTCCACCAATGGACGCGCGCATTCTCGGATGCGCGTATGTGGCATTCGCTGGAAACCACGCTGATCTACACCTTCGTCGCGCTTGCGGTTCAGCTTGCGCTCGGCATCCTCATTGCCCTTCTGCTTGACACCGATCGCAAAGGTTACGGCGTGCTGCGGGCGCTGATGACACTGCCGCTGGTGGTGCCGCCTGCCGTGACCGGAATGATGTTCCTGCTGATGCAGGACGGCTCTTTCGGCGTCCTGTCGTTCTACCTCTATGCCCTCGACCTGATCTCGCCGGCACAGCCGATTCTGACGCAGCCCGGAACCGCATTGGCGGCGATCCTGCTGGCAGACATATGGCAATGGACGCCGTTCATGGTGCTCATCATCCTAGCAGGGCTCAGGGCGCTGCCGAAGGAACCTTTCGAAGCCGCCGCGATCGACGGCGCCAACGGCATCCAGACGTTCTTGCGCCTCACACTGCCCATGCTGCGCAAGGTGATAGCGGTCGCGGTGCTGATCCGCGGCGTCGATCTCTTTCGCATCTACGACTACGTTTACATCATCACCGCCGGCGGGCCAGGCACGGCCACCGAGACACTTTCATTCTACGCGGGTCGAATCTACTTCACCGGAGACTTTCCCTATGCCGCGACCCTGTCGCTGATCGTGCTCGTCGTCTTGATCGTCGTGTCGAACCTGTTCGTCAGGCTGTTCAAGGTGAGGTTCTGATGGAGTCGTCGCGCGCCCAAACGATCGCCCGTGACGTGCTCGCCGTCCTGGTGGTGGCGATCTTCATGTTCCCGATCGCGTGGTGGGCGCTGTCGTCCATCAAACCCTATTCGGCGATCTTCGACCGCAGCGGACCGGTTTACACCGGTTTCACGCCGACGCCGGACAATTACCGTGTGACCTTGCTTGGCGTTTCGCGCGTCGACATCGGCATGGAACAGGGCGGCGAGGCGGCCGGGGTCATCAAGGGTGGCGCCAGCTCCTACGATTCCCGCCAGTCGTTGCTCGATAGCGCCGTCATAGCCGTCGGATCGACGGCGCTGACGCTGCTGCTGGCCACGCTGGCCGCCTATTGCCTGTCGCGAATGCAGTTCAGCGGCCAGCAGTCTTTCCTGTTCTGGATTCTCTCGCAGCGCTTCATGCCGCCAATCGCGATCGTCATTCCGATCGTTTTCATGTTCCGGGATCTCGGCTTGCGCGATACCTATACGGGGCTCATCCTGGTTCACAGTTTGATTAACCTGCCGCTGGCGGTTTTGCTTTTGAAGTCGTTCTTCGACGATGTTCCGCGCGAGGTTGATGAGGCGGCGCTGATTGACGGCGCGACGCGCTGGCAGACGTTCCGACGCGTGGTCCTTCCCATGGTCAAGGGCGGCATCGCTGCGACGGCTGTGCTGTGTTTCATCTTTTCGTGGACCGAGTTCCTGCTCTCACTGTTCCTGACAACGTCGATCCGCACTGTGCCGGTGAAGATCTCGACCTTTGTCACCTCGACCGCGACCGAGTGGGGCTACATCACAGCGCTCGGCACGTCCGCGATCATACCCAGCTTCATCTTTATCCTGCTGGTTCAACGGCATCTGGTCCGCGGCCTCACCCTCGGATCGCTGAAGGAGTGAGGCGCAGACGAGAAGAACGACGACAAAAACGCAATGGAGGAACGATCATGAGCTTCAGTGAACACGACAAGAAGACATTCGTCACCGATACCTGCAACGATTTTACGGCGCGCCGAATAACCAAACGCGACTTCATGAGGAAGATGGCGCTCGCCGGTGTCGGCTTTTCTGCCTTCGGATCGGCCATGCTAGGAGGCGGCCGCACCAATCGGGGGATGCTGGGGCTCGGGGTTGAGGAAGCCCGCGCCCAGGACGCCGACATGCTGAAGTGGCTGGCTGATGTCGGCAAGCCATATGCCGGCACCAAAATCCGCTACACTTCGGAAGCGACGCCGCCAACGATCGTTGCCAACCAGCTTGTCGCGGGTGAATTCACCAAGGCAACCGGCATTGAGGTGGAAGTCGAGATCGTACCGCTGGAGCAGGTTCTCGCCAAGGCAACGCAAGACGTACAGGGCCAGCTTGGCACCTATGACGTCTACTATCTCGACCAGTCCTGGATGGCGACATTTGCCCAGGATGTCGTCGATCCGCGCGAGTATTACGACCAGAACAAAGACCTGGCGATGCCCAACTTCGACTGGGACGATTTCTCCAAGCCGCTGGTCGACGGCATCGCCATGTACAACGGCAAACAGTGCGGAATTCCATTCGATATTCCGATCTTCATCCTGATGTACCGCAAGGATCTTTTCGACAAACACAACATTGCGCTGCCGACTGACCTCGACGCCTACCTCAAGGCCGTGCAGGCGCTCACAGAGGCAGAAAAAAGCAACGGCATCTTCGGCACCGCGTGCCAGGCGAAGTCCGGCCACTATTCGCTGGAATGCGACTGGACCTTCGCATTGTGGGGCCATGGCGGTTCGATCTTCAACAAAGACAAGAAGTTTGTCGGCAATGACGAACGCGGCGTGGCCGGGCTGCAATTCTATCAGGAGCTGGTCAAGAACTCGCCGCCCTCGGCGACGACTTGGACGTGGGACGGTCAGGGACAGGCGCTGACACAGGGACAAGCCGCTATGGCAATCACCTGGGGCGAAGATTTCCCCGGCTTCGACGCCAATGATTCCAAGGTCAAAGGCCTGTTCGAGGCCCTGCCCGCGCCCAAGGAGGTTCCTGGCCGTCGCGCCGCCGCCGATTGCGGCTTCAACGAAATCCCTGCCGTCGGTCACCAGGGCGGCTCGACGATCTCGCTGTCGCAATATTCCAAGAACAAGGAAGCGGCATGGCTGTTCATGCAGTGGGTCTGCTCGAAGGATGTGATGGCGCGGGTATCGACGCTCGGCGGCGGCGCCTCGCCGATGCGCAATTCCTCTTTTACAGATCCTCGGGTCAAGGCGAAGGCCGTTGTCGGCCCCGGAACGACACGCCATTTCGACGCGATCAAATACACTATCGACAATCAGATGGGATCTGAGCCGGACATGCCGATCTGGGCGGATCTGTCGAACAACGACATTCCGGTTGAGCTCGGCAAGTTGCTTACGGGCCAAGACTATGGCGGCGATGCCAAGGCATGCCTGGATGCCATTGCCGGCATTGTCGACGGCAAAGTCAAGGACGCCGGTCTTTAGTGGGTAATCGGTGATTTGGGCGAAGGCGGTTTCGACCGCCCTCGCCCGTTGGCAACGTGGCGGCAATGGTTCCTGATCTCGTCATCGGCATTGATTCCTCGACCTCGGCAACCAAGGCGATCGCCTGGGACCGCAACGGTCTGGCCGTGGCTGAAAGTCGTGCACCGCTTGCGCTGTCGAACCCGCGTTCGGGCTATTTCGAGCAGGATCCGGCCGAATGGTGGGCCTCGACGGTCACGGCGCTTCGTGGTGTCGCGGCAACAGTTTCGCCGGGACGCATTGCCGCCCTTGCGATTGCCAACCAGCGCGAGAGCTTCGGCCTTTTCGACGAGCAGGGCCAGGCGGTCGGGCCCGCAACGCTCTGGCTCGATGAGCGCGCCCGTGGGAAAGCACGGCGCTTCGGCGAGAGTTTCGGCGCGGCACGCGTCCACGCAATATCCGGCAAGCCGCTGGACGTCATTCCTTGCCTTTACCGCATGATCTGGTTCCGCGAGCAAGAGCCCGAGATTTTTGCCCGGGTGGAGCGAATGGCCGAAGTCCACGGCTATCTGGTCTTTCGCTTGAGCGGCCGGTGGGTGACGTCCACCGCATCCGCGGACCCGATGGGCATACTCGATATGCGAGCTATGGAATGGTCGAACGATATACTGGAGGCAGCCGGCGTCGCCCGGCGCATGATGCCGGACCTGGCGCGGCCCGGCACCGTTCTGGGCCAACTGACTTCGGAAGCGGCCATTTCGACGGGCCTGCGCGAGGGCACGCCGATCGTCGCCGGCGGCGGCGACGGTCAATGCGCTGGCACGGGCGCGGGTGTGTTGCAGCCGCGATGCGCTTACGTCAACCTCGGGACGGCTGTCGTCTCCGGCAGCTTCGGCATCGACTACGTCCATGATTTGGCCTTCCGCACAGAGACGGCGGTCGCCGATGACGGCTATATCTACGAGACGTGCCTTCGCGCCGGCACTTTTCTTGTCGACTGGATGGCGCGCGAGATGCTTGGCGTCGATCTGCATGGCGCAAATGATGCCCTGGAGACGCTCGAGGCCGAAGCCGCTGCCAGCCCGATCGGCGCAGGCGGCATAATGCTCCTGCCCTACTGGCAGGGCGTCATGGACCCACACTGGGATAGTGCGGCCCGTGGTGTGATTGCCGGGCTTTCGGGCTCTAGCCGCCGCGGCGACATCTATCGCGCCGTGCTGGAAGGCATAGCGCTGCATCAGGCCGCGACAAGTCAGCGGGCGGCTGCGGCCGCCGCCCAGACCATCGACCAGTTCATAGCGATCGGCGGAGGAGCGAAGTCCGACCTGTGGATGCAAATTCTGGCGGATGTACTCGATCGTCCCATAAAGCGTTCGACGACCGTCGAAGCCTCCTCGCTTGGCGCGGCGATGGCGGCGGCAAAGGGCGTGGGCTGGTTTTCCACTATCGCCGAAGCGTCGCTCGCAATGGCCAGCGAGCCGGCCAAAACCTTCGAACCGGACACGAAACGGGCCGCGCTCTACGCCGAACTTCTTGCGATCCATGCCGATCTTTGGCCAACGCTTTCAGCCTGGAACCAGCGCCTCGCGGCCTTCATGGAGGCCGATCATGGCTGAAACGACCAACTGGAACGCGTTGATCGAGGACGTTGTCGCGGGACGCTGGACAGATCCCAAGACCGGCGCGGCCGCGGTCCTGCCGTTCCAGACGATCGAACTGCTGGAGACGACGGAGGGCCGCGAGTCGGATCTCGTTGCGCCCCTGGCGCTAGGCAGCCGCATCGCTGTTGTGTCGGATATCAACACCGTCGATGTGATGGGCAGGCGCGTCGCGAAGGCGCTGCGTGCCATCGCCGACATCGATGAAATCGTGCTGCCTGACGGCCTCGACTGCGATGAGGCAATGATCCAGATGGTCAGGGAGAAGACGCCTCACGCCGACGGGGTCGTGGCCGTCGGGTCGGGCGTCCTCAACGACGGCTGCAAGCATGCAACCTTTCTCGACGAGCGGCCCTATGCCGTCTTCGGCACGGCCGCCTCGATGAATGGCTACGGCGCCTCGACAGCGTCGGTGACCCTGGCCTCCGGGCTCAAGATCTCGCTGCCCTCACACGCGCCCCGGGGCATCTTCCTGGACCTTGGCGTGTCGGCCGCAGCGCCCGCCTGGCTCAGCGCTGCCGGGCTTGGTGACAGCCTCTGCCGCTCAACCGCCCAGATCGACTGGTGGGCTTCGCATCGGCTGTTCGACACTTACTATTCCGAGGTGCCCTACCTGCTGCAGGCGGGCGATGAGGAGCCGATGCTGGCCCATGCGCCTGGCCTTGCGAGGCATGACATCACCGCTGTCGGGCATCTCCAGCGCGTCCTGACGCTGTGCTCGATGGGCGTGTGCTTTGCCGGCGTTTCCCATCCCGGGTCCATGGGAGAGCACCAGATTTCCCATTGGGTCGACATGTTCGCGGGAGAGCGCCATCCCGGCACCACGCATGGCCAGCAGGTTGGGGTTGCCTCGCTGGTCATGGCGCGTCTGCAAGCGCGGCTGCTGGACATGAAAGAGCCGCCGCAGGTGAAGCCGACCGCCATCGACGAAGCGGCGATGCTGGCACGCTATGGAGCGCAGCTTGGACCACTTTGCATTGCCGAGATGAAGAAGACGGCACTCGACGCCAGCCAGTCGGAAATCTTCAACCGCAGGCTTGCGGAAATCTGGCCGGCGCTGCGCCAGGAGGTTCGGCCCATGGCAATGCCGGTCGCCCGCATGGAGGCAGCACTCAAGGCTGCGGGAGGGCCGGTCACCGGCGCGGAACTAGGCCTGCCGCGAGCGCTTTGGCACGACGCCATTCGCTATTCGCGGGAAATCCGCGGTCGATGGTCCTTCATCAATCTGGCCGCCGATGCGGGACTCTTGGAAGAGTTTCTGGAGAGCGAATGGTGAGAGCGCATCCGATCGCCAATAGCTCGCATAGCGAAAATGCGATCCAACCGGCAAGGGCAATCGAAGGGTAGCAATTTATGGCGTCTGTCACCATCAGCAACATAAAGAAGGACTATGGCGCCCTCTCGATTATCGATGGACTCGATCTCTCGATCGAGGATGGCCAGTTCGTCGTTCTGTTGGGGCCGTCCGGCTGCGGCAAGTCCACGCTGTTGCGCATGATAGCCGGTCTCGAGCCCATCACATCCGGTGAGATCGCCATAGGCGACAGGGTCGTCAACACGCTCCATCCCAAAGACCGCAACATCGCGATGGTCTTCCAGAATTACGCGCTTTATGCGCACATGACCGTCTTCGACAACATGGCCTTTTCCATGCAGTTGAAGAAACGCCCAACCGAAGAAATCAAACAGAAGGTCGGATGGGCGGCGGCGATCCTCAATCTGACCCCCTATCTGGAAC
Source organism: Mesorhizobium sp. M0074 (assembly GCF_040322975.1). NCBI lineage: Bacteria > Pseudomonadati > Pseudomonadota > Alphaproteobacteria > Hyphomicrobiales > Phyllobacteriaceae > Mesorhizobium > Mesorhizobium sp. M0074. Next base: position 130,770 of record NZ_JAMYUM010000016.1, read on the forward strand.
GGTACCCTCGCCAGCTTTCGGGCGGCCAGCGGCAGCGCGTCGCCATGGGCCGCGCCATCGTGCGGGACCCAACTGTGTTCCTGTTCGACGAGCCGCTGTCCAACCTCGACGCCAAGCTGCGCGTGCAGATGCGCACCGAAATCAAGGAGCTCCACCAGCGGCTGAAGACCACCACCGTCTATGTCACGCATGACCAGATCGAGGCCATGACCATGGCCGATGTCATCGTCATCATGCGCGACGGCCATATCGAGCAGATCGGGCGCCCGCTCGATGTCTACGATCGCCCGGCAAATCTCTTCGTCGCCTCCTTCATCGGCTCGCCCGCAATGAACATGTTCCATGGCGAGGTGGCTGCCGAGCGCGACGTCTGGGTGGTGCGGACCGACGAGCTATCGCTCCCGCTGCCGCCAGGGGCTGCGGTCCGGCCCGGCCAAAAGGTGATCTACGGCATTCGCCCCGAACATCTTCGACCAGTGGCCGACGGGCGCGGCATTCCGGCGAGGATTACGGTTGTCGAGCCGACTGGCCCCGAAATCCACATCTTTGCCAGCATGGGCAACATCGCGATCTGCGCGGTGCTGCATGACCGCATGGAGCTCGCTCCAGGAGCTGTGATCCATCTGGAGCCGGCGCCTGAGCGAATCCACCTGTTCGACCAAGGTAGCGGCGAGCGGCTGGACAAGGGAAGAAGTTGAATGGCGCGGATCCTCATCCTCGGCGCCGGTGTCATGGGCTCTGCCATGACGCTTCCGGCCGCTCACGCTGGTAACCGCATCACTCTTGTCGGGACCCATCTCGATGAGGAGATCGTCGGCTCGGTGGCCAGCACAAGTCATCACCCACGCCTCAACATCACTCTGCCTGATGTGGTAACCGCCTGTTCCTGGACCGAATTCGGGGCGGCGATGAACGATGGACCCGATCTGCTTGTACTCGGCGTCTCGTCGGCCGGCATTCCTTGGGCGATCGACCGCATTGCAGAAAGCATCAAGTCGCCCGTGCCGATACTGATGATTACGAAAGGACTTGCAGCAAGCGACGAAGGCGTGGAAATCCTGCCACATCTGCTTGCCCGCGAGATCGAGCAACGCACTGGCTTGTCTGTCCCGGTCATGGCCGTCGGCGGACCGTGCATTGCCGGCGAACTGGCGGCACAGCGCGACACCTCTGTGATCCTGGCCGGGCACAATCCCGACCAGGTGGCCGCGGCGTCCCGCATTCTGCGCGCGCCTTTCTATCATGCGCGATCGTCATCCGATCTCGTCGGCGTCGAGATCTGCGCTGCGTTCAAGAATTTCTACACACTCGCCGTTGGGGCTCCCGTCGGGCTGCTCGAGCGCGACGGCAAGGCGCCTAATGGCGCGCTCATGCACAACCTGGCCTCGTCGCTTTTCTCGCAGTCCCTCGCCGAGATGGCGATTCTGGTCGAAGCTCTGGGTGGAAAGGTCGAAACGGTGCTGGGGCTGGCCGGCTCCGGCGATCTTTATGTGACCTGCCAAGCGGGCCGTAACGGTCGCATGGGGCGCCTGCTCGGCCGCGGCCTGCCCTATTCGGTGGCGAAGCGCGAACATATGAGCTCGGACACGGTCGAGGGCGCGCAACTGGCGCTGGACCTTGGTCCGACTTTGAAGAATATGATGGCCCGGGGTGTACTTCCGCACGATCGCCTGCCGCTGACGAGGGCCATCATCGACGCGATTTGCCATGATGCTCCGCTGGTTTTGTCCTTCGACCGCTATCATCGAGGCTAGCGGAGCCGGGAAACTCGATTGATACCTCATCTCGATGAGCACATGGCTCCGCCGAGCCGCTCTGGACCCGCTGCCGCGGAGTGGACAGGATGATCTGATGGAGAAACCAGCACGAAAGAAACGCGACGGCCGCCAAGCCGTAACGAGTTCCGTCACGTCCGATCGCGAGGAAGGGCTGCTCGTGCGCGCCGCCTGGCTTGCTTATGTCGGTGACCTCACCCAGGCGCAAATCGCCAAGTCTCTTGGCCTGACACGCCTTCGCGTCAACCGGATGCTGGCGCATGCCCGTCAGCGGGGGATCGTTCAGATTCGCATCAATTCCAAGGTGGCGAACTGCATCGAGCTGGAGAACCGGCTGCGGGAGGCCTATGGCGTTTCCGACCCAATCGTGGTTCCGACACCGCCCGATCCTGCCCTGGTGCCACAGGTGATCGCAGCCGCTGCCGGTGAAGCCCTGTCACATAGAATCCGTGACGGGATATCGGTGGGCGTGGGATGGGGACGGACGCTGCAGCTTAGTCTGCGCTCAGTGACCGTGCGCCCCGTCAAAGGGATGTCGGTCGTTTCCCTGCTTGGCGGGCTCACACGTGGATCGGCGATCAACATCTACGAGATCGCTTCCCGGCTCGCGGCGCTCTTCGACGCCGAATGCTTCTACATCGCAGCACCGGTGTTCACGGATACGGAGGCCACGCGCGATCTGCTTATGCGCCAGTCAATTCTGGAAGATGCTTTTACTCATGCCCGCGACGTTGACGCCGCTTTCGTTTCGGTGGGCGCGGTGCACAAGGACGCCACCATCTTTCGGATCGGACTGGTAGGAGACGATGATCTCAGATCGCTCCGCGAAGCCGGAGCCGTCGGCGATATTTGCGGCCACTGGATCGGCGCCGACGGACAACTCGTCGATCACCCGCTAAACAGCCGTGTCATCGGCCTCGCCCCCGAACATCTGCGCGACGTCGACACTGTGATCCTGCCCTCCGGCGGCCTCGACAAGGTTCCGGTGCTGCGCGCCGTGTTGCGTCTGGGAGTCGTCGATGTGCTGATCACCGACGAGAAAACCGCTGAGGCGATCCTTGCGGAAAAGCCGTAGCGCAGACTGACCTCTATCAGCAGAGTGGCTCGCGAGTGATCGCTTCTCCACGTCACAGAACCTCGTGGATTTCCTCGATCGAAGTCTCGCCGATCCGCTTGTCGAGAACGATCTCGCCGCGCGCCATCGCCACGACCCGGTCACAGCATTCGAAAACATGATGCATGTTGTGGCTGATGAAGACGCTGGTGATGTTCTGGGCCTTGAGGGCGCGAACGAAGCCGATCACCTTTCGCGTCTCCTTCACCGAGAGATGATTGGTCGGCTCGTCGAGGATCATGACTTTCGACTTGAAGTGCATGGCCCGGGCGATCGCCACGCCTTGGCGCTGGCCGCCCGACAGTTCGCCGACCAGCGCATCGGGCGACCTCAGATGCAGATCGACGTCGGCGATCGCCTTGACACTTTCGTCACGCATGCGCTTCTGGTCCAAGATGCCGATGCCGAAAACCGAGCCCTTCACCGGCTCGCGTCCGATGAAAACGTTGCGGGCGATGCTCATGGTCGGGACCATCGAATTGTACTGGTAGATCGTCTCGATGCCGCGATCCATGGCGTCGCGCGGGTTCGAGAAGCGGACCGGTTCACCGTCGATCCTGATCTCGCCGCCATCGGGCTTTTGGGTGCCTGACAGGATGTTGATCAGCGTCGATTTGCCGGCGCCGTTGTCGCCGACGAGGCCCAGCGCCTCGTCTGGATAAATGTCCAGAGTGACGTTCTTCAAGGCGTGGACGCCGGAATACCATTTCTGGAGTCCCTTGATCGCGATGATGGGTGCCGCCATGATCAGGTCTCCACCTTCATTGCCCTGCCCCGCTTTCGAAGCCAGGCGTTCACGACGACCGCGAAGATAGTCAGGAAGCCGATTGCCATCTTGAACCAGTTGGCGTCAACCTGGCTCAGCACCAGTCCGTTGTCGATGACGCGGATCAGGGCAGCCCCGATGATGCCGCCGAAGATGGTGCCGATGCCGCCAGCCAGCGAGGCGCCACCGATGACGGCAGCCGACACGGCTTGCAACTCCAGCCCCTCGCCGATCGACGGCAGCGGCGCGCCGAGCCGCATCACCTGAATGGTGCCGGCAAAGCCGGCGAGCACCGAACAGATCATGAAGCAGGCGACCTTCACCCGGGCCGTCGGGATGCCCATCGACTGGGCGGCGGGCAGAAAGCCGCCGGTGGCGCGCACCCAGTTGCCGAAATTCGTGCGCGACAGGAGCACCGTCACCAGGATTGCCACGGCGACAAACCAGAAGAACGACATGCGAAAGAGGTCGCCCGGTCCCACATAGATCGTAAACAGCCATTTCGGCAGAGCGTTGGCTGGGATGACAGGAGGGAAGCCACCGGAGATTACCACCGTCAGCGAACGCGCGATGAACAGCATGCCAAGCGTGGTGATGAAGCTTGGTATCGCGAAACGAATCGTTATGAACCCGTTGAAGAAGCCAATCAGGGCGGCGATCGCGAGCCCGGCGGCAAAGGCCGGCGCGAACGGCACGCCTGCCGCCAGCATCACCGCCATGGTCATCGGGGTCAGCGCAAATACCGAGCCTACGGAAAGATCAAACTCGCCGCATATCATCAGCAGGGTCACGCCGATCGCGACCAGCCCCATTTCAGGCAGCAGCCCAAGCATTCCGCGCACGTTCTGTGTGTTCAGAAATACGCCGTTCGAGCGAATCTGAAAGACGAGGAGGAGGAGGAGCAGGAACACGACCGCCGCAAGCTCCGGCTTCTCCAGATAAATCTTCATCAAGCGCTTCATCATTCGCTCCGGCTTGGGATTGTTTGCGCTGGCTTGTCGCATCGGCAAGGGGATGGCGGCAGTCTGTCTTCTACCGCCCTTGACAAGGGAGATGCCGTTGGAGGATGGGACGGAGCCGACGCCCAGGGGCCTTGCTCCCTGGCCCTTGCCCTTGCCCTCTCCGCGTAAAGAACGAGGAGAGGACGCCGGCTTCGCGCCTACCGCACGCCTTGTGCGGCCAGTTCCTTGAGCTTCGGCACGTCTTCCTTGACGATGATGCCCTTGCCGGTGTCGATGTCTGCCGGCAGCAGACCGACGTTCTTGGCGAGATAGGCTTCCATCACCGGCATGAAGCCCTGCATGTAGGGCTGCTGGTCGACCTGGACCTGGATGTAACCCGCTTCCATCTGTTGCAGGACTTCCGAGACGATGTCGAAGCCGCCCATCAGCACCTTGCCCGGCTCGATGCCGCGATCGATCAGGACCTGGGCCACGTAGGCATGCCAAAGGCCGGTGTCGAAATACACCGTGGTGTCCGGGTGGGCAGACAGATAGGCGCCAACACGATCGGCGACGACGGCGCCATCTGTGCCGGTGTCGAGCCGTTCAATGACCACTTCGCGTCCGGCATTCGCGGCCTTGTATTCCTCAAGGAACTTCATGACACCGGCAGCGCGCTGTTCCGACCAGTTCTGACCGGGCGCGGAGACGCCGACGAGCGCCCTGATCTTGCCTTCCTTGGGGAAGAACTCGGACATCTTCTTGCCGAGTTCGTAGCCGGCGGGAATGAAGCCCTGGCCGATGAAAGCCTGGCGGGCATTGCCGGCTGCACCCTCGGTGTCGTCGACGTTGGACGCGATGACCGTGACGCCGGCAGCGCGGGCGTCGGCGATGATCTGGTCGAAGGCATTGTTGTCGACGATCGAGGTGATCAGCGCGTCCGGTTTTGCCGCGAGTGCCGCCTGCATGTTGGCCGATTGTTGCTCGATCGAGCCTTCGGTCTGGGTGAAGACCATCTGGCAATTGGCCTGGATCTTGGCGCAGGCGTCGTCAAACCCCTTCTTCACCGCCTGCCAGAACGGGTTCGACGCCGACGAATGATGCGTGAAGACGATGTTCATCGGCTCCTGTGCGCGTGAGCCGATTGCCGAGCCTCCAGCCAGTACTGCTCCCAAGGCTGCCGAGATAAGTAGCTTCTTCATGGTTCTCCTCCGTAGAAAGCTGCTTCAGGTTCATTTTCAGAGAGACGATGCGTCAGTCACCCGTCGAAGCGCCGTGAAGGCGCGATCGATCTCCGGGTTCAGTTCCATGCCGAGGCCCGGTCCGGGAGGCACGGTGATCATGCCGTTCTTCACCTGCGGCAAAGCGGTCACAAGATCGCGATACCAGGTCTTGTAAAAGGCCCTGACACTCTCCTGGACAAGTGCGTTCGGCGCATTCAGCGACAGATGGGTCGATGCGCCGAGCACCACTGGACCGGTGCAGTCGTGTGGCGCGACCGGCAGGTGCCATGCCTCAGCCATGGCAGCGATCTTGCGCGCCTCCGAGAGCCCGCCGCACCAGCTGATATCGAGCATAATGACCCCGGCCGCTCCGGTCTCGAGAAGGTCGCGGAAAGCCCACCGGGAACCAAGCGTCTCCGAAGCCGATATCGGCGCCAGCGAAGCCTCGGCATAGCGTTTCAGGCTGGACAGGCTGTCCATCCTGATCGGATCTTCGTGCCAGAAGGTGTTGTAGGGGGCGAGCTCGCGAGCGATCTGCATGGCCGGCAGCAGCTGCCACATTGAATGGAATTCAACCATGATGTCCATCTTGTCGCCGACCGCGTTGCGGATTTTCTCGAATGGCACCAGCGCGGAATTCAAATCGGGCTGCGATACATACTGGCCGCGCGTTTTCTCGGCGGCCATGTCGAACGGCCAGATCTTCATGGCCGTGATGCCTTCCTCCAATAACGAATGCGCCAGTTCGTCGGCGCGGTGAAGGAAGCCGTTCAGATCATCATAGGCGTCGCCGGGCTTATCGAGCCCGTAGTTGGCCGTTGTCTGCCCGGTGGCCTTCTTGATGTATTCGGTTCCGGCACAGGTGTTGTAGGTCCTGATCTCGTGCCTGGTGAACCCGCCGAGGAGTTGTGCGATCGGCTGACCCGTCGCCTTTCCGAACAGATCCCAAAGCGCGATATCGAAAGCGGAATTGCCCCTGACTTCCGCGCCCGTCGATCGGAAACCGAGATAGCCGACGAGGTCGGCGGCAAGCAGGTCGATCTGCAAGGGGTCGCGCCCGATCACGCGCGGCGCGACATATTCGTGCAGATAGGTCTCGACGGTTTCAGCCATGAAGAAGGTCTCGCCCAGTCCCACGAGGCCTTCGTCCGTGTGAACCAGGACCCAGAGAAGGTTCGGCCGCTCCTCGAGCCGCAGCGTTTCCAGTTTCGTGATCTTCATTGCGCCCCTGCTCCTCAGGCGATGCCGGCCGCCAGCAGGGCCTTGACGCTCTCGTCAAAATGCCTGGCCATCAGGTCACGCGCCGACTGGGGATCACCGGTCTCGATTGCTTCGGCGAGGTCGATATGGATCTGGATCATCGCCAACTGCTCGGCATCCGAAGGGCGGGTCCGCCAGCCGATCGGCCAGGTCTGGCGCGATACGCGCTCGAACGCGCCGACGATGAGGCTGAAAACCGGATTCTTCGCAGCCTTGGCGATTTCGAGGTGAAAGGCGAGATCGTGCTCCATGACCTGTTCCGGCCGCTGGAAATTCTCGCGCATGGCGAGCGCGTGCGTCCTGATCCTTTCCACTTCGTCGGCTGTTCTGCGCAAGGCCGCCAGCATGGCGGTGCGGGTCTCAATCGTGCGGCGCACGTCGTAGATTTGCTGCACCGTGATCTGCTCGGTGTGGACGCCATGCTCGATCACCAGCGACATGGCGCCATAATCCAGCTCGGCGACGGTAGCCCGTCTGCCCGCCCTCAGGTCGATAAGCCGCATGGCGGCGAGCGAGCTGAAGGCCTCGCGAACCACGGTACGCGAGACGCTCAATTGTCTCGAAAGCGCGGCCTCGCTGGGCAGCCGGTCGCCGGGCCCGAGCTCATGCGCGCGGATATGGCGCGTGATCTCGCCGATCGTATTGCTGACCAGGCTCGCTGCGTCGGAATGTTTTGCGGATGCGGCCGTGCTCACGCAAGCTCCAGTTCAGGAGTCGGCAAACCTGTATGGCAGGTTCTCCAGATATGTTGATAGTACATAGGAAAGCTGTATGTCAATCGAGTCTTCGCCGGGAGACCCTCGGCATCATCGCCAGGGAGATCGATGACCAGAGGCTTGCATGACCGATGCTGTTGGCGCGACCGATACCGGTCGGCCGGGTGCGGGAGCCTGCGTGATCGAACAGCGATCATCGCGCTTGGGTAGGGCAGACATTCTCGTCGTGAACACCGGCGGGCGGCCGACCATGCCGCCCGAAAATATCTCGGCGGACAATTCACTGATATTTCGATCGACGCACCCCATATGAGCGGAAAGAGTGTCACTTGAGGACTTGCCTATGCTGATTTCGCGTTGGGGACGGTTTGCAGTTTTGTTTGCGGGGTTGTTCCTGGCATTTTCCATGGTCGCTGTGGATCACGCCGATGCGCGCCGTGGCGGCAGCTTCGGCAGTCGCGGCATGCGCACTTTCCAGCCGGTCCCGCCGACCAGAGTTGCGCCGCAACCGGCCGCACCGGTCGAGCGCTCGATGACGCCCAATGCGGCCACGAACAATGCGGCCCGTCAGCCGCAGGCATTCCAGCGCCCGGGCTTCTTCAACGGCCTCGGCGGATCGATGATGCGTGGGCTGCTTCTCGGCGGTTTGATCGGCGTTCTTCTGGGCCATGGCTTCGGCGGCTTGGCCGGCATGTTGGGTCTTTTGCTCCAAGTGCTGCTGTTCGGCGGCGCGATCATGCTGGCGATCCGCTTTTTCCGCTCGCAATCGGCCTACAACCCAGCGCCCGCTACGGCTGGAGCCTTGCGGGGCGCAGGGAATTTTGGGCGAAACGCAGCAGCCCGGCCCGAGCCGAGCAACGCCACAGCTTTCCCTATTCCAGCCATCGGGTCAGGATATGGCGGAACGAGCCAAGCCAACGCTTCCGATGAGATCACACTCACCAAAACCGACCTCGACACCTTCCAGCAACGGCTGACGGAAGTTCAGGAGGCGTTCGGGCGTGAGGACCATGCTGCATTGCGCCGCTTGGTGACGCCCGAGATGGTGTCCTATCTGTCCGAGGAACTTGCCGACAATGCCAAAAAGGGCGTCAGGAACGACGTGTCGGAGGTCAGCCTGTTGGAGGCCGATATTGCGGAAAGCTGGCGGGAGGGTGATCGCGACTACGCGACGGCCGCTTTGCGCTATGAGTCTCGCGACGTGACCCGCGATCGCGTCAGCGACAAGATCATTGAGGGCCAGGCCGATCAGCCGACGGAGACAACCGAACTGTGGACCTTTACGCGCCAGGCCGGGGGTGACTGGAAGCTTGCCGCAATACAGCAGCCTGGCTGATGTGCTTGCCTTCATTGAGATATCTGCGCAGAGGTTGTTCAGGTTTCGCGCCACCACTCGAAGGCCAGCGCCCTTTTCGCGCGCTCGATCAATCCATCACGGACTGATGAGGTAGCTCACCAGGGCGCGCCGGCGTCGCCTTGCGCCGGTCGGTCAATCGAGTCTTTAGCACATCGATGAGGCTGATTGTGATGGCGATCACCGCAGGTCCGAGGACAAGGCCGGATGCTCCGAACAAGACGATGCCGCCGACCGCGCCGATAAAGGCCACCACCGTGTGGAGGCGCAACCGGTTCCCGACAAGCATCGGATAGAGCAGATTGTCGATGCCGCCGACGATGACGCCGCCCCAGACGGTCAATATCGCCGCACTGGCCCAAGCTCCCTCCAGTGCGAGATAGACCGCTGCGGGCACCCAGATCACAAATGCCCCGAGCACGGGCACGATGGCAAGAAGTCCCATGACAAGGCCCCAAAAGACTGGCGTCGGCAGGCCGAGCCACCAGAACATCAGGCCACCCAATGTTCCCTGGACGGCGGCGACGAACACGGTGCCGAGTAGTGTTGCATGGACGGTCTCCGCAAAGCGGGACAAGATGTAGGCTGTCTCCGGAGCGCGCAGGGGCGACAGGCCCACGACGGCTTGCAGGCCATGTTGGCGGTCGCGCAGAAAATAGAACAGAAGATAAAATGTCAGCCCGAACATCGCGACTTGATAGATGGAGCCACGCAATAGCGATGTGCTTTGTCCCGTCAGCCATTGCACGAATGCGGCGACTGAGCCGGCCGGATCGAATTGGTTCTCGATCCATTGGGCAATGGCCGAAAGCGTGGGACAGCCAGACATGAAGCCGTCTGCGTCCCAACCGCGGATGACCTCCTCCAGATAAGTCGCTCCGTTTACCGCCTCGCGAACGAGCTGTTGTGCGACGAGCGCCAGCGGCAGGCCGACGGCGATCGCCGCGACACTTACCGATATCAGCGCTGCCAGGTTTCGATTTCCGACCCGTCTCTCAACCCACCGGTGAGCCGGAGACAGAACGATTGCCAGGACGAGCGCCCAGGTCAATGCCGGCAAAAAAGGCAACGCCAGCAGATAGCAGACGTATAGACCGATCGCCGTCGCTGCCACGACGCCGAGCAATCTCAATTGTTTTACATCCGGCATCTGTTTCACGTCGGCATCTCTCGCTTTGTCGCAAGCCCAGCGAGCGTAATGGTTTTCCCGAAGAAAAGGCAGGTCGGTTGCCGTACCCTTACGGTCAGGCCGCCGGTGAGGCGCTTCGAGTGACCTTCAGGGATTTTGACGGCATGCAAATCGAACCTGATATCGCTCGCCTGCGCTTTGACGGCCTTTCAGCCCGTCTGTGACTGGCAGATGGGGCTTGAACAAAAGCGACGACAGGAAAACGTTTCAGAACTCCCACGGAGATGTCAAAACGAGTCCTGCCCTCTCGAATTCAGTCAGATTGCGCGTGGCGAGGCGGCCACCGTTTACTCGAGCGATCGCCGCGATCATGCCATCGGGTGCCGACATGCCGCGTCCCTGGCGAGCAGCAGCACCCATAATTTCCCCATAAACCAGCGCAGCTTCTTCTGTCAGACCGAAGATGCGGTCTGCGAAACGCCGGCGCCAGTCGGCCAACCCTTGCTCCAGCCGTTCGGCATGTTGATCCGGTCTTATCTTCTGGATGCCGAAGGCGATCTCGGCAATCGTCACGGTTGGAAGCGCGAGTTCGGCATCGTATCGGATCAGCCAGGCAATGACTGCCTCGTCTGGGGTCTTTTTCAACGTTTCGGAAACGACGTTGGTATCGACAAAGATCAAAGCTCGACGCCTCGATTCGGCCGGCGACTCTCACGGATCACCGCCTCAAGGTCGATGTCTGTGCCGGATTGCGCTGAAAGCCGCGGATAGAAGGCAGAAGCAGGCTCACGACCGGCCTCGCGGACCTCGTAAGATTCGAGGGCGCGCTCGACCACCTCCGCAATCGAGCGGTTTTCACGGCGGGCAAGCCGGTGTGCAAGATCACGCGCCTTAGCGCTGCGGACTGAGAGTTGTGGCTCGGCCATATCCGACTCCTGGCACAGCAATATAGGCTCATTTGGCTTCCTAGCAAGATGGCTGCTGATGGCTTGATGTCAGAAGCAATCTTGCAGGGCATATTGGTGGTCGCACAGAAAATAGGCAGTAGACCTGCCCAAGCTCCACCGACCGAAGAGTCCGTGTGTTGCGGCCGCCCTAACGCCGGATGTGAGCGCCGCATCTACCGCTCGCGACTTCGCCTACTACGCTCCCGACTCCGGGCTTTTCGACGGCAACTCTAAGTTCGGCAAGCGTTGGGCTCTACCAGCCCCTGAAGCGTTCGGTCGGCTCGGCGGGTAGCCGAGCGGGCCATGTGCTCACAAGTTCGGCCACCGCGGCGGCCGTGGCGGGCTCGGCCTCGCGGTGCTGCCCCGCATCATCGGAGATAGCGAGCCGGGGTTGCGGCGGTTGACCGGGGAAATCCTGGGGCGGCAGAGCCTCTCGGTCGTCTACCGCCGCGAGGCCGCGCTGGCGAGTTCGGTTCCAATCATCGTCCGTTTCCTGATCAACGTGATGCGGCGACATTTTGGCGCGATGCCGCGCTGAGCGGTCAGAACCTGAAGGTCGACGAGACAATCGACGGCTTGTGTGAGTTGAGCCTTTGCCCATGGCCGTGCGGCGGCTTCCCTTGCTGTGTTGAAGGTCAGTGCCAACTGTTGCTACCGGTGGTGCTCGGCTGGTGCGACGAGAACTTCAGCCATAGTGAAGGCGCGGTTTGGGCACTGTTTCGGTGAACTGCACACCGACACGGTCGTTCCTGCGCCAGCGCAACACAGACCGATAGGCAACGCCATCGGTCGGCACGTAGAGAAGGAAATGCTCCGGCACCAGGGCTTCGACCGGCACCTTGAGTTCGGCTCCGCCGACGTTCTGGTTTCGAATGGTGCAGCTGATTTCGGAGTTGTTGATGCCGTTAATGATCGCGGCACCCTTCAGGACGCGCTGTCTCCGTTCGCGGCGGTTGTTGCCTTCTTCAACCATTGTGACCTCCGTTAGGCACCCCACTTGTATATCAGAACCGCCCACGCGCGAGCCGGATTAAATCGCGGAGCGTTGTCCAGTCGGGTCAAAAGGGTGTTTCCATATGCCTCGGCCCCTTGCCTCGGCCTGATACAGCGCCCTGTCAGGATTCTTGAACTACCCTTCCGGGTAGCCGATGGGTCCGCCCGGAGGGGGTGCCAACGTCCGCCTTCAGCCGTTGCGCCAAGTTCTTCATGAGCCGCGTCGGGAGGCTAAGGTCGCCGGTCCCATCGCAGGGCCGGACATCAGCAGTGCGAATTCATCTCCACCAATCTCGCAACCAAGCCACCACGTCTGATTGCTTTCTCAAGACGCCGCGCAATCGCGACCAGAAGCGTCTCGCCAACGGCATGCTCGAAATTGTCCTCGCGTGGCGTCGCCAGTTTTTTTCGGAGAGATGATCGTCCAGGCTTGTGCCCGGACCAAGCGGCTCCTCCCGATGTTCGACAGGCGCCTGAATGATATCGGCGCGGCACCCGCAGGTGCGCTGTGCGAGGGAATAACTGCCGGAATATGTGCTCTTCGTCGCCAGGCCGGCGCCGATCGCCGTTAAACGATAGCGCCCGCTGTGCATGGACTTCCGCACTGGCGAGATCGTGAGCGAGCGCGGAGCCGGCGGCCGGCATTATGTCCGTCAGGGAGTCTCTGCCGCCGGTCCGCGCTGTGCAGCGCGCGGGCGATGGCGTTAGGCAGGGAATAGCGGCCGAGGTGAGGGACGGCAAGCCGCGCATTGCCGGGGCAAAGGCCGTGATCATACATGCCGTCCCCGATCTATAGCCAGGATGAAGGCCCGCGCCGAAGTCTACGTTCTGCGGCGGTGGCGGTGAAGCAGACCTGAACGCAAGCAAAGAAGAACAAGCCGATCACTGCGCATGTTGCGTAAAGAGACTATTGGGTGCGCTCATGACGCAACCAACGGAACTGTGACAGTTGTCGCATAATTTATCGAGTATCGGTCGAAGTACGGAAACTCGATCGCGAACGCATATTTGGCGGTCAGATGGGCCATTCGAAAGCCGCCGCTGGGGGCGTCGATTGCTATTGTTATATCGACATCGGTTAATCCCAAACTCAGCAATTTTGCCGTGGCTATCGCTTTTATCTCGGCTTCGGTCAGCGAATTCTTCATTTGCAGCGCTCGTGAGGACGTTTCCAGAGTATAGCGAACACTTGACATGGCATTCAGAGCCCAGCCGAATGCGAAGATGCCGATCAAAAGCATTATCAGAATAGGCGCGATCAGCGCGAACTCCAGTGCGGCTCCGCCTGATGCCTCACGTATGAAGGCTCTCCCTTTAGCGAACACGTATCACCTGTTTGTGGCTGAGCTCGCGCGAGAGGGAAAACTCGCCGAAACTGAAGGGCGGGGACCAGGTGGCCGTCGCCTGTATTTCAACGAAAACCGCGGAAGCTTTCAAACTGTCGCACAGCACAGATGGATCGACCACGATGATCCCGCACATATATTTCCGGCTCAGCGTCACCTGCGCGTCATCGGGATGATTTTCCCAGCTCGAGAGGGCGACGGTCTGGGTAGCCGCGTCGTCGGCTGCGCCTTGCATCACGAGATTGGCCGCCGTTTTCACGCCCGCACGCATCGACAACGCGCTTGATACAAAAGACCAGCCGTCAATGATGCCAAGAAGTACCAGGCAAAGGATCGGCACAACCAGCGCAAACTCCACCGCGGCAATACCCGAATCGCTCCCGAACATCCGGGCTGGTAACCGTGCCACGAAGATTACTCGACAAGCTTTATCGATTGCGTGGCCGGAATGTCTCGCATCCCAAGGCTCGTGCAATCCTGATTGACGTTCGCATTGCCGGACCACTGCACGGTACTGGCGACGACCTGAGTGCAACCACCTTTGCCCGAGAAATTGCCGAGGTAATTGACATCCTGTGTTGGAAAATACAAAGCGCCGGTCAAAAGCGAATCTGCCGTGCCATTAAACGTGTTCGATCCCGTCTGGTTAGCTTTGTCTCCGTAAAACAGCACCCCCGAATAGGTGCCTGACGTCGGTGCGCTGAGCTTGACAATGGCCGTGCCGTTCATGCTGACGCCCGAGCTGCCGGCCAGATAGATAATGACTCCCTCGCCTGAAATATTTGCATTCGAGTTCGCTTTGAAATCTCCTCCCTGAATGACGTATACCCCGGGCGAGAGCGTCACATTGCCGCTCAAGCTGAGCCCCCTGCAGTATGTTCCAGGTTGCAACGTCGACTGATTGCTGTTTTGACAGGGGTTCGTGGCCGGTGGCGCCGGCAAGTCGGCAAAAGGATCGGCAGCGGGCAACGCCTGGGTTATCGGACTGGCGCAGACGGTCGTCACGGGGTTGCTCAACGAAACACCGCCTGCCGATATTAGGCAATCGACCTGAAGGTTTGCCGATCCCTGAAGCTTGATGGCGTCCGCGGCTATCGAATTCGACATCACGACGCAGCCGGTCAGTTTGAGGTTCGAACTGCCGGAAAACAGCGCCGCTTTCGGATCGGAAGGATTGCGCGCCATAAGGCAGGCCTTTGAAGAATCCGTGATAAGAGCCACCGCTCTTGCCCGTGCGCCGACCGGGTTTTGCGTGAATATCGATGTGAAAAACCGATCGAGGGTCTGATGAACGATGACCTCGACGGCCTTTTGGGCGACATTCGGGCCGGAAGACGGAGGCGTGAAGATTTCGATTGTGCCTGTTGCCGGGTCCCAGCCGTTCGTCGTCGCTGACAGTGTCGCGGCGGAGACAATCGTTGGCTTGTCAGATCCCGAAACTTTTTCCAAAGCGCCAGCATAGGCCGCCGCATCCGCCACCGCCTGTAATTTCAGGCTGTTAAAATACCAGTAGGAGGTCTCGATACCGAGACCCGCTGCGCCGACGACAATCGGCAAAGACAGGGCAAAAATGGTAGCAACGTTGCCGCTCTCGCCTGTTTGTCGCAGACGGCTAACAAACCGCCTCAAGATACGGGCACCCCATTCCATGGAAATATTTAAGCCAGGATGAATGAAGGAACGACTAAGGATTTCACTCCATTTGACAGGTGCGCTCCTTGGGCGGCCGGCACGAGCTCCGGCGGCCGCACTCGGCGAGCACGCTGCTAATAGCTGTACCTGCGCGCCGGCGATGCCGATGTCGCGATTCTTTACGCGCACAGGATGCCTCCGGCCGTTGTGATTGTGGACCCGCCAGAGCGCAACTGCTCGACAACGCCTTTGCTATTGATAATAATGCAGATTTGCATTATCTAATCGTGTGGATGAGTTGGAGCTGCGAAAATGACTACATTGACCGTGACGGCACGGGGACAGGTGACCTTCCGCAAGGACGTTCTGCAGCATCTGGGCATCAGGCCGGGCGAGAAGATCGAACTTGATCTGCTCCCCGACGGCCGGGCGGAATTGAAGGCGGCGCGGGCAAAGGGATCATTCCGGGAGCTCTACGGTTTTCTCAAGGGCAAGACGAATGGCCGGGTGTTGAGCATTGAAGAGATCAACGAGGCAATCGCGGAAGCGGGTACTGCAGCGGGATCGAGCAAGGAATGAAAGTCACGGCCGATACCAACGTTCTGCTGCGTGCCTATGTCGCCGACGATGAACGACAGGCGGAAACGGCCGTCGATCTCTTGGCGAAGGCAGACATCGTGGCCGTTAGCCTTCAGGCCTTGTGCGAGTTCGCATGGGTTTTGGGCCGACAGTATCAAACCGCACGCGCAGATATCGTGGCGGCAATCCGAGCCTTGGCGAATACCGCAAATGTCGTCGTCAACCGGCCAGCTGTCGAGGCAGGGCTTGCAGTGCTTGAGGCCGGCGGTGATTTTGCGGACGGCGTGATTGCCTTCGACGGCGACTGGCTGGGCGGGGAGACATTCCTCTCCTTCGACCGCAAGGCGGTCAAACTGCTGTCAGCGCAAGGACATCCTGTTCAGCTTCTTTCCTAGCTGTCCTCAGGCGTGTCGACATTGTATTGCCTGACGCGCCTGGCGGAATCCAACCCATTAAATGCCGGGACTAAACAGCTAGCCACAACGAGAGCAACTGCTGATCTGTAGAATGAGCAGGTTCGGTGAACTTTGCGTTCTCCTTACAGATCGTGTCCTGGACACTCCGCAGTTCACGTTCGACGCGCTTGCCGGCGCCCGCGTCTGGTACATCTCGAATGATGTGACAGTGCAATATGCTGGGTTCTCCTTGTCGCGCGAGGAGGATTTCGGCTGGGTCGATCCGGTGATCGGGGCGCGCGCGCCTTCTACAACATCACCGACAGGCTTTCCGTGATGGCGCAGGCGGATATAGGCGGGCTTCGGGGTGGGCGCCGATTTCACCTGGCAGGTGCTGGGAACCGTGAATTACCTGCTTACCGACCACCTCTCGGTTTCCGCCGGCTATAAGCACTTGGCGATCGACTACGATGACGACGGCTATGTGTTTGATGCAACCCTGTCCGGTCCGGTTCTCGGCATAACATACCGCTTCTGAGCCGCCCATATCTGACGTTCCATACTGACGGTGTGCCTTTCCTGGTCGTGGATTGATCCTTCTGCCACGGGAGTGCTGATTGCTTCACGTGTCGGCGGTTCGGCATCTTCGCCGTCATTCTGCTATTTTCGGCTCTCCGCTGAAGCTGGCGGTCTGGTTGGGTCGGAACTGGTTGACCAATGTCATCCTGCGCCGACAAACTCGATCACGGCGCGAGCTGGTCAAAGCACCCGATCGGTCCATCGCGTTCCGCAACGGGCCCGACACGGTCCGTCGCATGGACATCCGCTACGGCAAATCGGCAAATGAAGCGACTTGGCATCAGTCGGCCCGCGTAGAGGGCACTTCCGGCATTTCGTCTTCCGAAACTCTCGCTTCAGGAAATTGAAGGGCAAATCGTGACCCTGAGCGGTCCCTGACCGCGACTGGCACAAACGTCGCCAAAGGTATACCTAGCGCCTATTCATACTCCCCTGAGAGACACGATTGCGCTACCAAGGTCAGGCATGTAGCCGCTCATCGCTGTGAGGCAGGGCTCAATGGCTAAGCCGCCAGCTCCAATACGCGCTGCCAGCGCGGATGCTCGTGCAGTGGCGCAAAGTCAGAATCCTGCTTCACCCATGCCTTGGTCTCGTGGTTTGCATGAGGCAGCAGGCGTTCCAGCAGATCGAGCGCACGATCGAGCTCGCCGAAATGACAGCAAAGGCAGGCGGTATTGTATTGCGTCAGAATGTCGTCCGGATCGATTGCCAGCGCACGTGCCGACCATTCCTTGGCACGTTCGGTCTCCCCGATCAAGGCGAGAGCATTTGCGCCGAGATAGGCTGGCCGGGGGTTCTCAGGATACTTCGCCAATTCGCGCTCGGCGCGTAACACGCCTTTGCGAGCCGCTTCCCTTTCGTCTTCCGGCCGCCCTAGAGAACGATAAACCTGCATAAGCAGAAGAACAGACTGATAGTCATCGGGCTTGATCTCGGCGGCCCGCTCGTAATGGTGGGCAGCCCCTTTGAGCTTACCTTGTGCATAGCACGCACGCGCGTAGAAATAATGCGCTTCGAATAGATTGGGATCACTTGCGATAGCCTGCTCGAACTCCTTTTCGGCCTCTTCATATCTTTGGCCGACCGAGAGAGCGAGACCACGCGACGCGTGTGCTTCTGCAAGTCCACTTTCGATATCGAGCGCCTTACCGCTGTTGGCCAGAATGCTTTCGAGAGAAACTTTCTCGTCGTAATTTAGGAATAGAAAGGAGTCGCAGTCGGCGATGCCCGCATAGGCGCGCGCATAAAGTGGGTCGAACTCGATTGCTTTGCCAAACATCCGCTTCGCCAGCACATAGTAGGTTTTGGACGTTCGGTGAAAAAACTCTCTCCCCCTCAGATAATACGTATAGGCCTCTACATTGTCAGTGGGCGCAGCCCTGATCGCCTTCTTTTCGGCCGGCAGCAGCTTGACCTTGAGCTGATCGACGATGGTGTGAGTGATCTCGTCCTGGATCGCGAAGATGTCGGTGAGTTCACGGTCGTATCGGTCGGCCCAGACGTGACCGCCATCAGCCCCGTCGATAAGCTGTCCCGTGATACGGACGCGCTGACCTGCCTTCCGTACGCTCCCCTCGAGCACGAACTTGACGCCGAGTTCCCGCGCCACTTGCTGCACCTTCACGGGCTTGCCTTTATAGGTGAACACCGTGTTGCGGGCGAGGACGTGGAGGCCGGAGATTTTCGACAGGTCGGTGATGATGTCTTCGGTAATTCCGTCGGAGAAATACTCCTGCTCGGGGTCGCCGCTCATATTTGTGAACGGCAGGACAGCGATTGAAGGTTTTGCCTTCATGTGGCTTTGAGGAGATGCTGTCATCGCGCTGTCCTCAAAACTGAACGGCGCGGCGAGTGCGACGTGGTAGACTCTGACCGGCCGGTCGATGTTCTTGAGCTCGTGTTCCCCCGTGTCCTCGAAATCCAGATCAAGATTCTTGCCAAGATGGTCACGAACCGCGCCGGAGATAGCGATACCTCCGGGCCGGGCGATGCTTTCAATTCGCGCCGCCACGTTGACGCCGTCGCCATAGATGTCGTTGTCATCGAAGATAATGTCGCCAACATTGATGCCGATGCGAAATTCGATGCGGCGCTCCTCTTGCACGTCGGCGTTGCGCTCGAGCATCCTGCGCTGGATGTCGGTCGCGCAAGCGACAGCGTTCACCACGCTCTGGAATTCCACCAACATACCGTCGCCTGTGAGTTTCACGATCCGGCCCTGGTGCTCGGCGATCTTGCTGTCGACCAGTTCTCGCCGATGCGTCTTGAGCGCCGAAAGCGTGCCGCCCTCGTCGAGACCCATGAGCCGGCTGTAACCGACCACATCGGCAGCAAGTATCGCGCTAAGTCTCCGTTCCATGCGCGGCTAGCCTGTTTTACGGCGAGTCAGGGTAACAGGTTCTCACAGCAGCGGCATCACACTAAATCGGCTCCTCGTAATATTCGGAAGGAGAAGGCATCAACTGAGGTGCGGACGAGGCGTGTCACGGAGATGAAGCGGAAGCGATGAAAGCCCCTGCGTCAAGAGTGTCACCGCGGCCTCATGGTTTTTTCTACGGCGATCACGGAGCGTCCGCTTACTGTACCTATCCGAAGTTGACAGGCACGTTCTGGAAGGCCCGCTACTGGCGCTCCTTATCCTGCTGGTGCAAGCGTTTCCCTACCCCCGCACCGTACTGCGGTCGGATTCAGGCATCTTGCCGGAACTCACGATAATCGTCATCCTTGCCAGCCCGACGGCCAGCGTTCCGACCGGCCGTCACGGAGTGCCCCGCCCTTGCAAGAAGACGACGCCGCAAACGCATTCCAAGAGGCGATCCTCGCTTCGGTGGTTCGCTCATCGCTCGACTGCGTGATCGTCACGGACGAAGCCGGATTCGTTGTTGAATTCAACCCGGCGGCCGAGGCGACCTTCGGCTATTCGCGCGCTGAAGCGGTCGGCAGACAGATCTCGGAGCTCATCGTCCCGCCGCATCTGCGCAAGGCGCACGCAAACGGGCTTGCGGCCTATCTGGCGGGTGGCGCCCCGCGGTTGCTCGGGCGTCGTACAGAGCAGACTGCCATGCGAGCGAACGGCACCGAGTTTCCGGTGGAACTCACGATCACCGAAGCCCGGAGCGGCAAACGTCGTTTCTTCACGGCGAGCTTGCGCGACCTGTCGCAGCGCCACGCTGCCGACGCCGCTCTGCGTGCCAGCGAAGCCCGATTGGCGGCGTTCATGAAGCATGCTCCCGTAGGCATGTACCTGAAGGATACCGACGGGCGCTATCTGATCGCCAATCCCGAAATGGGAAAGGTCTTCGGCCGGCCGGCCGAGAGCGCAATCGGATTAAGCGCGGCCGACATTTTCGGGCCCCAGGAGGCCGCGATGATCGCGGAAAACGATCGCCGCGTCCTGGAATCGGGACAGGCGATTGCAATCGAGGAATTCCTAAGCAACGCGGCCCACTATGCCTGGAGCCTTGTCGTCCGCTTTCCCGTTCTGGGGGCCGATCAGCAGCAGGCGCGCATCGGCGGCTTCGATATTGACATTTCCGAGCAGAAGCGCGCGGCCGAGCGCCTGCTGCGAAGCGAGCGGCGCTTCCGAGACCTCACTCACCATCATCCGGTTCCGGTCGCGTTCATAGACTCGCGAACGAGGCAGCTGATTAGCGCCAATCCCGCCTTCCGCGAGATCATGGGTATAGGCCCGCATGACGAGGACCGCTTCCGGCGGCACCGCTGGTTCGCCACACGGGAAGACTATCGGCGCCTCAGAACCCTGTCACGTCAGCAGCCGCGCGCCGACGGCGTGGAGGCTCAACTTCGGCGTCTGGACGGCTCCGCGTTTACCGTGTCGCTGAGTTGGCGCCACATCGAGATGGACGATCGACCGGTGATCGTCGGCAGCATTCTTGATCTCACCGCAACCAAGGCGGCTGAAGCCGAACTGGCGCGGTCGCGTGAGGCATTGGCTCAGAGCGAGCGGCTCAACGCACTTGGTTCGCTGCTTGCCGGCGTTTCGCACGAACTCAACAACCCCTTGGCGGTCGTCGTCGCGCAGGCCCAGTTGCTGGAAGAATTTCTAGGCGGAACCGCCCACGCACAGCGGGCCGGCAAGATCAGACTCGCCGCCGAGCGCTGCGCACGCATCGTGAAGACCTTCCTGGCAATGGCGCGACAACGCCAGCCGGAGCGCCGCAGTACCAACATCAACGATCTGATCCGCGCAGTTCTCGGCATCGCCGGCTACGGTTTGCGCACGGCGGGCATCGAGGTGCTATGCCGGCTCGCCGAGGGCCTGCCGCCTCTGGAAGTCGACCCTGACCAGATGCATCAGGTGTTCTACAACCTGATTGTCAACGCGCAACACGCCCTGCAGGAGATACCCGCACCGCGGCGGATCGAGATCGAAACGTCGCTTGAAGGCAATGACCTCCAGATCGTGATCGCCGACAATGGCCCCGGTGTGCCCGCCGAGATCCGGAATCGCATTTTCGATCCGTTTTTTACCACCAAGGCTCAGGGGGCGGGAACCGGGATCGGGCTCGCTTTCTCGCTCAGTGTGGTGCAGTCGCACAATGGACGACTGGCCCTGCTTGACCGTGCGGACGGCGCGCATTTCCGGTTGCTGTTGCCGGTGGAGGCCTGCACTTCATCAGATTCAGTCGAAGGTGTTGCGGCGCACTCGGTCGCGGGCATCGGTTGCACCGCCCTTGTGGTCGATGACGAGCGGGAGGTTGGAGAAACGATGGCAGAGCTACTAGAGGCTGAAGGTTTTGCCGTCAGGATCGTCGAGGACGGCGCCGGCGCCAAGGCAGCGCTGATGAGTGCTGTTTTCGATGTGATCTTTTGCGATCTGCGAATGCCGAACATCGACGGCCCCGCTTTGTTCGACTGGGCCTGTCAGGCAACCCCGGGCATAGCGGAGCGATTCGTTTTCGTTACCGGCGACACGCTCGGCGGCGCTGCGGCGCGCTTCGTTGAACGGGCCGGTCGACCAGTTGTCGAGAAGCCGTTTTCGCGCGATTCTATCCGCCGGGCACTAAGCTCGTTGGCAGACGTTCCGCGCTAGCCAACGACCCTCTTTGCGCGCTGGCGCCTTCGGACAACACCGCAGCGTCAGCGAACACGCATCGCAGTCCAGCTTGCTCGTGCAATACCGCATAAGCCTTTTTCTTCGACACTGGCGTTGGAATACGTGCGTTTCACGAAACTCGGCCCGCAATTCGATCAGCCGGTAACGACCAGAAGACCTTCCGTTCAGGGGAAGCGTGAAGGGCTGCTTTCCCATCGGTAAGCTGCTGATCGGAGTCATCTCTCCAAAAGTCAGGTCGTGGCGCGACCGAGCCGGCCGAAGGGTTCGGCTCCACCCTACTGCCGTGGAGCGTTCTACGTCGGGGTTGGGTGGTGAGCAGACCTCTGGTTCGCTAGAGTCCCAAGTCTCCACCGGGCTGCAGACCGAAACCCGGAAAACGCTTATCTCATAGTAAGCTGATGCATCTGGAGCGCCTATGATGAAGCCGACCGGATCCAACGAGGCAGTGAGGATCGAAGACCTTGACGACGCGGGGCTGGTTGAACACGCGCGACAGCGTGACCCCGCCGCATTCTGGTTAATCATCAAGCGTCACAATCAGCGGCTTCACCGGGTCGCCCGCGCCGTCCTGAATGACGACACTGAGGCGGAGGACGTACTTCAGGAGACCTATATCCACGCGTTCACTCATCTGGCCGAATTCCGCGCGGAGGCGCGGCTGTCGACCTGGCTCACCCGGATCGCGCTGAACGAGGCGCTGGGACGCCGCCGGAAAAGGCGACCCACTGTCGACGTGAAAGTCATCGAAGGCATGGTCGCTCCGTTCAGCGCCCACAAGCCTGATCCCGAAGAAGCGGCCGCTCTCGCTGAAATCCGCAGCCTCCTGGAGCGAGCCGTCGGTGGCTTACCAGAGCCCTTTCGGATCGTCTTTGTCATGCGGGACGTCGAGGAAATGAGCATTGAGGAAACGGCTTTTCTTTTGGCATTGCGACCTCAGACAGTGAGCACCCGCCTTTATCGCGCACGCCGGCTGCTTCGCGAGGCGCTGCGGGACAAGCTCGCCACCGTGTTCACGGATACGTTTCTCTTCGCTGGCGCCCGTTGTGACCGCCTCGCGCAATCAGTCTTAGATCGGCTCGCAATCAGCCTGGTTCGAAAAAATACTCATCAGTTGAACGTGGCGAGCGAGCGCACGTAGACGCAGTCCACGTCGAGCTTACGCCGGCTCCCTTCGCAGGGTTTTTTGTAGCGGGACGCGGGAATATTTTGGCGCCCCGGACCATCCAATCGTCGGGCAAATGCATTCGGCGCCGCGGTGCTGACAGCGGTGTTGAACCAACAAACATAGGAGACCGCCATGCAGGGCGCACTTCACCTATCCCGGCGTCAGTCGCTTCAGGGACTTGTCGTACTCGGTGCCGGAGCGGCACTCGGAATCGCGCGGCCTTCTCCGGTATTGGCACAGGACATATCGGACGAGGACATTTTCCGCTTTGCGCTCAACCTCGAATATATGGAGGCCGAATATTACCTCCGCGGCACCACCGGGAAAGGTATCGACGCAGCCGATGCCGGTTCGAAACCCGGCGACGTCGTTGGCGGAAAGCAAGTCTCTTTCGAGACGCCCGCCATCGGCCAATTCATGCAGGAAGTCGCCGAAAACGAACTCGCGCACGTCCGCTTCTACCGCAAGACGCTTGCAAAGAACGCCGTCGACAGGCCGGCCATAGATTTCGATGCGGGGTTCAAGGCGGTTACGGAGGCAGCTGGCCTCGGGCGGGACTTCGATCCCTTCGGTAACGAAACGAACTTCGTTCTCGGCGGCATGCTGTTCGAGGATGTCGGCGTCACCGCCTATGCGGGTGCGGCGACAGTTCTGAAAAACAAAGACTTCCTCGCCGCCGCCGCAGGCATCCTGGCGGTCGAGGCCTACCACATGGGAATGGCGCGATCTACGCTATACCGGAAGGGAGAGGAAGCCTGGAAGGCCGCCAACGCTGTCTCAGATGCCCGAGACAAAATCGACGGATCGGACGATAAGGACCAGGGGATCCAGGTGGACGGGAAAGCCAACATCGTTCCTTCAACGCCGGACGCAATCGCCTTCACCAGAACACCGCAACAGGTGCTCCGGATCGTCTATCTCACCGACAAGGACGGAGTGAGCAAGGGTGGCTTCTATCCGGAAGGGATGAACGGCACGCTCAAAAGCACCTAAGCCAGTTGCGACGGGTAATGATTGGCCGCCGGAAACTGAGCGGCCTGATATCGGCTGCTCTCGGAAAAAGACCATGAATAATGATGATAATGGAACCACGGATCGTCAGCTTCGCCACAAGCGAACCTCGGCCCTTCTATGCGCCATGAGTGAATCCTCGCGCTGACGACATCGCTGTGGCTTGTCGGGTAGTACAACGCTACGCTGCTTGGCCCTAGCCGACACAGCGCTCTTCGCAAAGTCGCGCACGACCTGCACGAATGCCTCCGGTCTTTCGACGGGCATGAACTCGCCAGCTCCGCTGATGACCTTACCTGTCAAGGCCTCGGCACCAATTGCCTCGATCCCAGCAACATAGTCCTCGATTCCGCGGCCGTCCGCGTCGCCGTGCAGATAAAGCATGGGCGTCCGATCCGCTTGTGCCGCATGTTCTTCTTGGCGTCCGCCTCGAACGCTCGATATCAGTCGATTGAGATCGTAGGCCACTACGGCTCGGAAGACCTTCCCATTGGCGCGCGCAGGGTCTTCGTTGTGGTTGAAAATACCGCCAAATCGGTCATTCGGGGCCAAGAGCTCCAAACAGAGCAAATCAGAAATCGACGGGATAGAAGAAGGTTGGTCGCTGATCTGAAACGTGACCGTTGAAGCGCATGAGAGGCCAGTGCGGAGCGTCAGTTTTGCCGCTTGGCAGTTAATCAGCCGGAGTGCTTTTCATGGACCTGGTCGAGCTTGGCCCAAATCAGCCGGTGATCGTCAAAGTCGAGCCCACCGGTGACGACGATCTTTGAGCCGGGAGGAAAGAGCACCTCATAATCGAACCGCTTCTTCGTCATCGAGGACGTCACGGCTGTCGATCCATCGCCGAGGTGAATTGCGGTGGTTGACCTTCGACCCGCTGTGCGCAAGTGAGATTTGCCGTGCTGCTACTGAAAAATTCGGAAAGCCCACTTGTCCTGCCTCGGGTTCCGACGCACACGCGAGAAGCACGGTTCGGCCATAACTCGAGGGCACGCGCCGCGGTCTGGAGCGGCGATCGCTGTCTGGTCGAGACCGCCGGCACTATCCGAAACAATGTGAGGCGCGATCGCGATCATGTGGCGCTCTATGGCGATCCTCGTAGTCCTGCCCGGGTTGGACAAGGAAGCTGTGGCAGAGCAAATTCGCGGGAACATTGAGGCCGCCGCTTTTCCGAGCCCTGCACCTGGCGTGTCGCACCGCGTCACTGTCAGCATCGTAGTTGCGGTTCAGGCGGCCGACGAGGCCATCTCACCGGAGCATCTTCAGTGTCAGGCGGATGCGCGACTCTATCTTCCCAAGCAGACCGGCTGCGCCGAGTGCTGCTCCACAGACCGGAGTCGTCCGAGCGCAAAGATATTCGGTTGACGGTAATGCCGTCAGCCGGGTGCAGTGCAAGAATAGTCGTTTCGCTCCGCCCTCCTTGAACGGCCGAGGTCGATTTTGCGGAGGACCGCTGCTGCTGGTCGCCATCTCCGCGCTCAGAACACCTAGTCTCAGTCTAGCGAGGAGCTCGATCGACGTGACCGTGACGATCGGCTGAAGCCATCGCAGGACCATTATTTTGAAGGGCCCGCTGCACCTTCCCGGGGCAGCGGGCTTGGCATTTGTGCGAATGCTAACTCCTTTGGTACGACCCCAAAATCAACCATCCAGGTTTTCATAAATGGCCCCTTCCCCGCAGCACGCTGTCTGGGATGTTTCGGCACACGATCGTGATATCGAAGCTGCATATCAGGCTGCAGCAAAAAGCTCATGCTGACCGGCCGGACGAGATCGAAAGAAGGTTCGGCTGCGTCAGGCGTCCTGGCAATCCGCCCGACTGAGCACCAGAACCGACCCTCCCGACGGATTTTCGCGAGCTGCATTCCTCCCTCCCCTCCTTACCAAAACCGCCGCTCGCGAATTCGTTGGCGAGTATATCTCCGATGTGATATACATATATCACTCGGAAGATATACAAATGCCGCTCTTCATTCGCGATCCCGACGTCGATGCCATGGCCATCGAGCTGCAGCAGATTACCAACGCGCGCAGCAAGACCGAGGCCGTCAGAACCGCCTTGCGCCATGAGATCGAGCGCAACCGCGGCAGCGTCCCGCTGCGCGAGAGACTTGCCAAAGTCAAGGAAATGGCGCGGCGGATCGGGCCGGCCAACCCTGATTTCGATATGAAGAAATTCACCGACGAAATGTGGGGCGACGACTGATGTTCGTCGATGCCTCGGTGATCGTTGCCATCCTGAACGAGGAACCTGGCGCGGAAGAACTGGAAAAGCGGCTCGCGGCCGCGACCAAGCCGCTGTATATCTCCCCGCTCGTCCGGTTCGAGGCAGTCCAGGGTCTCGCGCGAGCATCGGCCGAAGCCATCAAAAAGAACGCCAAGCCCACGGCCGACATGCTGGCGCAAGCCCGTGATACCGTCGACGCCTTTTTGATCGAGATCGCCGGCAAAGAAATCATGATATCCGGCGACATCGGCGACCGGGCGACCGAAGCCAGCATGAAATACGGCAAAGCAGTCGGGCACAAAGCCGATCTCAATTTCGGCGATTGTTTTGCCTATGCTTGCGCGAAGGCTCACCGGCTTGCCTTGCTTTACAAGGGCAATGACTTTTCACAAACTGATCTGGCGTAAGGCTTTCCAGGCCTTGCATCGCGGCGCGAGAGCCGATAGGCCCCTTTTGCATGCTTTGGGCGAATCGTCGTCTTTCATGGCTAAACGCAATATTACGAGGAACGTTCGCTGCAGCACTGGTTTTCTTCGGCCGGATCAACCCCGTCACGACGGGGCCCTCGGCGGGCTGGAGCTGCCGGGCGTGCAGGGACGCGTTCCTTGAGGGCCTTGGAGACGACCACCGCTGGCGGGCCTCGGCCGCACGGAACTCCGCGAGAAGTGCGACGGCGCGTTCGCTGTAGCCCGGCTGACGCCGGCCTCGCGCGCTAGGTTGGCGACGGTCAGCGCCCCGTCGGTGCGCTCAGGCGGCTGTCGAGCAGCCGCACCATCGCCGCCCTCAGCGCCGCTTCGCCGCCTTGCGGCCGGCAAGCCAACAGCCGTGCAGGATAGAATGTTGGACGCGCTGGCGGTCGCACGCTTCGGGCAGAAGGCCGATCTGGCAAAGCCGATGAAGCACCGGGGTCAGGCGTGATGGAAATCGCCCTGCCCTACCCCTCCCACGCCTACAGGGTCATCTATGCCGTCCAGCTCGGCGATGCCATCTGGGTCGTGCGTGCATTCCAGAAGAAGTCGACCACGGGCATCGCCACGCCTAAGGAGGCGATCGACCTCATCAAGGCGCGGCTGAAGCAAATACGGAAGATCGAGTCATGACAGAGAAAAAATCGAGATCGTCAGAGGCAGCGGCAATGTCTACGCGGACATGGGGGATCCCGACGCCGATACCAAGCAGATGAAGGCCTTCCTGGCGGCCGAGATCATCGCTGCGCTGAATCGGCGGCACCTCACGGTCAGAGCTGCGGCGGAGGTGACCGGCGTTAGGCCGTCGGATATTTCGAACATCCGCAACGCTTGGCAAGTTTACCATCGATCGGCTTGTGCGGGTGCTGAACCGGCTTGACCGAAAGGTGACCGTCACGGTCGAGAAGGCGAGACATGGAACTGTCGCCGCCTAACGCCTAATATGGCCAAGTTGCTCTGCCGGCGACCGGCAATGCCCTCCCTGTTGGCTCTTGGTCAATGAAGCCGAGTAGCTGAGGGTCGTCGAGGAAGATATCGACGTCGTGGCTTTCGCGATGGTTGATCTGGATCATCATCGCCGTGCCGCCGCCAAACGACCATTCGAATTCAAAACCTCCGGCCTTCTTCCGGAGCTGGTCGATCAGATCGGCAGCAATGGCGAAAAGCCGCCGCCATTCGGACGGACGACGGCTATGGACCTCGATCATCAAGCAGCGAGTTAATAGGTCTCGCCGGACCAGGCAGAGAATGGGCCGCGAAAGCCTTCAGATCATCGACCGCTATCTGGTGCGCGGCGGCGAACTCCATCTGCTGCTCGACCGGCACTTCTCCAAGGAAGGCACTGACCTGCCCAGGATACTGCTTCGCCAGATCTAGATCCGAAAGACAATGAGCCAGCGCCACCCCGTCGAGCTGTTCGCTGTAGGGCGCGTTAACTGTCGTCAGAACCAAGGCCAGATGCTCGCTCATAGTCATGCAAAATAGTCAATTCGTGGATGGGCACAAGCTGCGAGACTCGGGCACTGCAAATGGCTCGCGAGGCTCACAATCGTCCTTCCGTCGGCCACAGTGACGCCTGAGCGGTCATGCGCGCGTAGACGGACGAGCTACAGAAGCGCGCGCGGGTCGAGCAGCATTCGGCCGGCTGCGAACTGACTTCGGAGCATGACTCCGGCACGTCCCGCCCTTACGAGCTGCCGCGCGCGATCGGTTCCGCGTCGACCTCACCAAGGCTCTGACGGTCCCCTCCTCGCGCTTGAAGCCGTAAGGTGTAAACGGCGGTTCCGCATTTCAGCTTACGACTTCAGTTGAAATCGGGAAATAAAACCGACACCCGCAAATACCAACGCCGCCGCGATCGTTACCGAGTCAACCTGACCAAAGCGTCCGGGCTCTAAAAAGCACCCTCCCCTGCCGGCGCCGTTCGAGGCCTCGCCAGGCGCGCTCAGGAGGCTGGCGTGATCAACATCAGCGATGGAAAATAGGTGCGATAACGGCCGACGTCGCGGGTGAGCAGCGGCAGCTCACCGACCGCCGCGTGGGCGCCGATGAAGAAATCCGGCAGCACCCCGGTGCGCGATCCGCCCGATTTGCGATACTGGGTGAACACCTTTCCGGCCAGGAATAGCGCCGGCCGCGGCATCGTCACGATCTCGAGGCCGGCCGCGTCAAGAAAGGCGTCGAGATCCTCGATCCGGCTGTAGCGGACCGAGAGCTCTGCATAGACGACGTCGTTGATCAGCAACGGTCCGCGCAGCGAGGCGGCCTCCAACTGTTCGATCGACCACTCCGCCCAGTCCTGATCGTCGGTGACGAGGTCGAGCAGAACGTTGGTGTCGACCAGCGTCACGCTTCGCCGCGCGTCAAGGTCATGATCGCCTCGGTGCTCAGCCCCTTGCCCGCATGGCCGCGCAGCTTGGCAAAGCGGCTCGCCGGCCGTTTTTCGTCCGCACGAACCAACACCACGCTGCCGTCGGCGGCGCGGCGAAAATCCACTTGGCTGCCCGGTGCGATCCCCAAGAGATCGCGCACGGGCTTGGGAATGGTCACTTGACCTTTTGCGGTTACGGTTGTTGTCATTGCAGCCTCGGTAAGGACACCTCGAAATATGGTATTACCTCCGCGCGATGGATTCAAGTATCGGGAGTTGCCCTGAGCCGTTAGCCGCGAACGGGACGTCCGCAGATCCTTCGCCGCTGACCTTCGGAACTCGGCACCGCCGCGACCATCTTGAGTTCATCTGGACTGGGGCCAACAGCCTTGCAAAAGGCCCGTCGCTCGCCTTCGATTGAAGCGAGAAGGCAAAAACCATCGGCTGACTTTTCAGCTTAGGGCTTTAATTGAAATCGGGAAGTGAAAGCCACAGTCACCGAGGATGATGCTGAGGCCAAAGAACACTATCGATAATTCCCGCTTATCGATAGTGACTTGACCAAGGCTTGACCATCCGGCGAAATCGGCGCTGTCGTGGCGCAGAATTGCAATTGCTGGGCAAAGCAGCGCTCGTATCGACGACAGCGCACGGCCCGCCGCAGCACAGGAAGCTCGTACGAGGACAAAGCAATGACCGTCACGGTGAAGGTCGGCGAGGCCAAGACACACCTTTCCGAGCTGCTGGCCAGGGTCGAAGCTGGCGAGGACATTGTCATCGCGTGCGGCAACGATCCGATCGCCAAACTGACGCGGATTCAGCGCCGCAGCGACGTCGAGGCGGCAATCGAGGAGACCAGGGCTGCGCGCGCCCGCGCAAAGCCCGTGACGCAGGAGGAGGTCAGGGCCTGGCGCGACGAAGGACGTCATTAGCGATCCTCGTCTGACGCCGTTCGTCGTCGACGTCTCGGTTGCTGCGCCTGGGTGCTTCCCGACGAGAATGACGCGGCGGCCGAAGCCCTTCTGCGCCAGCTTCCAGGCGCGACTGCTCTTATCCCTTCGCTGTTCTGGCATGAAGCGCGCAGCGTCGTCTTGACGGCCGCTCGAGGATGCCGGAGCGGGCCAGGACGGCAAGATTTTGGCGTTGGCGGCACGCCACCAGCTCATCGCCTATGACGCCAGCTATCTGGCGCTCACCATCGAGAGCGAGCTTCCGCTTGCCACGCTTGACCGCAGGCTCGCCGCAGCCGCGCTCGCCGAAGGCGTCGCGATCCCCGCTCCGTGCGGCGAAACGAAAGACCCCTGACATGACCACAAAACCGCCCGCCTGAGAGGAATAACGAAAGAGCCGATCTTGCTTTCAGCCGGCGGCATTTTTTGCCATCAAGCGTCTTGCGCCGGGGAGCTCGTCGTTAAGATGGTCAAGACCCGGCTCCATTTCGGAGGCTTCGACCGGAGCGATTTCGTCCGCGCTGAGCTCCGCTGTCATCTCGACCCGCCGGTCGCGCTTCGACAGCCGGACAAAATCCTCGTAGGCCAGCAGCACGGTACGCGGGCGGCCGTTCTTGGTGATGATGACCGGATCGCGGACCGCGGCATCGTCTTGAGGCCTCACCAGACGCATTCATACGTTCGTTTTCTGGCACATTCCTTATGTGTATAAACACCCCAAAAAAAGCCCTGTCAAAAACGACCGAATGCGCGCACAATCGCGAGTGCCCCCAGCTGCGGCCTCATTGGTGATGCCCGCGTCTCGACCGAGGACCAGGCGAGCGCCCAAGTCGACGAACTCAAGGCGGCCGGCGGCCGCTTGGTCCATCAGGAGCACGGCTCCGGCGCCTCGCGCTCCCGGCCGGTGCTGGCGAAGCTGATGCGCGCCATAGTCGTGGGGCTATGGCGATATGGCGCCCAGAATCTCCAGGGTCGCCGCCGGCGATAGCCTGCCAAGACTGTCACCCACGCTTGCCCTGGACACCCGTAATGGAAACGATGGCGGGCGCTACCGTGACGAACAGGATATAAGGCTCTCCGGCAGCAAGCTGGTTGAGGAAAGCCCCACCGTCATGAAGCCAATGAACGAAGAGCACCTCGCGGTCCTACGCAGGCACATGGTCGAGATGATTGCAATCCATACCGACCTTGCAAGCGAAGAACTCGGCAAGGCGGCGCTCGATGAGCGGGTGATGGCAGCGATGCGGCGAGTGCCGCGGCATCTCTTCGTGCCAGCCTCGGTTGCACCTTATGCCTACCAGGACATGCCGCTGCCGATCGGCTTCGATAAAACCGTCTCGCAGCCTTTCATCGTCGCTCTCATGACCGATCTCATTGCGCCGCAACCGCACGAGGCGGTGCTCGAGATCGGCACCGGCCTGGGCTATCAAACCGCAATTCTCGCGGAACTCGCCGGGCAAGTTTGGAGCGTCGAAATCATCGAGGAATTCGCAAGCCATGCCGAGGCTCTCCTGCAGGGCCTAAGCTTATCCAATGTCGGCATTCGTGTCGGAGACGGGTCGCGCGGCTGGCCCGAGCACGCCCCATACGACAAGATCCTGGTCACCGTCGCGGCCGGGCGGGCGCCGCCGGCCTTGCTTGAGCAGCTCAAGCCGGGGGGACGCCTGGTTCTGCCTGTGGGACCTGAAGATGTGCAGTTGCTGACGGTCATCGACAAGGGTTCGGCAGGGCAACTGAAGACTCGTAAACTCATCCCGGTTCGGTTCAGCCGGCTCGAAACGGTCTAATGAGGTGCGACAACTGGCGCGACCGCGCTTTTCCGACCGTCAATCAGATGCCAGCCTTCCGCGTTTCTTCGCCCTTGGTGAACGCGAAGAAACGGTAGAGTCGAGGTGTGGCGCAGTGGCGGTAGGTTGAACATATCTGTTTGCCGCCCCTTCGTCTGGTCCTGCCTTATTGGTTCAACCTTGGCTCCGTTTCCACACCCCGCTCATCGAACCGGACCTGCAGATCTCCCGCATCCGGCTCTCGGACAAGTACTCCCGCCTTCACCCACGACACGCCACGTCCAAGTTGGGTCAACGTACGAGCCCGAAGTGCTCGTAAAGATGCGAGTCTGGATAGACCCCGCCCTTGCATCGTCTGGTCTTGTGGATAGTGTGCTGAAGGTTCTGCAAAAAGTTTTGGAGAGAGAACGGGGCTTGCTCTGAGGGGCGAGCGGCCATGGCACGGTGGTGACGTTGCGATCACCGATTCCCGTGGAAGGGGAAGTGCCATGACCAATCGA